>JAHCMM010000019.1 GCA_019192515.1 Cyclobacteriaceae bacterium SS2
CGTATGTCAGTGGAAAGCAGATGGTGTCTATCCCTACAAATTACACCGTGTTTGATTGATTTTGATTGATTTCCGGCTAAAATTCAGGTTTTGTTTAATTGAAGTGAAACTTCTTTAACTAGTGGTATATATTGTTATATATCAATGAGTTATAGAAGTTAACTAAAGCAGATAGAGTTTAAGTGCAGGAAAGGATCTTAAATAGTCATAGGATGACTATCAATATCTTAATGAAGGTCTGAAATCTAATACACTGCGATATAATACTTAGGAACTACCTTGGTTAAAGTAGTCATCCAATGACTACTTACCTTGCCTTGCTCAGCTCTCTGGTGATCTTATTTCTCACCCAGAGCCCGAACACAAAGAGCCAGAGGATGGCAGCCTCCAGGAAAAACACCAGGGGTGGCCAGACCCATTTGAATGCCAGGAAGTAGATGATCAATATTCCTTCTGTAATCCAGATATAAAGGCCAATCTTTGTAAGTAGTGGATAGGGAAGTGGCAGGTTAAATGTAACTCTTGTATGCCATCCCAGAAGTGCGAAGAAGGCCACAGCATGAGCAATATGAAAATACCCGGTCCATTCAGTTATTCCAGGTGTATGTGTAGGCACCAGGGCTATGAGTAAGGTGATGACACCAGTCCCTACCAGCATTACCAGGTTCCGGCTTGAGGTGAAACCATACAAAATAAAAGCAGCCCCAAAAAGCACCAGGAAGCCAATAAACAAGAACTTCATTTCAGAGTAATAGTATGTACTGATAGAAGGCAATAACACTTGTTCTGCACCCGTCAGGATCATCCCTAAAGGCAATACTATGGGTAGAGAAAAAGCCAGTGAGCCAAGAATGATTCGAAGCACTTGTTTGGGGATGGGGATCTTCATAATAGCTAAAGATAAGGGTTTTAATCATACAACGGATAGGAGCGATGATTGTATTCTAAAGATCACTGGTTTGGTGATTTTACTTTTGTATGCTATTCCCGATGAGTAATCCCAGGACCGATGCTCCAAATCCCAAAAACATAGACGGAACCGGCTCATAAGGAAATATCTCAAAAAGTATGTAGCAGCTTAGCCCGAAAGACATGGAGAACCATGCACCCAGGGGTTTTTGACTCTTCTGGTGAAAAAGCGCTGCATAGAGAGGCACCAGGATGGAAACCATTCCAAGTATGGAGGATTGGCTCACCAGGTGGTAAATGCTATCGCTCATCAGTGCCAGAAGCGTGGCNATGACTGTAATTACGACTACNGAAACTCTGCTTAGAATAAGGAGTTGCTGATCTGAGCTATCCGGGAAAAATACTGGCTTAAGCAGGTTCTCTGCAAGAAGTGAGGCAGGTGCCAATAGCGCTCCGCTGCAAGTGCTGAAAATAGCGGAAGTTAAAGCCCCGTAAAACAAAACCTGCAGCCACATCGGTGTGTATTGAGCAATCATGGTCATCAGGGCATGCTGGGTGTTATCCGCTACAATTTCAGGATTGAGTTGAAATACCATGAGTCCCAGCAATAGTGGCAGCATGGCAAATACCAGGTAGAGGGATGCGCCCACAAATGTAGATCTTACCGCAATAGATTCTGAGCGAGCCGCATTGGCACGCTGAAAGATATCCTGTGAAGCCAGAGACCCTAGCCCCAATGCGCACCAGGCTGCCAGGTAGTCCATCCAGGACACCTCGGGGTGCCGGACAGGAGTGAAATCAAAGAAATAAGGATCCTCTGATTGAAACAGTGTCGTGATATCAACAAGATCGAGCAGGAAGACGGTAATCAATACCAGTCCCAGGATAATGATTACACTTTGTATAAAATCAGTAATGGACACTGACCACATTCCCCCAGCTGTGGTATACAACATCACCAGGAAGGCACTGACCAGCCGCCCAGTCGTTTCGTCCAATCCAAAAATGGTATGGAAAAGGATGCCCAGCGCGATGATCTGCGCAGCTGCGTATCCAAAGAACGAAAGGATCATCAAACCACTTGACAATCGTTCTATTTTAGACCCGTACACATTGCGAAAAAGGTCTCCCAGGGTCAGGATGTTTTTGCGGTAGAGCGGTCGCACAAAAAAGAGGGCAAAGAGTATCAGACACAGAAAACCACCAAAGGGATCTTCAATGACACCCAACAGACCATGCTGAATAAACTCTGAAGACGCGCCAAGGACCGTTTCAGAACCATACCAGAAGGCAAAAAGAGCCGATGCATTGAGCATCAGGGGTAGTCGTCTGCTGGTTGACAAAAAGTCGGAAGAAGAGTGAATGAACCTGGATGCCAGAACACCAATAACCACCGTGATAAATAAATAGAGGATGATCCACAGTCCAAGATTCATGACGGTAAACTACGAAGTATTTAGCTATTTAAACTTAAAAGATCAATGCAAGCGTTTTTGGCTTTTATTCTATTGAAGCAAAAAATGTATCTTGTATCTAAAAGAAAAGAGTTCAGACATGGAAAAGGTGAGTTATTCAAAGGAATATGCAAAGCTCTCACGCGAGTTGGTTTATATGCAGGAGTGGATCAAAAGCAAGGGCCTGAAACTTGTGGTCATCTTCGAAGGGAGAGATGCTTCCGGCAAGGGAGGGGTGATCAAGCGGATTCTGGAGCCATTGAATCCCCGTGTTTGCAGGGTGGTGGCCCTTGGAGTACCTACGGAAAGGGAAAAGACCCAATGGTATTTTCAAAGATATGTAGAGCATCTGCCTGCGGCTGGCGAGATGGTACTTTTTGACCGGAGCTGGTACAACCGGGCAGGTGTGGAAAAGGTGATGGGATTTTGTACCCAGGTGGAATATGAAGAGTTTCTGCGGTCGTGCCCAGAGTTTGAACGAATGATTATCCGGTCAGGGATCATCCTGATAAAATACTGGTTTTCTGTCAGTGATGAGGTCCAGGAGCTAAGGTTCAGGGAACGTATTGACAACCCTGTAAAGCGTTGGAAATTCAGTCCCATGGATCTGGTATCCAGGGAAAAGTGGCTGGAATATTCCAAAGCTAAAGATGAGATGTTTGCATATACAGATACCAAACAATCCCCGTGGTTTGTGGTAAATGGAGACAACAAACGCAAGGCACGTCTCAATTGTATAGCCCATCTACTTTCCATGGTGCCTTACGAAAAAACAAAATATAAAAAGATCAACCTGCCACCATTGCCCAATGACCATGAATACCTGAGACCACCTGTTAACTATCAGACATTTGTTCCTGAGAAATACTAAGGTCGACCAGGGGTCTTTGGTGACCCTAACTAAAACTCTATAAAAGCACAATCGTTTGCTTTCTCAAGCACCTTATTTTAATCTAATCTTGCGAGCCAGTTGAATTAGCTGCAAGAAGCGTCTAAAAAGAAGTTTTGTGGCTCCTTTGGCGGAGTATTACGGAAATAACTGCGCGTACATGCTGAATAATTCCGTGTTTTACTCACACATTTGCACATTTACATTAAAGGCATGAGATATATCCTACTAATCTTTGTTTCAATCTCCTTATTTACATCCTATGGACAGACGGGTGTGAGAGGGAAACTTATGGATATCTCGGCAGGAGAGGCTTTGCCATTTGCCAGTGTGGCAGTATACCAGGCTGGTGATAGCACTTTAGCCGGAGGTGCAGTATCTACTTTTGACGGTTCGTTTGAGATCATCAACATCAAGCCAGGTACCTATTACCTCAAGGCCCACTTTATGGGGTTTGATGAGCAAACCATCGAAAATATAGCCGTAACCAAAAATCAGTTAACGGATGTGGGTGCGGTATCTATGAGGGCTAATCAGAAGATGCTGGATGAGATTGAGGTGACAGGTGAGAGTGTGACCATGCTTTCCAAAGCTGATCGTCAGGTCTTTGAAGCAGAGAAGTTTCAATCCAGCAGGGGTGGTACGGCTACAGATGTATTGAGAAACCTGCCCTCTGTATCTGTAAATGCCAATGGTGAAATCTCTGCCAGGGGTTCATCAGGTTTTGTGGTCCTAATCAATGGCAAGCCTGTGCAGACCGATCCTCAAATGATTCTGAACCAACTACCAGCAAACGCGATAGAAAACATCGAGATGATCACGGCACCTTCAGCAAAATATGATCCAGAAGGAAAGGGCGGCATCATCAATGTGGTGACCAGGCGTGGGGCAGTCGATGATACGTATATGCAGTTCAATGCCCGGATTGGTGCTCCAAGCGTTGAAAACTATGACAATGCAGAGTATGCACAACGCTATGGTGGGGATTTTACATTGAATCATCGCTCCGGAGACTGGGATGTATCTGCCGGATTGAGCTATCAGCGCAACGATATCACCGGAAGGCGGGTAGGTGATGTATACACGATCCGAAATGATACTACGATCCAGTTTCCATCTGACGGAGAAAGAAGTTTTGATGAAGTAAACTATTCGGGCCGGCTTACCCTGGGCTACACACCTAACTCCAGCAATAATTTTAACCTGGGATTCTTTGCAGGTAAGCGCAGTAAAGACCGGACAGCAGATATTGTGTATTACGACAACCATGCACGATACAATGACCAGCGACTGTACACCATCCAGTATTACAATGAAAACCTTCGTATCCGAAAAGGGGATTTCGTACTTGGTAGTGTAGACTACGGCCATATATTCGACAATGGATCGAGCCTTTCAACTTCGTTTCTATACGAATACACATTGCTAGGTGGCCCTACAACCAATAGGAACCTGGGCTACCCGGAGACATCCGTAATCTATCAGGATGAGTATAATACAAATGACAATCCGCTCTACGGTACGAGGTTCCAGCTCGATTATGCGTTTAAACCATTACCCATTGGGAAAATTGAAACCGGGTATCAGTTCCGAAACCTGGACCATACAGGGGATTTTGTGTATGAAAGAAGAAACAACAATACCGGGGAGTTTGAGCTCGTACCGGACTTTTCCAGTACTGTCAACCTGCTGAGATCGATCCACTCCGGATATGCCCAGCTTTCAGGTAAGTCGGGAC
This sequence comes from Cyclobacteriaceae bacterium SS2, assembly GCA_019192515.1. GTDB lineage: Bacteria > Bacteroidota > Bacteroidia > Cytophagales > Cyclobacteriaceae > UBA7330. The sequence goes on from JAHCMM010000019.1 coordinate 4,991, forward strand.
AGGTGAGCTATGGCGCTGGCCTGAGAATGGAATACATGGACCGGGAGCTGGAACTGAAGGACAAAGCCGGGACCATCGATACGATGTATTTCTATGATTTCATCAAGCCGTTTCCTTCTGCCAGTGTCCAGTATGCTGCAGGAGAGGGGCTGACCTTGAAAGGTGCCTATAGCAGAAGAGTGGAGCGGACCACTACTTTCAAGATGAATCCATTCCCGGAAAGGGAACATTCGGAAACACTTGAGCAGGGTGATCCGGAGTTATTACCAGAGTTCATTGACCTGGTCGAGTTGGGATTTATCAAAGATTTTTCAGCCCACAGTATCTACGCAACAGCTTATTTCCGGGATGTGAAGAACGTGGTGAATCGAGTAAATACCATCTATAACGACTCCATCTTGAATAGGATTTATTCCAATGTGGGTGATGCCATGTCATTAGGCCTGGAGGTAGGTTCAGACCTGCAGCTGACGGAAAAATGGAATGCCTTTATCGGAGGTAACCTGTATCATTACAAACTCGATGGTACATTTGACAACCGACCAGTGAACACTTCCAGCTGGATCTATAACCTCAACATGAACACTACGGTGAAGTTCACTAAAGATTTCTCTCTGCAGTGGACACTCAATTACCTCAGTGATCGTGTTACCGCTCAGGGAAAGGATAGCAGGTTTCTTTCACCTAACCTTACCCTACAGAAGAAGTTTCTGGATGATCGACTCACAGCCACTTTACAATGGCTCAATATGGATATGGGGCTCTTAGACACCAATGAGCAGCGCATTACGACATGGCGGGATGGTGAATTCTATACCACTACCAATTACGTATATGAGGTAGACCAGGTGATCCTCAACCTGAGCTATGCCATCAACAGTAGTAAGAACCGGGCGAAGTTCATCAAGAGTGAGTTTGGGGCACAGGAGTTTTGATGAAAGCCGATTTTGTGCCATTGAGCCTAAGTAGCTTAAACAATATTTAGTACCACTAAGACTCAAAGGTGCACAGCATCCTTTTATATCACTCTGATCACAATACCCATCACTTTTTTGTGTTTATAAGCAATTTAATCGTCATCTCTTACGGAATAAAAAACAAATCGTCATCTTGAGCCTGCTACACCGTTTCCAGCACCTTTTCCTGAACTTTCTTACCCAATTGATGCTTGAGAGCTGGGAAGTCCTCCAGGAACTCGCGGATTTGTTTGGCGTGGGTGAAGTCACGTGAGCCACGACCATACTGGTCTGTCCATTCTATGGTGACCTTGGCTTCTTTGATGTTTAGATTCTTATTTGTCATCCTGAAAACGTCTACTGGTGAATAATGCTTACTGAAATAGTACCTGCTGATGGTGTTGTAATCCGGGATCGGTACACCCACATTACTGCAGAGCACCTCAACACATCTTTTGAAGTATGAAAGGGTAGAATTGGCTCCATTATATGCTTCGTACTGATTCATAATGCTAATATAATTAGTATTATACTAATATTGTTATGTTTCCCAATAAATATTTTGCTAAATAATTTGGCAGGTATAAAACACAAGGCTACCACTCCATTACATCTTCATAAAGATCTCGCCATTCAGGATTCATGAACTCAATAAGCTTGATCTTTTTGGCACGTGTCCAGCCTTTGATTTCTTTCTCCCTTGCAATAGCCTCTTCTATGGATGGATGTTCTTCATAGAACACAAGTTTATCAACGTTATATCTTGCAGTAAAGGATTTTGGGAATGCCTTTGTCTTGTGGTCATAGACTCTACCTGGCAGGTCTGAGGAGACGCCCGTGTAGAGTACTGTGTTTTTTCTTGTAGTTGTAATATATACCAGGCCACCTCGTACCATACTCCAATTTAATGATAAATAATGGTAGGCACGACCTGGCATCAAGATCCTTCGTCCTTTATTGTTCAAGAGGAGTTTCTTACTCTAAGATCCTTCACTTCGTTCAGGATGACGTATTGAATTGTTGTTTCGTCATCCTATGTTTAAGGTCGGGTTTAAATTGAAGGATCTTAGCAAACCTGCCATGGCCCGGAGGTTTTTTGACAAGCCCTATATCGAACTCAGGTTATCTTAATTACTTTTATAGCTTGACGTTCCTCATTATGGCTGGTAAACTCCCTCGTATTTTTTGTGTTCTGATGCTCTTGATGCCGATGTTAGGCTATGGCCAGCAACAGGTTGAATTGGTGCAACTTATTAAGCTTTTATTAACGGATGGAGAAGGTGAATTGACGCTGTCTCAAATGCAAATATCCATCGCTGACAGTAAGCTGAAACGGAATAAAGGTATATTCAATTATATTTCCAATAACTACCCACAATCTGTTGATAGTCAAGGAAATATAACTATTGAAAGGCCGGTGATTTTAGATGGTCTGGTTTTTACAGATCATCTTTACCTGAACCAGTTGGATTTCCGGGGAGGGCTGGAAATTCGAAATTGTCAGTTCAACGGATTAACGATCAGCCAGACTACAGCTAATGATTTCATTTTTACTCAAAACAGCTCCGTCAATCATGTAGAGGTCCTGGAATCAACTTTTGAAAGGGTAGAGGTTAGCCAAAATACGGTAGACTTCGGAGTGGTACTGGAAGGGATCACCACTTCACAGCTTAAAATAGAGAATAACCAGGTGAACCATGGAGAAATTGATCTGCTGGAAAGCAAAATCATTGATGGCAACCTCTTGATAGGTGACAATAATACTCAAGCCGTTATTGTCCAGGGTTGTGATATCAAACTAGGTGAGTATGGAGAATTTAACCACTATAAACTACCGGGAGCACCCTCAGGTGATTTGTATCTCACCGGAAATACTTTTTCGGGTGACAGCACCTCTCGATTCATACTCAATAAAAGCAGCTACCTAAACCTGGACATTCGTGAAAACAGCTTTACGATAAAGGTATATTTCGCCGAAGTCAGTGTTTCGGAACGCTTTTTCCTTGTGAGTAATGACTTTCAACAGCCTGTTTCATTCGAAAAATTCCTCTTTTCTGAGATATGGAATGAACTCTACTGGGATCAGCTGGAGGGCTATAAGCTTCGCTATAAGGAGTATGGCACCCAGGAAAGTGGTGACTTTGACAACGACATTGATTTCAAAAACCTCATTAACATTTATAAGCAAATGCATTCGATATTCATCTCGAGGGGTGACCTGGAGTCGGCCAATGCCTGCTATAGTGAGATGAAGGAGTTGCAGGGTCAGATGTTAAAACATCGATTTCAGCAGGAGGGGACCTTCAATAGTTTTCTTAGGTGGCAATTGAACGTACTGCTTCGGATCTATACCAACCATGGTACAGATCCTGGTTTGGCTGTTTTAATGTCGCTCTACGTGATCCTGATATTCTCCGTACTGTACGTGTTTTTTCCATCCGAATGGGATGCTGACAGCAAAAGCAGGCTGCTGGTGAGCTATGAAAACGCCTTGAAATCGAAGAGTAAGTCATTTTTTGGACCTATCATCGTGGTTGGGGGTTCGCTGCTGTTGACCGTGGTTAACGCGATCACGTTGAGCATCAATAGTTTCGTTACGCTGGGTTTTGGCTCGGTACCCACCAAAGGTTTTGCCCGCTATTTGTGTATTGTAGAAGGGTTTATTGGCTGGTTTTTGCTGAGTATTTTTACTGTGGCGCTGATTAATCAGGTACTGGCTTAGGCTGAAAAACGCATATGAAATATTAATTCGTGCAAGATTTTAGATCGAGATCACATTATTTCAAACATCCGGAAAATATCATTCACGATATTTTTTTGCTAGCCTCAGTCACATCATCTACTTCCTGGCTTCAGATCGAAGTATATTTATACATCTTCTCTTCAGCCAGTCGTATCTAATGTAACTGAGACTTTTTCAGTAGGTTCTTGCCTGGTATTAAAGATTGGCTGAAAAACGCCAAATAACCTATATAACCTGAGTTAGTTTTGAGGTAAACAAAAAAACCGACATTCAGAACCTTGAGACAGAGGCCATCGCACACCCCCGAGACCCCTACAGGGGATCCACCGCACAGGTTCTAAACACGTAATAGGTAGATTTTGTCATCTGTTAAGCACCAATTAAGTTGTATTGATTTTAGGGCTGGTCCCTTCAGGGAATGCAGGGTGTGCGTGGGCAAATTGTCGAATTTATAACTTTACTTGTTTAAGTCTGCCGACCACTCAGGTCCTAAGCACGTCATAGGTAGGATATCTCCGCACGCCCCCGGCTCCGCCAGCTGGCGGAGAGTCAGCCGCACAAGACCGGAAATACATATTTCATCCAGTTTTGGGTGAAGAGGATGATTTGGGGCTGGACATATTAGAAAAAAAGACGAGAGAAGGCCATCACACGCCCCCGAGACCCCTAAAGGGAGCCACCGCTCAGGTTCTGAGCACGTTATAGTTAGATTTGGATTAATCGAGCTTATAGACGGTGATCTCAGCATCGTTAGATTCATCCATCACAGTGACAGATGTGCCTGGGATGAATTGAATTACGAAGGTATTGCGCCTTTTAGTGGTTTTGAACGTATTGACTGACTTGCCATCATATTCACGTGTCACAATTTCGTACACATCATTACCGATGGTAATATTACGGCCATCAAATACAAAGTCCGTACTTTCTGTGGCGCTCACCAAAACTTCGTTGGTGGCAGCATCCAATGTAGCGACTTCAGAAGCTGTGATCTTACCTTTAAAGCCTCTGCGATCGTTGTTCTGTGCCTGTACCGTAAGACCTAATAAAATGATAAGTGCTGTGAATAATAATCCCTTCATGACAATCCGTTTAGCAGTGAAGGTACAATACACGTGCCAATTTGTAAACATTACTTGCTCTCAGGAGTGTACACAGATCAGTTAATTCATTTTAACAGCGTCGAAGAGAAGGGTATAAATAATCCATCAGCCATACGTTCTTATTATATTACTTAACATAATATAAATTATGTAACAATACTATGGATTTGCGGTCAGACACATAGCGGATGATTAACAAGAAAGTAAACAAAGAAATCAAGTCAAAATAATCACCTATCCACCCACAAGGCCGGACCACGCCCGGGTATTTTGGCTGGCCAACGCTCACTTAACATAATACTATAGCCTATCTGCTATATCTCAATTTCTTCTTCATTAATGATATTTGAATCTTCATCATCTCCATGATCTTCAATGTTTTCTAAATCAAATTCACGAGCACATATGCTTTTATAAATTTCACGAGACTTCTTACTCCAAAAAATCAACCTGTCCTCTTTGAAATTCTTAATTATCTCGAAATAACTGGTTATTAGTTTAGCATTAACGACTATTACCAAAATGTTTGTTGTTCGTGTTAGAATAGTATAAATGAATTCTTCTACTTCATTTTTAGTATTTACTTGAGCTAAAGTATCCCAAACTACAAAAGGTTTCTCCATGCCTTTAATTTTCTGAACAATATGTCCTTCAGCCTTAAGACCTATATTATTAAGTTCAACCAAAAAGACTTCACGCTCCTCAATCCAAACATGCTATTTCTATACCTATGAATCCCGATTCCCAAAGAATCTCAAGAGCTTGGTTTATAGTTACATTTGTTCCAGCCAAGCGATGCGCGAGTTCTTCGGTTGTAAATGGAACATTCATTCCTTTGAGGGAATCAATGAAATCATTTAGTTTAGGATATCTTCGCATTGATTCTTCGACAAGATCAGCTGATGCATCTCTACAATAATTAGCTATAGCCTCAGCGATATATGAACCTGGTATTTTAATTCCGCCAGTACCTCTTAAGATAAAATCAGGATCTCTATCGATCTTTTCGGCACATAATTCTAACGTCATTCTCATTATTCTTTGTACTTCTCTTGGCCTATAATGAGTATGTCTTAATATATAGTCAAATGTATTTTCTTGAATATTTGGATTACAATAATTGTTAGTAATTGTATTTTCAAGTAACATATTCATTTCTTCGTCTTTTCTTACGTACTGTCTTTTTACTCTAATAAATTCCCACCTGATTCTGGTTGAAATAAATTCCCTAAGCTTATCCTTTTCCCAACTTAAATTGGCTCTATATTGTCTTATCTTTTGAGGCAAATTCAGCTCCAATGAGGAATATCTGTGCCAAGGAATTGAAATCCTTACCTCTACTAATTGATTTTCATCGGGCTGAAATTTCTTCTGATAAACGTTCAGTAAAGAGCTTATAACCTGTTGAGCAAGACTACCATGTTTTTCCAGCTTCGATAAAGGTGTTTCTATGGGCTCAATGGCAATTGAAGGAGATATCTCACTTTTAATTTCATTAATATCTTGCAAGCACTTCTTCAGACTCTTGCGTACTTTATCGCTAAGTATTTCACTTAAATTTGCTTCCGCTTGGACTAATGCTCCAATTTGACCTTCATCCATTTTCTTAAAAACCTGTAGAAAAACTGGTATCTGTTGCCAAATGGTTTCCCTGATTTCAGAGGTTTTGGAAATCTTATTTAAAAACTTCCAATGAGGCTTATCCTTAAAAGGATAGTAGTCATATAGGAATCCAATGACCACTGTAATCCGTCTATATATTTCTGCCTCCCACAATTGACTTAAGTATCTTTGGAATTTCCGGTCATCCAGTGCTGCGTAGGCGTCTAGCAGTTGATCGGTGCTTAATTCGTCTTCACTTAGGTACCACTTTCTTTCAGCATCATCATCAATATCCTTAAGAACTTTTGAAAGTTCTCTATTATAGGATATTAGGTGAGCTGTTTTTCCTGTTCCCCATCTTCCAGTAATAATAGTTTTGTTTTTTGGAGCTCTATTGATGTAGCATTGTTCCAATAGCCCATCATGTTCCGCATTTTCATTTCCAAAGTATAATCTCATGCTTGAATTGATAAGGTTAATAACAAATTTATTTGATGTTTGCACATAACCAAATACCGCACACATTTGCTACTCTCCTTCCCCTATCCTATATCTCTCATTACTGTACTGTTATTCCTCATGATAGGATTTCTCCCCACCATCTGCAATATACCGGAATACTCCTGTATTTGTCAAGCTCGGCACACAACTCAGTGTAGAAAGTTGCCAGTTAACTAAAGTATGGCTTGCTGATATTGATTTTCCTCATGAAGTCCCTTCAAAATGTACCCTTCCCTTGCCCCACTCCATCCTTCCCTGGTCGGGCACCCTCCTTCCCAACCTCTCGCTGCGGTATGGTAATTCCTCGCGTGACGAGTGGCAAAAGAGTGTTCCAGAACCTTCCCTCCTGCCTGTATAATTTCCCTTTCAGAAAAACTGTTAAGCCTTCCCTGAGCCGAAGCTATGCGGTGCCTTCAAGTACGAGCAATCTAATAAGGATATTATTATACAATCATGTGACTCTTTCCTAGCTTTCGCTGCATGTATTTCCTACTTTTGCGCCTCGAAATATAAAGCCTATGATCACAGCAACCAATGTATCGCTTAGATATGGAAAGCGTGTTTTATTTGATGACGTCAACATTAAGTTCACCCAGGGAAATTGTTATGGGGTGATTGGTGCGAATGGCGCAGGCAAGTCCACGTTTCTGAAGATTCTTTCCGGGGATATCGACCCTAATACCGGGTCAATTGCATTGGATTCTGGTAAGCGCATGGCCGTCTTGAAGCAAAATCACCATGAGTATGATAACCTATCTGTGCTAAACACGGTAATGATGGGACATACTGACCTCTGGAAGGTGATGGAGGAAAAAGATGCCATTTATGCCAAAGCAGACTTTTCAGAGGCTGATGGTGTACGAGCTTCTGAGCTGGAGGCTAAGTTTGCAGAAATGGATGGGTGGAATGCAGAGTCTGATGCGGCATCCCTTTTAAGTGGATTGGGTATTAAGGAAGATGACCACCATAAGCTCATGAAAGAACTGGATGGTGCGGAGAAAGTACGCGTGCTCCTGGCACAGGCCCTTTTTGGTAATCCGGACTTGCTCATTCTGGATGAGCCAACAAACGATCTCGACATCCAAACGATATCATGGTTAGAAGATTTTCTGCTGGATTTTAAAAACACAGTGATCGTTGTTTCTCACGACAGGCATTTTCTGGATACCGTTTGTACCCACATTGCAGATATCGATTTTAGTCAAATCAAACTGTTTACCGGAAACTATTCGTTTTGGTATGAGTCCAGTCAGCTGGCATTACAACAGCGCTCTTCGGCCAACAAAAAAGCAGAAGAAAAGAAAAAGGAATTACAGGAGTTTATCGCACGGTTTAGCGCAAATGCAGCTAAGTCTAAGCAGGCAACAAGTAGAAGAAAACTGCTTGATAAAATCAATGTAGAAGACATCCAGCCTTCGAGTAGAAAGTATCCGGCTATCATTTTCACCCAAAATAGAACAGCCGGAGATCAGATATTGGAAATTAAAGGATTATCGAAATCTCAACCTGAGGAAATACTTTTTTCTAACATTGATCTCTTTGTAAACAAAGGAGATAAAATAGCCGTGCTGGCAGAAGATGCCAATGCCATCACAGCGTTTTTCCAAATACTGAATGGTGAGTCGGAAGCTGACGAAGGGTCTATAAAATTTGGACAAACCATTACCACTGCCTATTTGCCAAATGAAAACTCCGACTACTTCAATACGGATCTCAATTTGATTGATTGGCTAAGGCAGTATGCAGAAGATGAGGCAGATGATGTGTACATACGTGGATTCCTGGGTAAAATGCTATTTTCAGGAGAAGAGACCTTCAAGAAAGCCAATGTGCTCTCAGGAGGAGAAAAAGTACGATGCATGACGTCACGAATGATGCTCAAAGGTGCCAACCTGTTGATGCTGAATGAACCTACCAATCATCTGGACCTGGAGTCCATTACGGCGTTTAACAATGCTTTGAAAGACTTTCCGGGCACGGTGCTCTTCGCTAGCCATGATCACGCTTTCACCCAAACAGTAGCGAATCGAATTATTGAGCTTACTCCTACGGGTCTTATCGACAAGCTGATGACTTTTGATGAGTACCTGGAATGGAAAGCGACAGCACTGGTGTAGTTAATTTGTATGTTGTAATCCCTCTTCAAACTAAGCTCGCCTCCCGACAAGCAAAGACCATTAATGATGAGAAGAAAAATCCCGGAATCAACGCTACCAAAACTCAATCGATCGCAAATGATTACTTCCGAAGGCTTACAAAAATTAAGGGAAGAACATGATCACTTGTGGCGAGTTGAACGGCCAGCCGTCACCGCCAAGGTTTCATGGGCGGCAAGTTTGGGAGATCGTTCAGAAAATGCAGATTACCATTATAACAAAAAACGTCTTCGGGAAATTGATAGTCGCCTTCGCTATTTGCGTAAGTGCATTGATGACTTTAAAGTGATTAACTACCACCCCCACCAGGAAGGCAAAGTGAACTTTGGTGCCTGGGTAGAAATTAAAAATGAAGACAAAGGTCTCCAAAAACGTTTTCGTATTGTTGGATATGAAGAGCTCATCGGTAATAAAGATTATATCTCTATGGACTCCCCAATGGCGAAAGCGCTTCTTGATAAATCCGTAGGTGATAAGGCCATAGTTAAAACCAAAATGGGTGATTTTGTATGGGAGATTCTTAAAATAGAGTATCAGAAATAGGGTAACCAAAATAGATCTTAGCCTATAATTCAGGCACTTGAATAAACATCATTTCGCCAGAAGTAGTACCCTGCCTCGCACACTTTTTTCAGCCCCTCTTCCTTCTACTCCATCAAAGCTTCAAGAGCTGCTCCACCCATACAATAAAGTGAAATGACTACATCCTGGCACAAAAGCTTGCGCTACTATCAATCCCTAGCTGTAATTGACTGTAAATGATGTTTTCAAAATGAAAACATTTAGATTAATTTTACGTTTCGATGAAAAACATTGTCTCAAGAAAGATCATAAGAGAGTTTTGGGAGAAACACCCTGATAGTGATGAGACACTAAAAACATGGTACAAAGTAGCTATGAAAGCTGACTGGAAAAATAGTAACGAAGTAAAAACTCAGTACAAAAATGCGAGTGTTGTTGGTGATAACAGAATAGTTTTTAACATCTGCGGAAACAAATACCGGTTAATTGTCAAATTCAACTATGAAATGCAATGGGGTTGGATTCGTTTCATAGGCACTCATTCGGAATATGATAGAATTAATGCTTTAACTATATAATTATGAACATAAAGCCAATTAGAACAGAAAGTGATTATAAGCAAGCTTTAGCGGATCTTGAAAATGTTTTTGATGCTCCAAAGGGTACATCAGAAAATGATTTGGCTGAGATACTAATTACATTAATTGATAAGTACGAATCTGAACATTACCCAATTGAGGCACCAGATCCCATAGAAGCAATTAAAATTCGGATGGCTGAAATGGATTTGCAGCAAAAAGACTTAATGAGTTTTGTAGGAACGAAAAGTCGAGGGACTATTTCAAACATTTTGAATAGACGAAGGCCGCTGACACTTCCTGTGATAAGAGCAATTGGTCCTAAATTGGGTTTGTCATTTGATGTCTTAGTCAAAGAGTATAAAATGGGGTAATATCAATACTAACTGCACTCATTTATTCACCTTTCTTGTCTGTTTTCAAGGTAGTTCATGAATCTTCGATTTGCCATTTCCATAAGCCTCCTCCTTCTAAAAAAGGCAAATAAGCGCTCTACTTATCCAATAAAACGAAATGATTACTATCTATAAATGATATGGATTACTTCCTTGAATTGATCTTTCCCCTACCCTCAGAAACCTTATCACTAAAATCAAAGTTCTGATTCCCTGACCAGGCATTAATTCTCCCTGTTTTCCCGGTGAGTCTTTTGACCATAATCCTGAATATAGGCTGCAAGTTGCTCGTAAACTTCATCTTCCAACGAGGCNAATGCAGGCATGGCAGGATAGTTTTCTCTTTTCTTACCAGGCTTTTTGATCCATTCGATCAAATTATTCTTCCTCCATATATTACCTCTATTCTTGGGATCGGGGTGAGAATACATTTGCGAAATCTCTTCGAGCGAAGGTCCTGCCCCGGTTTGGCCCGGCTGGTGGCAAGTAGCACACATCGCAAAAGCTAGTTTTCCCTTTTTGATACGCTGCTGATGGATTTCCTCTTTGGACAAAATTTTACCTTTTGAAAGATCGATCAAACTTTGCATGTCTTTTTGAGCAGGTTCATCGAGAACGGAGACATCTGTACTGGCCAGTTTTTTCCAAATGGCAGAATTAAAGTAATTTTTATCTTTTTGTTCTCCGTAAATCCTCCAAAGCTCCCGAATAGCCAATGATTTCATGTTTGAATCATCCGTTTGAACAGCCATCTCACTAAGCAATCGAGGTGATTTATTCGACAGCATATACACAACACTTGAGCGAAAAATTGGAGGAAGCGCTGCCTCCGAAAATTCCCAGATCTCTTTAAAATCTTTCTGGTCTACAAATTGAGCATAACCGTACCAAAGCATTTTGGGAATAAAACGATCGTTCACATTTTTTGGGTCGGTGATCATTGCCGTGATGATCTCTTCACTTAGTGCTTTATCCAGGCGGTTTTGGGTCAATGAAGCGATCATAAGCCTTACATCCGCCGAAGGGTCTTTCGCCATGTCAAGGAACTCAGCTGCGAACTGCTTACTAAAACTTACCGGCTGTTCGGTAATGTAGTGAATGGCTTGCCTGCGAATTACCGGAGAGCCATCGCCAAGGAGTGTCTTCAACGTGGCTACAGAAATATCATCTAAAGCATAAAGGGCTACCAGGTAGCGAAAGCGCTGTGCCACATCGAGCTCCTGATCGAGCACTTGTGCAAGCAGGTCTTCTTTTATTGCATCCTTATCATTGAAATCGTTTTTGGCTACTCTTTGTCTGATTTCGTGCTGGGCCTGTCTTACAAACCATTCATTCTTATCTGAGAGATACTCGTAAAGCTGGGTTTCAGAAGCCGTCCCCATATCCACGTCTCTCGGACAGTAGTTTGGCTTGTAACTAAGTCTGTAGATACGCCCGTTAGAACGATTCCAGATCTCAGTATCTCTATCATGACAGTGCTGAGTATCGTACCAATCATTGATATACACCGCCCCATCAGGACCGTATTTCAGGTTTACCCCCACATAATTTTCATCATTCATATAAAGGGTTTCATTGCCCTGACTTGATGAAAGATAACCGGCGTCTAACTTTTCAAGTATCTCACGGTTTATTTGTGCACCGTGAAGATTATTGGTGAAGAGCTGGTTGCGGTAGTCATCCGGCCAGTTGTCACCGAGGTAAATCATGGTACCAACATGCGAATGTCCTCCCCACATATTGGGAATGGAATTCATACCACCAGCTCCAACGCCACCAACTCCATGACCATATGCTGCAATGGATTTCATGTAAGCATGCTCCTGGCTATTGTTTTCTCCAAATAAGTTTATGTTGTACACAAAATCTTTGATGTATCTATTGTCCTGAGTCCAATAATGAGCGTCTCTAAAAACCTGAGTAACGGGTCCCAAACCATAGGCGCTGCGGCAATGAGTCATAAACATCTCACCATATGCGTTGTAATCGAGACCCCACTGGTTTGATCCGCCGTGCGCATAAATTTCGAATTCATCTGTTGTGGGATGATAACGCCAAATGGCCGAGGTAATAGGAATACGCTCTTCTTCTGGAGTGCCCGGCTTGCCTACTTTGGATGGATTAAAAACACCGTGCACACCATAAAGCCAGCCATCGTGCCCCCACATGAAGGAGTTTTGAGTTTCATGCGTGTCCTGATAATTCCAACCGTCCAGCAAAACCTCTGGTTCACCATCAGGCACATCATCACCATCGGCATCCGGGATAAAAATGAACTCAGGAGCCGTTGAGGCAAAAACACCACCATACCCAACTTCAAAACCGCTGATAAGATTGAGGTCGTCGGTAAATACTTTACCAGTTTCAAAGGAACCATCATTGTCTTTATCTTCCCATATCACCAGGCGATCTTTACCCTGCCCTTCAGGCTGCTTTTGAGGATAAGCATAGGCCTCTGCCACCCAAAGGCGGCCTTTCCCATCGAAGGTGAAAGCGATAGGTTGTCTTACGTCAGGTTCCATGAGTACGGTGGTCATCTCAAAACCAGGCTGAACGTAGGCACCTTCTGTAGCGCCCGTATGATCGGGATTTTTGACCAGATTGGAAAAAAGTGGATTGTCTTTTATTCGGGGAGCCACATCATTATCCTTAGCGGAACCCATTTGTGGCTTAGCATCAATGACCTTTATGTCGATGTTCTTGAATTGCACTTTCGCCGGGCCATCACCACTGTGAAGTTGAAGGGCCAGGGCACCTGAAAGATCATGTTTGCCCTCTTCGTAATCCTCAACAATATTGTAGAGTGTGCCATTAATGCGAATTTCGATGCGATGACCTACAGCCTTGATGTGGTACTGATTCCAGCCGTCTGGGTTGAGGTTTCGATTGATTTGTTCTACATCCTCCAGAAATGGAATGGTTGTTCTTTCGCCGTTCGCCAGAATCTTTGTGAGTCCACCTCGCTCAGCAATTTTGCCTCGGTCATGTTCATCATAGAGCACACCAACCCAACTTTCACCGGCATCAAGATCGCACTGATATCCGGTAACCGTGTTAAAATCTTTTCTCTCAGAACGGATCTGGATACCTGAATTGGTTCCCCTGGTAATTTTGTAATCCAGTGTCAGCTCAAAGTCTTCGACTTCATTTTTCCAGTAGATGAATTCGTTCTTTTCCAGTTTTTCACCTGCAGGGATCTCGCCCGTGATGGCTCCATCCTCAATTTTCCAAATGCCTGGGCTACCTTCCCAACCATCAAGTGTCTTGCCATCAAAAAGGGGTCCTGAGAAATCTTGTCTTTGTGAACAGCTAAAAGCAAATACAATTAGAAATGAGGTGGCAATCAATATTTTGTTCATGTCAATGTGTAATTGTTAATGTTGAAATAGCAGGCAGATAATTGATCATTCCATAACTTCTGCAAAACTATCTGGCGTTAGGGTGTTTAGTTTAGGTACTAAAATTAAGTAGTTTATGTCCTAAAACTAAAAAGTAAATTGAATATACAGGTTGTTAAAGCGGGCATGACCATAATTGCCGCACTCCTTCCCCTCCTGCCCATACTACCAAATCGAACCGAATAGAGAGATTCAGGAGGAGATGTAAGGCATGCCTGTGTGTATGGTACGAGTAGCACCTGTTATATTCAACCAGTATCAGAGAATTTGATTTTCAGGATGTTTATATTGCAAATAATGAATCATCCATATCAATGTGAGTAAATGCCTTGTGAAAGCATTTAAGCCATATGGCCAGTTGTTAGTTATAG
>JAHCMM010000181.1 GCA_019192515.1 Cyclobacteriaceae bacterium SS2
GTGACGCGATGATCACCACTTTGTTTTTCTTTGCTATAGGGGTAAGTGCCTCGACAGAGGGTCCGGGGATTGGTTCTGCAAGGTTGAAGTTGTCATAGTCTTCCACATCACAGAAATACAATGAAGTAAATAGCTCCTGCAGACACACAATTTGTGCACCGTCTTTAGCTGCTTTTTCTACTCCTTCAATGGCTTTTTGCAGGTTGGCTGCTTTATCATCAGAGCAGCTCATTTGAACGATCCCTACGTTAACTGATTTTCTTCCGGACATGCGTTTTATTTTGCCTCGAAGTTCGGAAATAAATGAGTTCCTGCAAAAGCAATTGAATAATGGTTATACCACAAGTACTTTCTCCAGGGTATATCCGTCTTCAATATTTCCGGTAATCTTATCTGCCATGTTACCCAAGAGGCTATTTGAAAAGATGCCATCACGTGTATTGGAAGTATCAGGAGCTCCATTATATCCGGTGGAGTTATAAACTTCGGTATAGGTGTCTACAGGAAATGCAATCTGTGAAACACGCATTGATTGCATATTTGAATCCAGTACTTCCACATGGATATGAGGAGCTCTGCCTGGATACCACCCGGGAAAGATGCTGATAAAGGATGCAACTCCATTTTCGTCAGTCAGCTGTCTTCCTCTAAGAAAACTGGCATTAGTGTAGCTGTTGTATTGCGAGTAGTTTCCATCCTTGTCACAGTGCCAGACATCTACATACACGCCTGCAAGTGGGGCACATCCATTGCTTTGATCCTGCACGGTAATGCTCATCAACAGGGCAACACCGGTACGATCCGATACGATATTTTCCCTGACCAGTTGAGCAGGTGTTTTGATGGGGAATGGCCCTGCTGTCTCAGCTGGCGATAATTCACATTCTCCGGATATCGTACTTTCTTCATCTATTGGTGTGATATCGTTGTCTTCATCCTTGCATCGTGCAAGAATTGTTGGGATGCCAACAATGGTGCCAATGCCTGTCAGACTTTGCTTAATGAAATTTTTCCTGTCCATATTTTTTGAATTCTATTCCTGAGATTGTAACGCAAAAATGGAAGGAGCCAACACTTTTCAGGATTAAAAAGAGACAACCTCCGAATATTTAGAGACAAAATGGGGTATTTACCCTTCTACTTTGGCTTTAAGGTTCTCCAAACCTTTCTGAAAGTCATTACCCACGCCCATGTCTCCAAACAGCAGGAAGATGTTCATGGGAAAAGGCATTTCACTTTTAAAACCCCAGGTGACCTCAGTAGAGGCACCTGATTCTTTGAGGTCAAAATATACATCAGCATGGGACTCATATGGATCGGTAAAAACCAGGTCGAGTTCTATACGCCTTGGCGTAACACTTTTCACCTCCTGAGAACCTTTGCCGGTGATTTCCCCATCCCAGGTGTATTTGGAGCCCGGCATTCCATCTTCACCTTCATAAACAATTTTTTGATTCGGGTCCATGGCTGCCCAAACCGACCACTGGTTTTGTAACTTAAGGTTGGCCAGGTAAGGGTGGACCTTTGAGGCAGGTGCATCAATCGTAATGGATTTCTCCACCTTAAATTCATTGGAAGCCACAAGGCCGACAATTACAATTAAAACAGCAAGACCGAGGATTCCGAAGAGAAGATATTTCAGGATTTTCATTGTGGTAATGTTAGGACTATGATAAAAGGTTGCTTCCTATAAATTTAGTTTATTATACAATATTTTAATAGAAGAGGAGCCATTCTTTATTGCCGTATTTGCATAGAATCAAGGCTTTGTAATGGAATTGGAGACCAGGAGAAATTACTCTTTTAATTTTTCTTAGCGATAGTCTGGCATTTAAAATGAAAAATTCTAGATTTGCGTCCTCGTTTACCACAGGGCAGTACCAAACTGCTCAAAAAAAGGTAGATTTCTTATTGAGTGCTCGGGGTGTAGCACAGTCCGGTTAGTGTACCTGGTTTGGGACCAGGGGGCCGCAGGTTCGAATCCTGCCACCCCGACAAGAGAGAAAAGCTCTGACAGACATGTCAGAGCTTTTTTGTTTTCAGAGCGTCCAAAACTATTGTTTTGGTAAGCGTGGGAAAACAAAAAATCAGATCATGAAATGATCTGGCTTTTCTTTCGGAATTTTCGGTAGCAAGGATCACCGACCGCCAGGGAGGTAATCCTTGAAGGAAAACCCAAGTTTTGGGTGCGGTGAACATCTGGGACTGTGGGCATGCTAAACGTATGAGTAATTTTCCGGGTCAAGGATCACCGATCCGCCGGTAGGCGGAGAGGTAATCCTTGAACATATCAGGTAAAGTTGACGGGATACCATGGTCTTGTTTCAATGAAGAAAAGAAAATAGAAAATGGCTGTTACAGCCTGATTGATTCTCGGAAACCTCAGCTTTCCGTAGCACTACACCAAGCCTCACCAATGAATTATACAACCATTCACAATAATTATATAAATCCCTACCCGTACAATTTCGTATATTTACATTGTTGAAAAAGATCATTTCCATATCGTTGATCCTACTTTTGATCACCAGTCATCTGGGGATAGCCGTCGGTACACACTATTGTAGCGGCCTGGCTGTCGAGACAAAGGCCATGTTGGGGCACCAACATTTGGATTGCGGCATGGGGGAAATGGATAGTGATTGTGAGAGCTCAGAATCCGAGACACAAGTGGATAAAATGCCATGTTGTGAAAACGACTATCTGAGTATCCCTGTCGAAGATGAGTTCAGACCCACCTTTGATCAATCCAAAATAGACGTTGATTTCGTTGCGGCCTTTATCGTCTCTTATCTGGAGGTCTTTTCAGTCAACGCTGAAACATCGCACTTTACACAATACGACCCACCTTTGGTGACGCGGGACATATCGACCCTGCACCAGGTTTTCATTATTTGATACACATAATATGTACCTGACTTCGTCAGGCTGAGGATATGCTCATATCCTATTGAACTCATGTTTATTCATGTTTTAAGGTTCAAATCATACATATTATGCTCAATCGAATTATCAAATATTTTTTAGAAAATAGGCTGGTCACAGTACTGATACTATTGGGACTGGTGGCCTGGGGTATTACCACGGCACCCTTCAATTGGGAAGTGAGTTTCCTGCCACGTGATCCTGTGCCTGTTGATGCCATCCCCGATATTGGAGAAAACCAACAGATTGTTTTCACCGAGTGGATGGGACGGTCGCCACAGGATGTGGAAGACCAGATCACATACCCGCTTACCACGGCCCTGCTGGGGCTGCCGGGTGTAAAAAGTGTGCGCAGCAGCTCAGCCTTTGGGTTTTCCAGCATTTACATCGTCTTCAATGAGGATATAGAGTTTTACTGGAGCCGTTCAAGGGTGCTGGAGAAGCTAAACTCCTTACCTGCCGACCTGCTGCCAGAAGATGTGCAGCCAAAGCTAGGGCCGGATGCTACCGCTCTGGGTCAGGTATACTGGTATACCCTAGAGGGCAGGGACAAAGATGGAAACCCTACCGGTGGCTGGGACCTGCATGAGTTGCGGACTGTTCAGGATTACTATATCCGTTATGCTCTCACCGCTGTTGATGGTGTGGCGGAGGTAGCTTCTGTTGGTGGCTTTATCAAGGAATACCAGGTGGATGTTGATCCTGCAGCACTGAAAGCACATGGCGTATCTCTTATGGATGTGATGCAGGCAGTAAGAAACAGCAACATAGATGTGGGAGCCAATACCATTGAGGTAAACCAGGTAGACTACTTCGTAAGAGGTTTAGGTTATGTGAACGAGTTGGCTGACCTGGATAAAGCAGTGGTTAAGGTAACCGATAATGTGCCTATCCGGGTGCAGGATGTGGCTAAAGTAAATATCGGGCCCCAGCCCAGAAATATGAGCGGTATCCTGGACAAGTCAGGTGCTGAAGCAGTAGGGGGTGTGGTGATTGCCAGATATGGTGATAATCCCTTAAAAATCATCAATGCTGTAAAAGAAGAGATCAATACGATCGCCGATGGTCTACCCTCCAAAACGCTGGAGGATGGTACCGTATCCAAAGTAACCATTGTTCCTTTCTACGACCGCACCGGACTGATCTATGAGACCCTGGGCACCTTGTATGAAGCGATCAGTCTGCAGATCCTGATCACCATCATCGTGATCATTGTGATGGTATACAACCTGAGAGCATCTATACTGATCTCCGCATTGCTCCCTCTGGCTGTACTGATGTGTTTCATTTTCATGAAATACCTGGCAGTGGATGCCAATATTGTGGCATTATCAGGGATTGCAATTGCCATTGGTACTATGGTGGACCTGGGGATCATCCTCAACGAAAATATTCTCCGACATTTTGAGATCGCGCCGGAAGGACAATCAAAAGTAAAGACCGTATATCATGCTACATCGGAGGTAGCCACTGCCATAGTAACGGCAGTGAGTACAACGATTGTCAGTTTTCTTCCCGTTTTCACGCTTCAGGCTGCTGAAGGAAAGCTGTTTGGACCACTTGCCTACACCAAGACATTTGCTCTTGTCTCCGCATTGATTTTCACGCTCATCATCATGCCCGCTTTTTCATATTGGATATTTTCCTTGAAGAAGGCTAAAGGTAAAACGGGTCTGTATCTGAACTATCTGTTGTTGATTGGTGGTCCAGTGATAGCATTCTGGGTATGGACCTGGGCTGGCTGGGTGTTGTTTGCTTACGGAGTAGTCAATATCCTGCTTCATTATTATCCTGATCGGCTTTCACGCTACAGAGATCTGATGAGAGTAGGAGTGACAGTAGCGGCTGTTGCCTGGTTGCTGGCCACCGAGTGGGTACCTTTAGGCGTATCCAATAGCCTTCTG
>JAHCMM010000182.1 GCA_019192515.1 Cyclobacteriaceae bacterium SS2
TGGCTCTGTGGGCACCAAAAACGTGCTGGGGATTTCTACCAGCGTGCAGTGTGTGGCCGGTACCACAAACTTTATCATTGAAAAGATCAGGCGCGAACTACTCCCAAAATTCCCCAATGTAGATGATGTCGTAGCCATCAACCACAGCTATGGTTGTGGCATAGCCATTAATGCTCCGGCAGCTATTGTCCCCATTCGTACCTTAAAGCACCTCGCCCAAAACCCTAACTTCGGGGGAGAGGTCATGATTGTTGGTCTGGGGTGCGAGAAGCTGAGGCCAGAGAGTTTACTATCCGGTGATCGAAATGGAGCACAGGACTCCATCCTCTTTCTCCAGGATGAGCGCTTCCAGGGATTTGGTGGTATGGTAGAGGGCATCATGGAGATGGCCGAAACACACCTGAAGAAGCTCAATGCCAGAAAACGAGTGCCCTGCCCGGTGTCTGACCTTGTGGTAGGGCTTCAATGTGGTGGCAGTGACGCCTTCTCCGGCATTACCGGTAACCCGGCTGCGGGATATGCCTCCGACCTCATTGTGAGAGCCGGAGGAACCGTCATGTTTTCTGAAGTCACTGAAGTCAGGGATGCCATCCAGCAACTCATTTCAAGAGCAGCTACTGAAGAGGTAGCCGATGCATTAAAACGCGAGATGAAGTGGTATGACGATTATCTTTCTGCGGGCCTGGTAGACCGAAGCTCCAATACCTCTCCCGGCAACAAGGCCGGCGGATTGAGTAACATAGTAGAAAAAGCCCTGGGATCAGTGGCGAAATCAGGAAAAAGCCCGATAGTAGATGTAGTCTCTCCAGGGGATAAGATCCGTAAGAAAGGCCTCAACTTTGTGGCTACACCCGCCAGCGATTTTGTGTGTGGCACCCTACAGCTGGCTGCTGGTATGAATATGCATGTGTTCATTACTGGGCGAGGCACACCCTATGGACTCAAGGAGGTACCGGTGATCAAGGTGAGCTCAAATTCTAAGCTTGCTGCCCGATGGGACGATCTCATCGATCTGGATGCCGGACCCATCGCATTTGGTGAAAAGACCATTGAAGAAGTCGGCTGGGAGCTCTTTCACCTCATACTGGAGGTGGCTAGCGGTTCAAAAAAAGCCGCAAGTGATAAACTAGGACTTTATAACGACCTGGTATTGTTTAATCCGGGACCATTAACATAATTTTAAGTAACATAATTTAACCTATACAACATGTCATTAACCTTAGCCCAGATAAAAGCATCTCTTGAGGATGGCCTGCTATCCTTTCCAATCACAGATTTTAACAACAAAGGAGAATTCAACCCCGACACCTTTGCCGACAGGATCGAATGGTTTGTTCAACACAAGGTTTCATCTGTATTTGTTGCGGGAGGAACAGGAGAGTTCTTCTCATTGAGCAAGCAGGAATATGAGCAGGTTGTCAATATTGCAACCAAAGTGGTAAACGACAGGGTGCCTGTTATCTCCGGGGTCGGAAAAAGTATTCCTGACGCCATTGAATATGCTAAGATCGCTGAGAAGGCTGGTGTGCATGCGTTGCTACTGTTCCCACCATACCTCACAGAGTGCCCAAAAGATGGGGCTTATGAGTACGCTAAAGCCATCATTCAATCTACCAGCTTACCCGTGATCTACTATAACCGGGCAAACGGCGTCTTGAACACACAATACGTTGCAAAACTGGCTGAATCCTGCAAAAATTTCATTGGGCTAAAAGATGGTACAGGCAATATCCAGGAGCTCAATGATATCATCAAAACTGTTGGCAAACGATTGTCTTATATTGGAGGTGTGCCTACCGCGGAAATCATCGCGGAAGCTTACCTGGCCATTGGTGTAAACACTTATTCATCAGCAGCTTTCAATATCACACCAGACCTGGCCAACCTTTTTTATAAATCTCTGAGGAGTGGCGATACGGAGATGGTGACGAGGATCACAAAATCATTTTATATCCCTTTGGTGAGGTTGAGAGAAAGAAAAAACGGGTATGCTGTGAGTCTCATCAAAGCAGGTGCTAAAATCATTGGCAAGAGCGGCGGAGATGTGCGAGCCCCACTGACCATGCCTACCAAAGAGGATACAGCAGACCTCGAAAAGATCATTAGGTCAGCAAATGCTGAATTTGGTTTTAAATAAACCTTGTAAGAAAACCTTTGTGGCTTGGGCCTATGAGGCAGCACTACCTATAGTTGTAATCTTCAGGTCAAATAGCCACTTTTGAATATGATCAAACGTGTTTATATTGACACATCGGTTTTTGGAGGTTATTTCGATCCGGAATTTGAAGAACACACTAGGAATTTCTTCAATTCGTTGAATAATCAAGGCATAACAATACTTATTTCAGCAATCCTGGAACTTGAAATCTATAAAGCTCCGGATCATATTATCGAACTCTTTGAAACATTGACTAATATCGAGAGGGTCGAACTTAATAGTGAAGCAAAACAACTGGCTGAATTATACATAAAAGAAAAGGTTGTAGGCCGAACAAGCATTGCTGACTGTCAACATATTGCGTTGGCAACAATTAACAAAGCAGATGTTCTTGCAAGCTGGAACTTTAAGCACATTGTAAACCTTGAACGAATAAGAGGATATAATTCAATTAACTTTAGGGAGGGATACCAGATGATTGAAATCCGAACACCTAATGAAATATTTAGCAATGAAGACAGTGACTAAAACAAAAACAATGATCGAAAGAATGCGAGAAATTCGTGATCAGGTCAGTCAGGATATCATGAATATGTCTCTGGAAGAGGAACGTGCTTATTTATCAGAACAAATAGAAAAATTAAAACAAAAAAGAGATAAAGAAAAAAGGTAACTTTTCTCTACCTATTAAATGCTTATTGCTTTTTACGTGGGTTTACATATTAACTGCAAATTTCCCCACGGACAATCCCACAAGTCAAGTAGTCCTAAGTAATAAAACCAATTGAATTCCAGTCCATGACAAATCAATCACGTCTCAATAGGTATCGCCTTGTACTCCCCATTGGTATAGGTCCTGAATGTCATAGCATGCTTCAGTACCTCTGGTTTAAACATGGATTTGCCCAGCAACATCCTGCCACATTCCTGTATTCCTTCAATGATGGACGGGTGTGGATGGATTAGCTCGGCAAGCTCCTTGATGCCCTTACCCATAGAGATCAACAACGCTACCGCCTGGATAGCACTTGAGGCATGCTCCCCTACCACACGCATTCCATAGATCTTGGTTTGATCATCATTAGACACAATGATCTTGATGAATCCCTGGGTGTTTCGCATGGCAGTCGCACGTGGTATACATGAGTAGTCGACACTCACCACTTTATAATCCAATCCTGCTTTCTGAGCCTGTATCTCGTTCATACCAACCCCTGCCACTTCCGGACCCAGAAACATAATGGTCGAAATATTCTCATAGATCAGATCCCGTTCCGGCTTGCCAAAAATTCTTTCAATCGCAAATCGTCCTTCCAGCTCTCCCACGTTTACTAGCGCGATATCAGCCGTGATATCTCCAACGGCATAGATATTCTCTACATTGGTCTGCGTCAGGTTATCAATAATACCACGCTTATCCATCTGTACGTTGACCGACTCATCGAACAGATCTTCATGATTGGGTACACGACCAACACTGACCAGCGCTTTTTCTACCCTGAACACCTCTTTCGATCCGTCAGTATACTCCAGCGTATAATGCACCATTCCATCTTTGATATCCATATGGATCAGCTTGGAATTCCGATGGATCAAAACGTCTTTGGCTTCCAGGTTTCTTTCTATCACCTTGACAATATCCTCATCTTCAAAAGGCAGTATGCGATCCCCTTTATCTATAAGATGTACCTTGGTCTTACCAAAATTGGAGAAGATGGTAGCAAACTCACATCCGATCACTCCAGCCCCTACGATGACGATACTTTTAGGGAAATGATCCAGTTTGTCGAGGCCATCACTGGTAAAAACATGCTCTTCATCAATAGGCAGCTCAGGTAATAGCCTCGGACGGCTGCCCGTAGCTACAATGATGTAGTCTGCTTCCAGGATCTCGTCAGAATCGAAATTATGTACATGCACCTGGTTTCTGGAAATAACTTTGGCATTACCCAGGATGAACTCAAACAGTCCCTCACCCATGGTCACGTTGATGTTGTGCATATGATGCTCCAGCAGCTCCATGCGCTCCTGCACAGCTGCTTTCACCTCACTCTTCAGGGTTTCGTAGTTGAACTGGTATTGGTGAATATTGAGGGCATCACTGTGTTTTCTGATATTGGCAGCTTCTCTGGAAAGCTCCCACCAGGTCTTGCTCCACAAGGCTCCATGGTGTATGCCTGCACCACCAACTTGTTTCTTCTCAATCAGGGCTACTTTCTTCTTAAAATCAACAGCTCTCATGGCGGCTGCATATCCGGCGGGTCCTGCACCGATGACGATGACATCGTACTTTTTCATTGACAAATGGGGTATTTCGTCTTGAATCTAAAGAAAATAATGATAAATCAAGAAGTTTGATGGCGCTTTTCCAAAACGCTCAAAACGTCATAAATGGACAGATCCTGATCTGCCAGTAGTACCATCAGGTGAAAAAGAAGATCAGCAGACTCATTTTTCAGCAACTCCTTGTCACCTGCCATGGCTTCTATAACTGTCTCTACAGCTTCCTCTCCTACCTTCTGTGCTACCTTGTTAGTCCCTTTTTGAAAAAGACTACTGGTGTAGGATTTTTCAGAAGGATTGGCTTTCCGTGACTCGATGATCTCCATCAATTTCTCCAGGAAAACGGCACTTTGCTTGTTGTCCTCTTTGAAGCAGGTATCTGCCCCGGTGTGACAGGCTGGTCCGGCAGGTTTAGCCATGATCAAGAGGGTATCCTGATCACAGTCAGGGATGATCTCTTTGACATACAGGTAGTTCTCAGAGGTCTCTCCTTTTGTCCAGAGTCTTTGTTTGGATCGGCTATAAAAGGTCACCTTTCCCGATTTCTTCGTCTCCTCAAGCGAAGCTTCGTTCATATAACCCAGCATCAGTACCTTTCGGGTATTTGCATCCTGAATGATCGCCGGAACAAGTCCATCTCCTTTCTTAAAATCTATTTCCATCAAATCCTAACGGGTATGTTGTTTTGTAATAATGATGATTTCAAATCTGCTATCTCTACCTCTTTGTAGTGAAAGATACTCGCAGCCAAAGCGGCATCGGCTATGCCATTGCGCAGAATCTCCGCAAAATGGACATCATTTCCTCCACCACCAGAAGCGATCACAGGGATCGAAATCGCGTTCGAAACTCTTGAAGTAATATCCAGGGCAAAGCCATTCTTGGTACCATCGTGATCCATTGAAGTAAGTAGGATCTCTCCTGCACCACGTTCACAAACTTCTTTGGACCATGCCACGGTCTCCAGGGTGGTTGGTTTAGTCCCACCATGTGTGTGCACAATGTCTTTGCCATCCACATGTTTGGTGTCAATAGCCACCACCAGGCACTGTGAGCCAAACTCAGCCGAAATTTCATTGACAAGGCCGGGATCCCTTACAGCAGCTGAATTGATGGCTACTTTATCAGCTCCAGCGTCGAGCATAACCCGCACATCAGACACGGCTCCAATTCCTCCTCCTACCGTAAATGGGATATGAACTGCAGCAGCCACGGCTTTCACCATTTCTACCAGGGTCTTCCTCCCTTCCAGTGTGGCCGAAATATCCAGAAATACCAACTCGTCGGCTCCCTCGGCAGCATATCTCTCAGCGAGCTCCACAGGGTCGCCGGCGTCACGCAACTCCAGGAAATTGACTCCCTTTACAGTGCGGCCATCTTTTACATCCAGACAAGGTATGATTCTTTTTGTAAGCATTAGAAACTGCTAAGTTGTTGTAAAGATAGTTTTCCCTCGTAATATGCCTTGCCAATGATGGCACCATACAGGTTGTCTTCCCTGAGGCTCTCCAGGTCGGCCATGGTGGTAACACCCCCACTCGCAATCAGGTTGATATCCGGAAACTGGGCTACAATCTCACGGTAAAGCTCAAATGAGGGTCCTTCCATCACACCATCTTTGGAAATATCCGTGCAGATCACCCATCGCGCACCTGCATCATGGTAGTCAGCCAGAAATTCAAAAAGCGACAATCCCGAAGACTTTTGCCATCCCGATACCATCACTTTGCCGCCCAACACATCCGCTCCAAGGATAATCCGGTCACTACCATGATCCGCAATCCACTGCTTTACCTTGTCAGGATCTTTAGCGGCGATACTACCCGCAGTCACTTGCTGTGCCCCGGCATCAAATACTTTTTGGAGATCCTCCTCGGATTTCACACCTCCTCCAAAATCTACCTGAAGGCCGGTGTTTTGGCAAATATTCCGAAGCACATCTATATTCACCACATGACTGGCTTTGGCTCCATCCAGGTCCACAAGATGTAATCTCTTTATTCCCGCTCCTTCAAACTGCCTGGCCACCTCCAGTGGATCTGAATTATATTCTTTCACGGCATTGTAATCTCCTTTGGTCAGGCGAACACACTTGCCATCTATCAGGTCTATCGCTGGTATTATTTGCATGGATTAAAGCTTTAAGAAGTTTTCCAGGATGGCCATACCCGGCTCGGCACTCTTCTCAGGGTGAGCCTGGATTGCATAAAAATTATCCTTCTGCAACAAGGCCGTGAAGGGCACATCATATGTGCATTCGGCGGTGGTAAATTCACACACAGGCAGATAATAGCTATGAACAAAATAGATATAGCTGCCTT
>JAHCMM010000183.1 GCA_019192515.1 Cyclobacteriaceae bacterium SS2
TTGATGATCTCTGAGTTTACGTTTGTGGCAGCACCTGTTCTACCGGAATTGATCAGGTCATTTGTCCCTGCAGTGATTACCACTTCATTTAATTGGCTGGCCTCCTCAGCCAGTGCGAAAAACAGGTTTCGCTTTTCTCCCAGTTTCAACGTAATATTTTCAACTACTTTAGTCTCAAACCCAACATAGGTTGCAGTGACTTTATACGGACCTCCAACACGGATATTGGGAAAGTAAAAATATCCATCGATGTTGGTCACGGCACCATATTCGGTTCCGGTTGGTTGGTGAAGTGCAATGACTGTGGCGCCAATCAAAGCCTCTCCTCCTGTGTCTTCTATTTTTCCATTGAGACTCGCTGATGTAGTCCCCTGGCCAAAGGTGGTTCCTGCCAGCATTGTCATCACAAATGCCAGCACACTGATTTTAAGTAAATCCCTCTTCATAGTGTAAGTTATTGTTTGAATTTTGCAGTAAAACTAGATGTAGAATTCAAAAGAAATATTTCCAGAAAATTAAGTTTCAATTTCCTTAAATAATGCTACAATAACATTGAGAGGCATTATTTTTATAAACTTTTCAAAGTTTGAAAACCCTGATTAAAAAAATAACAAACTATGTCTATCCTGGTTCACGGAATTAGAGAAATTACAATAAAATCCATACAACTGAACCAGGTCGATTTCCTTAATATTCAGTTCATATAAAGTTAGGGGATATAAATTCCTTTACCCAGCAATTATGGGAGCAAATAATCTTCCCGTGTTAAATAATTTAAAAATGCTATCACTTAAGACGGGTTTGTTTCCTTGAAAGCCTGGGATTCTCAAAGAAATAATCTCAAATCTGAGTAATCCGTGATGTCCGGGTGAGGTCTAGGCCCTGCCCTTGAAGCTATCAATGGCCATTCTCACAGAGCCGTATTTTTCTAACAGATCCTTGGCTTCTTTTTCACCAATTTTAAGTTGCTCACTGATGATGCGGGTACCTCTCTGCACGAGCTTATTGTTGGTAAGCTGCATATCCACCATCTTATTGCCTTTTACCCTGCCCAGCTTTACCATCACAGAGGTAGAGATCATGTTGAGGATCATCTTTTGTGCTGTACCGGACTTCATGCGGGTACTTCCGGTGATAAACTCCGGCCCAACATTTACTTCCATGGGAAATTTGCTCACATCGGAAAGTGGCGATCCGGGGTTACAGCTGATACATCCTGTCAGGATACCTTCTTTACCTGCCTTTCTAAGCCCACCAATCACATAGGGCGTGGTACCGGAAGCAGCAATCCCCACCAGGGTATCAAGTTTTGATATCCCAAAAGCCTTCAAGTCTTCCCAGGCCTGACTTTCGTTATCTTCGGCTTTTTCTACTGCGCTGCGAATGGCTTTATCTCCACCAGCGATAATCCCAACTACCAGGTCAGGCGACACGCCATAGGTAGGCGGGCATTCGGAGGCATCCAGAATACCCAGGCGACCACTGGTACCTGCGCCGATGTAAAAGAGTCTTCCGCCCTCCTTCATTCGTTTGGCAGTTTCATCTACAAATTGTGCGATGGTGGGAATAATTGTTTGTACCGCAAGGGCTACTTTCTGATCTTCATTGTTGATGCTGCCAAGGATCTCGGCGGTCTCCATCTTTTCAATGTGATCATAGAGTGAATCTTTTTCCGTAATCGGTCTGTTAGCCATTTTCCTGATGATAAAGTGTGAGCCCGGCAATGGGCGATTGCACAATCAAATCTAGCATGATCCTCCTTTCAGCAGCTACTTTACGCAGGATATTTCCGCACAAAAAAGCCACTGATCCCGTGAATCCATACCTTAGGTCGGTGGTCGCTTCAAATGCATCAAAGTAATCATGAAAACACCGGTGGATAAGCTGGTAGATCTCCCGGTCATTTTGGTTTTCAATCAAGAATCGGGAAAAGGAAGCCAGGTAGGTATTGGAAGGCTTACCGTAGACCTCCCTGATCACCTCTTCCTCTTCGATCCCATTGAAATAAGTACTGATTTCAGCCAGCAACTCATCGCTGAACTGTCCTCGCAGATATCGAGCGAGCATCTTTCTACCCATGTAGCTTCCTCCACCCTCGTCTCCCAGGATATACCCTAGCGGAGGAATCCTTCCTGTGATTTTGTCGCCATTATACTCACATAAATTGGCACCGGTGCCGAGTATGCCTACCATCCCAGCTTCAGTACCAAAAATACCCCTGGCAGCGGCTAACAGATCCGTTTCAACGCTGATCACTGCATCAGGAAACAACCCATTCATCGATTTGATCAATGGCTTTTTTAAACCTTCACTTACACCAGCGGCATAGAGATAGACCTTTGTAACTTTCTCAGGTTCTGCAATTAAAGGCTTAAGGCCTTCCAAAAATTCAGCGGAATCATGTGTGGCCATATTAAATCCCTTTTGCTGAAACTGCTGAATATTGCCATCCTTTCCAATCAGCCTCCAATCAGCTTTCGTAGCCCCCGATTCACCTATCAGTATCATATCAACTCACCTATCTTGTTATAACGTTCAAAGACTTGCTCGGTATGTGGTGCATCCGGAAGCTCATCGGTAAGGTCCTGCCCCGCCCAGTGTTCATAATGCATTCCATTGCGCCAAAGTCTTGAGGCTGTCACATCATAGATATTGCCTTTATAGGCTATCCAGACCTCCTCCCGGTCCTGTCCATTTCGTAGCGCCAGCTCAGCCTTCGATATTCTGATCATTTGAACACTACCAGCGTGACACCACTACCACCCATTTCGATGTGCTCGTCTACCGCACGATCCACCATTGGATGCTTTTTCAGGTGATTGCGGATCACATCCCTCAGGATACCATGACCCTTTCCGTGGGTGATCCGCACCATATCCGTTCCCAGCATGATGGCCTCATCGATATAATGGTCTACATTGACGAGCGCCTCCTCGGCACGCTGGCCAATCACATTGAGTTCGCCCTGGAACTGAGCCCGTTTGTCTATCATACTATAGCTACCGGCTTTCTTACGAGGCGACTGCTCCTGCTGTTGTTGCTGTCGTCCTTTGATCAGCTTCTTGAGATCTACAAATGAGATCAGATTACCAAACCGTACCTGGGCCTGCTTACCTTTTAGGTTGAGGATCTCTCCAGACATGTCCTGTCCTTCCATACTGACCCAGTCTCCAACATTAAAAGAGGCTGCCTTAGCTTTTTTATCTGCTTTCTTGTCTGCTAATGCCTCCTTATAAGTTGCTACCGATTGACGTAACTCTCTCGTTTTTTCCTTCTCGGCTTTGTTTTCTTTTATAGCTCTGATGGTCTGTTCGATCTTGCGATTGGCTTCATCTACAATTTGTCTTGCCTTATCCTTAGCCTCCCGGATGATCTTCTGCTTATCCTCCGCCAGCATAGACTTCAGCGATTCGTAGTCCTTACGCAGCTCGGTGATTTCCGCCTGTTCTTTTTCCAGCACTTTGGTCAGTTTTTCATAATCCCTTCGCTCCCGCTCCAGTTGATTGAGAAGCTTCTCATAATCCACATGATCCCTGCCCACCAGCGTCCGGGCATTGGCAATCACTTTTTTGGTCAAGCCAATATTACGGGCAATCTCGAATGCAAAAGAGCTCCCTGGCTTCCCAACTTCCAGCTCGAATAGAGGCGCCAAAGCTGAGACATCATACTTCATCGCTCCATTGATGATGCCCTGTTTCTTTTCTGCAAACTCTTTCAGGTTGGCATAATGGGTCGTGATCACGCCAAATGACTTTCGGCCCATCAACTCGGAAAGGATTGACTCGGCAATGGCTCCACCAAACTGAGGCTCTGTTCCGGTACCAAATTCATCTATCAGGAACAAAGTACTCTCCTCTGCCTCCTGCACGAAGTGCTTCATAGCAGTAAGGTGTGAGCTATAGGTAGACAGGTCGTTTTCAAGAGATTGCGAATCCCCGATATCGAGGAAAATATGCTTGAATATCCCTACTTCAGAGGCCTCACTTACCGGGATCAAAAATCCGGACTGGATCATGTACTGTATGATCCCCACGGTTTTCAATGCCACGGATTTCCCACCGGCATTCGGGCCGGAAATCACGAGTATCCTATTTCCCTGCCTGGTGAGCTCCAGGGTAAGCGGAATGGTTGGCTTACCGGACTGATCATGGCTTAGTTTCAGCAACGGGTGATAGGCTTTGTAAAGCTTGATAACCGGGTATTTCGTTAACTTTGGCTTTACCGCATCGATGTGCAGGCAAAACCTGGCTTTGGCATGGATGAAATCAAAGATCCCGATAAACCGGCCTCCCTTATCCAGGTCATCCATTCGCTCGCGAACCGCATCCGATAGTCTGGTGAGGATCCTGGCGATCTCACGCTTTTCTTCGTAAAGAAGCTCTCGCACTTCATTATTGAGCTGAAGTGCCTCTGCCGGCTCCAGGTAGACCGTCTGCCCCGATGAAGACTCATCATGCACAAAGCCGCTGATCCGCCTTTTGTTTTCTGCTTTCAAGGGAATTACCAGTCGACCTTCACGGATGGTCACCTCGCTACCTTCTTCTGTCAGTCCATCGGTCTTTGCTTTGCGCAGCACTGAGCTGATCACCTTTCGTACCGCCTGACTTTTATTCACCAGATCTGCCCTGATCTCTTTGAGCCTGTCACTGGCATTGTCTCTCACCTGGCCCCGTTCATCAATGATGGAGTCAATCAGCTTTGGCAGCTCCTTATCCGCGATGAAACCATAGGTCAACCTGCATAACTCAGGATATTGTTCCTGCCTTTTCTTGAGATACTGAGTCCAGTCATATAGCAGATCCAATGAGATCCTCAGCTGCAAAAACTCATCTGCAGGAAGAAAACTGCCCGCCGCTTTGATGCTTACCAGCAATGGATGGATATCCATAAAGTCCCGGGAAGGCAATTGATCACCTGAGCTCAGGATCCTAGCCAGCTCATAGGTTTGCTCCACCCATTGGGAGACCTTCTCATACTCGAAGGAAGGTTTGCATTTATCGACGAGCTTCTTTCCAAAATCCGTTTTGCACCTGGCTTTCACCATGTCGAACAGTTGGGAAAGGGCTAATTTTTCGGAAAAATCCCTGGGGTAGACACTCATGGCTGCTTCATGGTATTCTGTTTCAGCATCAGGCTATCGACAATTCGATCATAGATCTTGCCGAGGTCCTCACTGTGATCCACGTAGTAGATCAGGCTTTTGTCATACGTTTCCTGAGTCACACCCAAATCTTCAAGGAGTTTTGTCTCATAATGTTTGAATACAACCATGCCACTGTCGAGTGGGAGGTAAAGTTTCTGTATTTTCGCCTCCAGGAGATGAATTTCCATCAGCACCTCGGTCATCTTATCCTTGTCGAGGACACCTTCAGGCAATTTCTCCTTTGAGCAGGAGAATGCGATGAAGAGACATATGATTAAAAATGGTTTTTTCACAAAAATTAACTCTTATATGTCTAACGGGTATTATTAATTTTGGATCATAAAATTACTTTGGATGAAGGAAATCCTCAAAAGACTGCGAAAATACGAGATTAGGGTGAGGAAAGCCATCAATTCACAGATGCAAGGTGATTTTCATTCCATTTTCAAGGGAAGTGGTCTGGAATTCGATGATGTGAGGACCTACCAGTATGGGGATGATGTGCGTACCATCGACTGGAATGTGACTGCAAAAGGTCACGGGACTTTCGTCAAAACCTTTATTGAGGAAAAAGAGCAGACTGTATTTTTCCTTTTAGACGTATCAGCTTCCCAGGAGATCGGTCCGGCAGGGAGGCAAAAAATTGACCTGGGAAAAGAAATCACGGCATTACTGTCCATTTCTGCTATTAAAGAGAGCAGTCAGGTGGGTTTGTTTTGCTTTAGTGATGAAAAGGAAAGGTACATCAAGCCCGGCAAGGGGCTGCGTCACTCCTATGAGATTGTTTCAGCCATCTTCAACTTAAAACCCAAATCGAAAAAGACCAATATAGATTATGGAATAAAATATGCGTTGGAGCTGCTGAAGCGAAGATCCGTGATCTTTCTCATCTCAGACTTTGTGGATGAAAACTATATGCACAGCCTTAAGGGAATGGCCAGAAAACATGACCTCATCGTGATCCAACTGTTTGAAAAAAGAGAATCCAGGATGCCCGGGCTAGGGATCATACCTCTGTATGAAAAAGAGTCTGGCAAAACCTTATGGGTCAATACTTCGTCCAGTGATTTTAAAAATGTGATGGAGAGAACTCACCAGAAGAACAGTTCGGAACTGGAGCAGTTCTGCAAAAGAAACGATGTGAATTATCTCGCCATCGAAGCAGGTGAAGATTATGTGCCCAAGCTCATCNAATTGTTCAGGCACAGAAATGTAAAATCAGCTCAGCGTGCAAGGTAGGTTTTTAGTTATCATATGTTTATTGCTCCTTCCCTGGCTGGCCAATAGTCAGGAGATCCGGGTTCGTGGAGGTTTTGTGCAGGATAGTATCGGTATTGGAGAACCGGTGCAGTACTGGCTTTCTGCCACATACCCACAACAGCTACAGCTGGTATTTCCGGATAGCAACTACAATTTCAGGTTTTTCGAGCTGGTAGACAAGAAATTCACCCCCACCAAAGTAAAGGGCCCCGGGTACTTCGACAGCGCGGTCTATACCCTTCGGTCATTTGAAATCGATTCGGTTCAATACCTGAATCTACCTGCCATCTTCATCAATCAGCGCGACAGCAACCTGATCTACGCACCACTGGATTCCATCTACACCGTCCATATGGTGCCCACGCTCAGCGATACACTGCATTTGATAGAAAATACTCAGTACCGTGAAGTAGCCGGAAATGTCAATTATCCATTGATCTGGATCCTTGTTGGCTTATTAGTCATTGGGGCAATCATTGTCTACCTGGTTTTTGGTGACCGTATCAGAAAATATTTCCTCCTGAAGCGACTGAGCAGGGAATACCGTGTTTTCTCCGACAAACTGACCGATGCTATTAGGAAGATGAAGGATCACAAGGACCAGAAAGAGGTGGAACATGCGTTGAATTCATGGAAGGTCTTCATGGAGAAGCTGGAGAAGAAGCCTTACACCAGCCTTACTTCAAAAGAGATCCTGAGTTTTTCGGAAACCCGTGAATTGAAAGACGTGTTGAAAAACATCGACCGGAGCATATATGGTGGTGTAGTGGCTGATGACCTGTACAAGGAATTTCAGTCAATAGAAGATTTTACTCAGCATCGTTACGGAATGGTAACTGAAAGCATAAAAAATAATTAGTATGGGTTCGTGGTTTTCACTTAGATGGTTTACCTCTTCTACCTTGACTTCCTTTGATTGGGAAAACCCCTTCTGGCTGTACCTGATCCCGGTGATCCCTTTCATCATGATCATCCGGTGGCTGATCCTGACCCGGCTGATGCAAAAGCTTCCCGTGGCACTCACCAAAAAGGATCTGCGAAGTGATCCTATCTCCGTCTTGAGGCATATCCCTCCTTTCCTGTTTCTCCTTGCCCTGGCATTGATCCTGGTCGCCTTGGCCAGACCTCAGTCTACCAACGAGCAGGTGGAGCAGTGGAGTGAGGGTATCGACATTATGCTGGTGATTGACATCTCTGAATCCATGAACATAGAGGATTTTCGCCCTAACAGGCTGGAAGCTGCCAAAGAGGTGGCCAGAAACTTCGTGGCGGGACGGTTTCAGGACCGCATTGGCCTTGTGGTATTCTCAGGAGATGCTTTTTCCAGAGCACCCCTCACAACGGATTATGAATTATTGAACAGCTACATTGATGACATCTCGTTTGACCTGATTGAGAGTCGGGGGACTGCCATCGGGAGTTCGATCGCTGTAGCGACCAACAGGCTAAGGGAATCTGAATCCAAATCCAAAGTGATGATCCTGCTCAGTGATGGAGATAACACTGCAGGTAACATTGATCCGGTTACAGCAGCACAATTAGCACATGCCTATGGTATCAAGATCTATACCATTGCCATCGGCAAAGAGGGTAAAGTGCCTTTTGGGACGGACTTCTTCGGAAGACCGCGATACGTGGAGAATACCCTGGATGAGACCAATCTAAGAGAGATCGCCAAGATCGGGAAGGGTAACTTCTACCGGGTTTCTGATAAGGAGGCTTTGCAGCAGGTATTCGATGAGATCGATCGGCTGGAAAAAGCGGAGATCAAAGAAACCAGATATAAAGATACTACTGACTTTTACCTGGTTTATCTAAAATGGGCCATGGCCTTTTTCCTTACCTGGGTTCTGCTTAAGTCTACATTTGTCACCAGTGCGCTGACGGATTGATTGGGGTAAGCATAAGCATGCAAGTATGTCGGTGACAACACCGATATTACGCTTGATCAGCGTTCAGGTACAGGCGGGCAAGGCAGGCACAAGCGGGACGCTTGCGCCAGTTGTGTGGGAGCTTGCGCCAGTGTGGTTGACGGCTATGGTGAGGGCACAGACCAGGGGTTAACCGTAATTGGAAACTACGAAATAAAACATGTGCAGCCCGAAGAGGATCAGAATCACCCCTACTGAGCGGTTCATGATCATGATAGAATTGGGGGTGACGATAGATCTTAACCGATTGGCTAAAAAGGCCTTGAGCAGGTCCATTGAGAAAATAGTGACAAGTACCCCGGAAAAGAAAACAGGTTGCTGGGTAGCATCATACTCAAAGTTTACTGAGACAATCCCAATAATTCCCATCCAGAAGACCAGGATGAATGGATTGAACCCATTGAGTAGGTACCCCTTAAGGACATATTTGATATTCTTGGCGTCCTGGGCAGTTTCTCCGGTGTTGGTATACAGCTTAGGTTTCTTAAACCATGAATAAATACCATAGGAAATCAACACAATCGCTCCTACGATCGATAGCCAAATCTTAAATC
The DNA here is from genome assembly GCA_019192515.1 of Cyclobacteriaceae bacterium SS2. Taxonomy (GTDB): domain Bacteria; phylum Bacteroidota; class Bacteroidia; order Cytophagales; family Cyclobacteriaceae; genus UBA7330. Next base: position 8,889 of record JAHCMM010000183.1, read on the forward strand.
GATCGCTTTCCAGCCAGGATGTGATCCCCATCAATGACAGGATCACAAAAGTGATGTCGCTGAGTGAAATCCCAATGGCCAATAAAACTGCCTTGATAAATCCTTTTTGAATGCTGGTTTGAACTAATGAGAAGAATGCTGGTCCGAGTGAAAAAACGAATATCAATCCAAACAGTAAGCCATTAAGAAATGGGGTCATTGAGCGGTTGTTTTTGTAGAAATTCCCTCCAAATATGGGCTTTTTCTTTCTTTAACACCCTCGGAAATTTATTTTGTCCACCCTCACGACCTTGTTCCTTCATCCAATCATAAAATATTTGACTGGGTAAAATATTGATATTCAGTTCTTTAAGCGCATGAGCACGTTCTACAGCATAATCATCATTCAGTTTTTTGAGATGATCATCCAGTTTTTGCCTGAAAAGGTCTTTATCCACTTTATCGTCAGTGCCGATGTACCAGGAATGGGCAAACAATGAACCATGAGATTCTCCTATCACCGTAAACTCACGAATATCCAGGTTAAGTTCCTCACTGACCAGCTCAACAGCCTTGTTCATATTATCCATTGACAAATGCTCACCACACAGGCTGAGGAATAACTTGGTTCGGCCTGTAATGATTATTTCAGGCTCTTCCAGTGATACAAACCTGATCACATCCCCAATGAGATACCTCCAGGTACCCGCATTGGTGGTAATAAGCAGAGCATAGTCCTGATTCGCCTTTACATCCTGAATACTTAGTGTGGTGGCATTCTCCTTGAGCTCGCCATCTTCAGTGAAATTTTCATCTGTGAAGGGAATGAACTCATAGAAGATACCATTGTTTAAAACCAGGCGCATTGATCTTCGCTCCGGCAGGGCCTGGAAAGCAATAAATCCTTCACTTGCCAGGTAGGTCTCCATGTAGATCAGTGGTTTAGCCACCAGCTTTTCAAAACCTTTGCGATATGGCTCAAAGGGAACACCTCCGTGAACGAAAATGGAAAGGTTGGGCCAGATGTCATGAATACTCCTGATCTCATATCGTTTGATGATCTTTTCCATCAGGATCTGCAGCCACGCGGGCACACCCACGATAATCCCGATATCCCAATGTCTGGCCTTCTCTACAATCTCATCGAGCTTCTTTCCCCAATCTACAGTCCTGGCGATCTTCTTTCCTGGCTTGTAGAAATGCTGAAACCAAAATGGGATCTGTGAGGTCGTGATACCACTGAGGTCACCCTCAAAGTAATCACCATGTTTCCGCAAGTTGGTGCTACCACCCAGCATCAGGATCCCTTTGGTGAAAAAATTGTCCGGCAAGTTGTACCTCGAAAGCGAAAGGATCTGTCGTATACTCGTTTTTCGTATCGACTTGATCATTTCCTTGGTGATTGGGATGTGCTTGCTTGAAGCTCCTGAAGTACCACTGCTCAGCGCATAGTATTTTATCTTCCCGGGCCAGCAAATATCCGTCTCTCCCGCCCGGGTACGATGCCACCATTCCGCATCCATCTTGTCATAGTTGAATATGGGAATAGCAGATTTAAATTCTTCATAGTACTGACTCTCAGGCTGTTGCTTGAAAGTCCTGAGGATGCGATCAAACTGGTAAGCCTTGCCAAACTCTGTCTGACGACAGTGAATCATCAATTTGCTTAATTCTTGCTTCTGGAGGTTTGCTGGTGAAGTGTATTGCTGCTCAAGGCTCTCTCTTAATATTATCCCTTTTTTGAGTAATGTGCCGATTATCGCCATGCCTTCTCCTATTTCGATTTGGGGTTCATAGATTTGTAGGACAAAAATGCAAAATTCATTTTTAAGATAAATAAATGTCTCAGATACAAGATAACATAAACCGTTTAAAGTCGTCTATTGCTGATACTCCCTGTAAGCTGGTAGCCATCAGCAAGACCAAGCCATCATCTGATATCCTTGAAGCATACGAAGCCGGACAGAGATTGTTTGGGGAAAATAAAGTTCAGGAGCTTACAAGTAAATATGAGGAACTACCTAAGGATATTGAATGGCATATGGTGGGGCATTTACAGCGCAACAAGGTGAAGTATATGGCCCCTTTTGTGAACCTGATCCACAGCATTGATTCTTTGAAACTCCTGAAAGAAGTAAATAAACAAGCTGAGAAAGCCAATCGGACCATCAACTGTCTGCTACAGGTTCACATTGCCGAGGAGTCTACAAAATTCGGCTTCGACCTCGCGGAAATCCCGGATTTAATACAATCTGATGAACTAAAATCTTTTGATCACATCCAGGTGGTAGGATTGATGGGCATGGCCACCTTTACGGAAGATGAAACGCAAATCAAAAGGGAATTCACCTCCCTGCGAAAGCTCTTCGATCAATTGAAATCCCAGTCCCTTCCTGATAATGTGAAGATGTCGGAACTCTCCATGGGCATGAGTGGTGATTACCCACTTGCACTGGAGTGTGGAAGCACAATGATCCGGGTAGGATCTTCTATTTTCGGTGAAAGAAACTACGTCTGATTACTGCTCTGTGGCTGCCGGAAGCAAGACATTGCCTGTAAGGCTTACCCTTTCAGGGTTGTTCACAGCATTGGAATAGACCGTGATCACCTTGTTCTGCATGCCTCTTTTACCAACACTGCTAAAAACCACTTTGAGTTTGGCTGAGTCACCGGGAGCAAGCGCTTCCCTCGACCAGTTTGGTGCTGTACACCCGCATGTGGTTTTAACGTCTGAGATCACCAATGGTTCTGAGCCGGTATTGGTATAAAGAAAATCGTATTGTACCTTTTCACCCTGATTTACCTCGCCAAAGTCATATTTACTTTTAGCAAAGCTGATTTTCGGGCCAGTGACAGTTTCCGCATCAGCGTCAGGACCCTGTGCATAGATGGTCGTGAGGGCAAAAAATAAAGTGAGTATGGTTAGTGCGTATTTCATATTGTATAAAAATTCTACTTCTACAAAGTAAAGTTAACGTTCCTTTGTTAAATAAGGTTCTTTTTTCAAAATGATCTACTGTTGTGAGTGATATAAAGACATTTAGCCAAAAGGTCAGGGTAAGGGCATGTGGATTGTTGGAAGAAAATAATTCCATACTGCTATTGAAGCACAATCAAATCGGGGCAAAAGGTTTTTTATGGTCACCTCCTGGTGGTGGAGTAGAATTTGGTGACAACAGTGAGGAAACACTTATCAGGGAGTTTCAGGAAGAAACTGGCTTAAAAATTAATATTTCTGAGTTTTTATTCGTTAATGAATATATCGATAACCGGTTTCATGCCATCGAACTCTTCTATTCCGTAAAGCGAGTGGGTGGTGTATTGAAACTGGGAAATGACCCGGAATTGGCTGAAAATAAGCAAATTCTGGATGATGCAAGGTTCATTACCTACAACGAAATAGACGCTATGGATCGAGCCACGTTGCACAATGCTTTTTCATATTTCGATGAGCCCAGGGACATTTTTAAGATCAGAGGTCACATCAATTTTATCAACATTTAAGAACGTGCGCTTTAGTAGTTTAATAAGAATAATTATTATTGCAAAAAACCTAAAGTATGAATAATACAAAAATCCTAACCATCGTTTTCGGAATCATAGCTGCCGGGCTTGCTTATTACCTTTATTACACGATCAATTCAAGTATAGAGGAGACCAAGCGAATCGCACGGCACGAAGCAAGAATCATTGAGCAACTGAAGATGATTCGGGAGGCTGAATTGGCCTTTCAATCCGTAAATGGACGATATACCAGTGATTGGGACAAGCTTTTGGCTTTTGTCGATACTGGCAGGTTTTTTATCACTGAAAGGACAGAAACTATCGTTACACTGGACTACGGTGCAGATAGTTTATATGTAGAAATTGACACTTTAGGTACTGTTTCAGTGAAAGATTCTGTTTTCAAAGCTTCTGTATATCCTCGATTTGATCTCGCTACTCTTCCTTATGTGCCGGGTATCAAGCCTCCGGTAAAATTTGAGATATGGGCCGATAAGATTGAAAAATCAGGTGTTAAAGTAGACGTAATAGAAGTTTATAACCCTAAACCGGTAAATCCTGAGAGAGACGAAAAGAGCGAGTACAATACCAAAAAGCCGCTTCGTTTCGGTTCCCGAACCAGTGTAACGACTGCGGGTAACTGGGAGTAAATTGTGAGCAATACGGCCACATTAGGGTATGCCATAGCTAAAAAGGCGATCAGCGAGCGTTTCGATGCTGAGAAACGCTCCATCTACACGCTTGCCATTCAGATTGGTATTACCGACATGCAATTGTGTGTGGTCAACAGGCAAACCGGGAGATGCCTTTCTATTGAAGATTTTAGGTTTGAAAATGTAAGGACCATCAACAACCGGCTGGAGGTGGTCAAACAAATTTTTGAGCGGCATCCACACCTTTCCAAGCAGGATTGGGGTACGGTGAAGCTTTCGCTCAAAACGCATAAATATGCACTAGTACCAGCTTCCATGTTTATCTCAGAACATGCCGCTGATTACCTCTCACTCAATGCCGAAGTAAATTCAAAAATTGAGGAGACGAATTATTACCGGCATATTTCCTGCAATGCCATCCATCTGTTTGCCGCTGACAAGAAGCTCACAGAGACGGTAAGGTCTTATTTCCCAAAAAAACATATCGAACTGATCAGCCAGGCTTGTGCCTTGATAGAGGGTACACTTCAGTATGATGATCATTCGCTGGAGAAGTCCATGTTTTGTCTGGTGGACAAGGGGATCCTTCATGTATTAGTTTCACAAAATCAGAAACTGATCTTTTATAATCAGTTTGCAGTGAGAAAACCGGAGGATTACCTCAAATACATCATGCTAGTGATGCAGGAGACGCAGCTCAATCCCAAAACCAGTAACGTGGTGATGTGGGGTGGACTAAATGCCGATAGCGGGGTGATCAATACCCTGAAAAAGTATATCCGAAATATTTCTTTGGGCACCAAACCCAAATTCCTTCGCTTTGAAGGCGACCTGGATCGAATACCCGATCACAAGTACTTTGATGCTTACAGTATTTTTCTGTGTGAGTGAATGTCCGCCTTCGCCAGGGCTTCGGCGGGATGCTAGGGGCAAGGAGCAAGGGGCAAGGAGCAAAGGGCTTAGGGCTTAGGGCTTAGAGCAAAGGCGATGTTCTGATGTTCTGATATTCTGGCTTCCGACTTTTCGGATGATGTAGGCAGGAGGCAGTAAGCAGTGGGCAGGTTGGGGATTTCTGCTTATTTTGCTGAACCAATTAAGATCATTAAAGCTATGAAAAAGGTTGCAATTTTTCCGGGGTCCTTTGATCCGTTTACCAAGGGACATGAAGATGTGGTGTTGAGGAGCCTGCACCTATTCGACGAGGTGATCATTGGTATTGGTCACAATTCGCAGAAAAAACGCTACTTTGATGTGGACCTGATGATGGAAAAGATCAATGAGGCTTTTAAGAATGAGTCCAGGGTTTCGGTGATTGTGTATGATGAGCTTACTGCTAAACTGGCTTCCAAATACAAAGCCAATTTCATGGTCCGCGGATTGAGGAACACCACAGATTTTGAGTATGAGAACAGTATTGCCCAGATCAATAAATACTTAAATACTGAGCTGGAGACAGTTTTTCTGATCACTTCACCTCAACTGGCGCCTATCAGTTCGAGCATCATTCGTGAAGTGCATAAATACGGCGGTGATGTTACTCCTTTCCTGCCTTATGAGCTTTGATGGATGGCTTTGAGTAGCCTGTGATATTCATGAATGACATGGCGGATAGATCGGTAAGATCCGTATAGCAGTGATCTTAACTCTGTAAGTGTAACCCATCTTACATCATCAATATTCTCTTCTGCCTGAGGTTTCATATTGGTATCATCCAGGCATTCCATGGCATACCAGTAAGTCTTTTTCAAAACATACCGCTTATTACGAATGTAGGTATGCCAGCTTACTCCTATCTTTCGATCTATAGAAACCTTTACACCCGTCTCTTCTTCAACCTCCCGAACGGCGCATGCTCGTTTCTTCTCCTTTTTGTCCAGCTTTCCTTTTGGCAGGTCCCAACGCCCCTGGCGGTAGATCAGCAAAGTCTTTCCGTCTTTGTCTACTACACCACCGGCTGCTTCCACGACCTTAAACTTACTCTTCACGAACTTGATGATAGACTTACTATCGTCAGAGGTAAAAGTGATGGAATCTACTTCCTTAAATTTGTTGTCGGTCATCAGGTGGAGAAGCTCATCCACTTTTTCAGGTGCTGCATCATGAATGAGGACATCATCAATCAGCTTCTTTGGTTTGATTTTCTGTGATTTGCCATCGATAATAAGATCATACTCCGATGGATCTTTTGCTTCAGCCTTATCAATGATCCTTACAGGTATATCGTTGATGAATATTTTCACAAGTAGCTTTAGCTTTGTGGTGGTGTTACAAAACTTAAATATATCGGGAGAGTTCAACTAATTTAGAAAACCACCCAATAAATTTTCATTAATTTTTTCTTATGCCCATTCAAATCTATGACAATCAGGTAGCGAAGAACATCGCCACAGAACTACTACGCATCCAGGCCATCAAATTAAGACCCAACGATCCCTATACCTGGGCATCCGGGTGGAAGTCACCGATCTATTGTGACAACAGATTGAGTCTATCCTTCCCTGATGTGAGAACTTATGTGAAAAAAGCGCTCGCTGATGTTATAAAAGACAAGTTTACTGGTGTGGAAGCCATTGCGGGAGTAGCTACTGCAGGTATCCCACAGGGAGCGTTAGTAGCTGATCTATTAGGGCTACCTTTTATCTATGTGCGCTCAAAATCAAAGTCTCATGGTATGGGCAACCAAATTGAGGGGCTGGTAACAAAAGGACAAAAAGTGGTGTTGCTGGAGGACCTTGTTTCTACAGGAGGCAGCTCACTCATGGCTGCGGATGCGGTAAAGGCGGCGGAGATGGAGGTTCTTGGGATGGTGGCAATCTTCACCTATGGCTTCCCGATTGCTGAGGAGAATTTCCAAAAACACCAGATTGATCTGTGGTGCCTGAGCGACTACCATCATTTGATTGAAGTGGCTAGTGAAAATAATACGATCAATCCGGATTCGCTGGGGACGCTTAAGGAATGGAGAGAGGACCCGGGGGCGTGGAGGGGTTGAGGCAGTGAGTAGGAGGCAGTAGGGCATGGGGCAATTAAGGATATTCGGATATTCCGACTTTCGGACATTCCGATAGTGGACAGTCCAACTACCTAAAGCTTCGTTGGATGAAAGCAGGAGGCAGTGAGCAGTGGGGCAAGGAGCAGAGAGCAGAGAGCAGTAGGGCATGGGGCAATCCACCTTCGCCAAGGCTACGGTGGATGAAAGGAGGAAGGACTGAGGGCAAGGACTGAGGGCAAAGGGCAAGGATTAAAGGAACAAGGAACAAGGATGCCTTCCGAACATAGAAGATCCCCTACTCGCCTGAGGGCTCTAGGGGATGACGTAAATAGAGTTGTTTTCTTTTCGCTTAGGTAGTTGTGCCATAGTATGAAGCTCATTCAAGGGTAGCGTTCTTCGATGCCTAGTCCGAATAGGGCGAAGTCGTATTTAACCGGGTCAATGGGGTCCACCTGTTTGAGGTTTTCAGTCAACTCGACGGCGGTTCTCCAGTCTGTTTGTTTACGGGTGATGAGGCCCAGTCTGCGGGCTACCCGGTCGACATGGAGGTCGCAGGGGCAGATGAGCTCGGAAGGAGAAATCTTTGACCAGAGGCCGAAATCAACGCCGGCATTGTCTTTCCTCACCATCCATCGTAGAAACATATTGATCCGTTTGCATGCTGATTTTCTCATTGGTGAAGGAATATGCTTGTACGTACGTCTCGGATGATCAGGGAGGGAAAAGAAATGCTGAGCAAAATGTATGAGGCGAGATTCCATGCCCGGATCGGGTACTGATGGAAGAAAGGCATCTTCCAGGGAGTCAAACTGCTGATAGTGCCATCGAAAAAAAGAGATAAAATACAGGGCGTCAGTAGCGTTGAAGGTCCTGTGCTTGAATTGCAGGAAAGGTTTCAGGTCATCTTCCGAATGATTTAATATGAAGTCATGCGGGGAATGATCCATGTAGTTGAAAAACTCCGTACACTTGTTGATAATGGTTTTCCGCTGCCCCCAGGCCAGCATCGCAGCAACAAAACCTGTAATCTCAATGTCCTGGGGTTTGCTATATCTTCTGGGTATACTGATTGGGTCATTGGGGATGAAATCCGGCTGATTGTATTTCACCACCAGCTCATCGAGAAACGATTTCAACTCCCCCACTACTCTTCGTAATAGGAAATTTCGACCCTTGCCTTCGGATCGATGATCCCCAGCCGCTTGAAGGCCACAGGCGTCAGCCGTATCAATACATTTTCATTCAGGCCTGTGTTGGGAAGCCTTGCCACCACTTTGACAAATACCTTCTGATTGTTCATCAGGTTACGCACTTCCACCAGCGAGCCTACCGGCTGATCACGGTGAAGACACAAATACTTGTCAGTAGGAATGACATCCTCAATTTTTTGTGCAATCCCCTCCTCTATGATCCTCACAAAACCACTTTGATCCACCATTCGCTTTTTGATCCCATAGGGAGTTTTCACGATTTTAGGAGCAGCAAGCACTACATCTACCTTTTGTTTGAGCTTCAGTTCCTGCCCAATTTCCAGTCTATCGGAGATCAGCTTATTCCAGTACATAACACTGTCAACCCGGACTCCGTATCGTGTTGCGATGGTAGATAGATCATCTCCACTTTGTACCTGGTACGCAATGAAGTCTGTTTCATCTATCACTGGTTCGGCATCAGCCACTTCCGGTTCTGAGTCGTTGACCACATTGGTAACCTCAGCGGCAGAATCTTTCTTTGCAGGATAAGAGCTCACGATGATGGTCTTGGGCTCCTCCTCTATCGTCCCAGGCGCCAGCTTTTTAATGACCAGCTCCTGACCAATTGATATATCATTGGTATTGAGGTTATTCATTTCTTTAAGCTGATAAACCCTAAGCCCATATTGCTGTGAGATACTGAAAAGCGTTTCGCCGGTTGCCACCACATGAATGGTCCCGGTTTTCTTTTCACGCTCAGGAGTTTTTACCGGTACTAAAGGGATTTTAAGGACCTGGCCTAACGAAATGGTATTGTCATTGATCGCATTGAAAGTAATCACTTCATCAATTTTCGCTCCATATCTTTTACTCAATGAATAAAGTGTCTCACCCTTTTCTACTTCATGTATCACAACCACCTTGTCCTGTACTTTCTCAATGCGGAGGGAGTCCAGCGAAAAAGCCCAGGTGAAGCTCAAAAAAAACAATAGCGTCAAACTATAATTCAATGGCATTGATCTGTTTCCTTTCAACGATAAATATTAGGTAATTATTAAACACAAAAAAACTGCCAGGGGCTATCCCTTCCATCTTATTATCAAGGATCGTGCTGTATATTTCTTCTTCTCCCCTGATTACAACCATCTTTCTGATAAAATCCTTCCCATCAGGAACGGAATAGCTGATAATGATGTAATCCTCTATCTCCAAATAATCCACCAGAGAAATAATGTTTTCTCCAGATAAGAACGCCTTTACAACCTCAAAATTATCACTTCCCTCCCAGTAGACCACAGGTTCTTTCAACTCAAAATTTCCATTTGATTTCGCCACTTCCGGAAGCGTTTCCTTCAATATTCCCGATGGATCCTCTAGTTTCTGATAAATCAGGCTTCCTGCTTCGATATCCACCAATTGATGACCCGGAAAATGCCTGTGCACCTCTCCGGAGCTACCGATCGCTACAATTAATGATTTGTCTAATGGATTCTGTGGGTCCTGGTATTTTTCCAAAAACAAATACCCCTGGTCCAACAATTGTAACGAGCTCCACCAGTCAGCACCTTCTACGATAAAAGGCTTTTTCAATGTTTTATTGATGATATCCAGGAGACAATAGCTGATACTCAATTGATCCTGATCGCGGATTTCAAGGGCCAGCTGGCCGGTATGCCTGTCCAGAGAAGTCTTCCAGATAACTCCCTCTACATGAAAAGAAAATGCTAAATTCGATAGCTGCCTCAAGCCTTCTGGTGTAATTTTACTTAATAAACAGCTAAGTTAGCGAGATCATGATGGTCAGAAAAATAATGTTCCTGGTTCTGTTTTTTGCAGTTCTGCAGGTATATAGCCAGCAGGCCGACAGCATTACCGTATTGCATATGAAGGTGCAGGCAAATATTGATCCCCGCACCAACAGATTTACAGAATTAGGGTTGGAGAGAGCCAGGGAGATCAATGCAGACTATGTCATTCTAGAGTTGGATACCTACGGGGGTGCACTCAATGATGCTGATGAGATCCGCACGCGGATACTGGAGTTTGAGATCCCCGTATACGCTTTCATCAATAAAGATGCGGCATCAGCAGGAGCCTTGATCTCAATTGCCTGTGACAGCATCTATATGGCCCGTGGCTCCAGTATCGGAGCAGCTACCGTGGTGACCCAGGATGGGACTGCAGCACCCGACAAATACCAGTCTTATATGCGATCGATCATGCGGTCTACTGCAGAAGCTCAAGGGAGGAACCCCAAAATCGCTGAGGGGATGGTGGATGAAGACATTGAGGTGGACAGTATTGCAACAGAGGGGAAAGTGATCACCTTCTCGGTCTCCGAGGCTATCAAATGGGGATTTTGTGAAGCAGAGGTATCCAATATCGATGATATTATGGCAAGAAGCCAGGTGACAGAATATGAGCTTGTAGAGTTTAACCTGGACTGGTCAGAAAAAGTCATTGCCCTGTTTTTGAATCCTTTCATCAGTGGTATCCTTATCCTGATCATCATAGGAGGAATCTATTTTGAACTACAGACTCCCGGAGTTGGATTCCCTATACTGGCATCAGTCGTGGCCACGATCCTTTATTTTATCCCATACTACCTAAATGGGCTGGCAGAAAACTGGGAGATCGCTGTGTTTGTTGTGGGTATTGTGCTCATAGCCGTAGAAGTCTTTGTCCTCCCGGGATTTGGTATTGCTGGTATAGCAGGATTGATCGCTACTATTGGCGCACTCATCCTGGTGATGCTCAACAATGATGCTTTTGACTTTTCTTTTGTTGATCCTAAAGAAATCTTTTATGCCATCAGCTCAACAGGATTGGCTTTGCTGGGGGCCATCATCCTCATGTTCTTCGGAGGGGTCCGCCTGACCAACACCAGGTTCTTCAACCGCATTGCGCTGGTAGATGTCCAGGACAAAGAGCAGGGATATACCAGCAGTTTTTACAAGGAAAAAACCATGGTTGGCAAACAGGGCACAGCCTATACCAACTTGCGACCCAGTGGCAAGGTGATGATAGACGGAGAGATCTATGATGCCTATACACGAGGCAACTACATTGCCGAACAATCAAACATCGAGGTGATCTCCGACGAGGGCACCTCACTCAAAGTGAAAGAAATCCAGGGATGAAGATATTAGGAATAATTCCCGCACGGTACGCGTCTACACGCTTTCCGGGGAAACCATTGGTGGATGTGGCAGGAAAACCCATGATCCGGAGAGTGTATGAGCAGTCGAAGCAAAGTGAGGGGCTGGATGAGGTGGTGGTAGCCACTGATGACGAAAGAATCGCTGATGAGGTCATCCGTTTTGGAGGGACGGTAGAGCTGACCTCAGAAAAGCATCGTAACGGCACCGAGCGCTGTGCAGAGGTGCTGGAACGCTACCCTGACTGCGATTATGTGGTCAATATCCAGGGAGATGAGCCTTTTATCAAGCCCCAGCAGATCAACGGATTGTGTGACCTGTTGGATGGTAGCGTGCAGTTGGGCTCCATGGTGAAGAAAATTGAGGACCCTGCCCTACTGGATAACCCATCCATTATGAAGGTAATCCTGAACAAATTCCATGAAGCGATCTACTTCAGCCGGACGGCTATCCCTTACATCCGCGACTACCCGAAAGCTGAATGGCTTCAGCATCATACTTTCTACAAGCACATTTGTATCTATGCTTACCGGTCTGACATTCTGTTTGAAATTACCAACCTTCCTCCCGGAGACCTGGAGACCAGTGAGTCACTGGAGCAGCTGCGGTGGATAGAAAATGGCTACAAAATCAAAATTGGGATCACAGAATTTGAAAGCCACAGCGTGGATACCCCACAAGACCTGGAACGAATCCTAAACCATCTGTAATGAAGAAATACCTTGAAATACTCGTCTGGGTGATGCTGATAGGAGCCTGTGTGCTTTTCTGGATCTCCATCCGTAGCACAACCAACCAAATGTATTATACCGGGGCAGCCCTGCTGATCTGGGGAGGTGCCTTTATGCTGAACCGGTGGGTGAGG
>JAHCMM010000184.1 GCA_019192515.1 Cyclobacteriaceae bacterium SS2
CCGATCGATGCATTTCCTTTTGCAATCTCAACCATTCTGCATCTACTTCAGCCTGTGTGATTCCTTTGGCCTTATCAGTGGAAACCCAGGTTTTCTCCAGTTCATCATACAAAGTCCGATTTTCAACCTTTTCGTTAATCAATACTTGTAACTGTTTCAATTCATCGGGCGTAGCCTCACCCGACAATTTTTTCACTGCCAGATCGATCAATTCATTATGTTCTGCTCCGCTTTTCATCTATTTCCAATTTAACACACATGAATGGCTCATCTCCCTAGATAAACTTGAAATAAAATAATTAGAACTACCAGATAATCAATAAGCTGCTCCCTCAATAGTTTCAAAGCTTTGGACATTTGAGCCTCGATGGTCTTCACTGAAACACCCTGTATCTCAGCGATTTCACTGTATTTCTTCTCCTGAAACCGATTGAGGATGAAAATCTTTCTACACTTCTCCGGAAGATTGTCAACGGCTCTTTTAATCCGCATTTCCAGTTCAGATTCCTCTAAATAATTGTTGGATTCCGCATATGCTGATAATGCATCTGGTTCGTACTCCAGGTCTTTATGAAGGATTTTCTTTTGATCCCTGATATGGTTTAAACATCGATTGTAGACAGATTTAAAAAGGTAGCTTTTTAAGGATTCTGAAAGATCCAATCCTTCATGCCTTTGCCACAGATTCAAAAAGACATTATGTACGATGTCTTTACAATCCGCTTCATCAGAGACATATTTCCTGGCAAAAGCGCACAAATAAGGAAAGTACTCCCTGAAGAGTTTTTCAAATTCTTCCTCATTAAATGTCTGCTGACTCCTCAACCTCAGATAGTTAACTTTTGGGGAAAGTTACTTAAAGTATTAGCTACACAATACCTGACAGGCTTAGATTAAAAGGTTAAAAATCTTATTATTTAAATCCCATTCATCTGCTTTACCACTGAGCCGTCCAATCCCGGAATTATCCTCAACGCGTTTTCGTAATAAACTTTTTTCAATACCTCATCTGACAATCCCAATCCATACATACGCCAGAAGGCATGGTATTTCTTATAGTATGGGAAGTATTCATCTTCAGTCTCCAGCACCCTGAAATAGGTGTAATATTCCTGAGGATTGTAGGCGTCTTTGGCAAACAGGATCCGATCCTGATACTTTTCAAAAAATGCTTTTGCAAACCTCGGTTGACGACCGAGCTCAGCAATAATGGCCCCTATGCCTACATTGACATTGGGCAAGCGATCCAACAGTTTCCCGAGAGTTTCGAGATCATTGGCCAGCCAACCCATATGAGCATTGATAAAAACTGTTTTAGGATGCTTTTCAAACATCCTGTGCTGGGCAGCAATGATGTCCTCCCATGGTGCCGGGTCAGTATCTGAGCGCTTCCTGCCTGATCTCAACTTCAGCTCTAGCCACCTTTCATTACTGGCATCATGTGGATCCCAAAATGATTTTGGATCAGCAGAATGGATTAATACAGGTATTCCCAGCTCGCCACATTTGGCCCATACAGGATCTATTCGCCGGTCGTCTACAGCGACAATATTCCCATTACTATCGGTGATCCTGAGCCCAAGGCTTTTATAAATTTTTAGCCCAACAGCTCCATTTTTTACATCTTCCTCTAGCTCCCGGACAGCCTTTTCAGTCCATCCGTCTGTACCGATCCCATCAAAATCTACATTCGTGAATGTGGCAATTCTTCCCGGTGCCTCCCCAGCAATTCTTCTGATGGTCCCGGCCATATATTCCTGAGAAGTTGAGCCTCCCCTGCCTCGACCACTTAGATTCACCATAATCGCCATATTGAGCTGATCCATCTCATTTTCCAACTGATGAATCCTTTCTTTGGTAAGGTTCCACTGATGACTGTGTACATCAATAAATGGAAATTTGGCTTTGGTGACAGGATGTTCTGGGACAACCAATGTCGAAACCGGATCATATTCTTCAAAATCCATGGTTTGGGCCATTAGACCCATGCCAGAAAGAACTAGAATGAGTGTTAGTGTCTGCTTCATCGTTTCAATTTAATCAACATACAAGAAGCATTCAATACTGTCCTGCAATCTTCTGACTTTTTATCAAAATAAGCACTATAAAACGCATTGAAAACGATCCTTACAAACCGGTAAATTGAAGTCCAACTTGTAAAAAAGAAGAAATACTCCCCATCGCATTAATGGAAATCTATCGCAGTATTGTTTTCATTAAGGAACTAAAAAAGCCGATGTTGAGAAGACATCGGCTTAAACCAGTATAATATGAAGAGGATGCATTCTACTAATACACCTCTGCGACAGCAAATAAAAATGATGTTGCAATTAGAGAATTGTAAAAAAGAAAATCATAGTTGTAAAAAAGCCCACATCTATCCGGACAGATGTTCGTAATTGCTGATAAACCCAAAGCCTGGTGATTTTAGGATTAACTATACTATCCATTGGCATCTTCAATGGTCTGATGCTCTCCTTTGTCTTTCTCAACAAAAGAATGCCCAATCCTTATATGGGATTATTTATTATGGCTCATTGCTTTTTGCTCGCCAAATTCTTTGATGACTTTATACCTTTTAATGATCAGTTTATATTCTTAGAAACTGTGGCTGACCTCATGGGATGGTTCATTGCGCCTCTTCTATTTTTTTATACAAAAGGTTATTTAAACAAACGTTTCTCACACTCCACTCATTTTCTTTTTGTACTCATCTTAATCGTGGGCGACATAATTTATGGAAACCTGTCAATGGAAAGCATGCAGCATACTTTTATGATGTCTCTGGTGATAGTCTTTCAGGGTCTGATTTACCTGGGGATATTATTTAAGGATGTAAAACGAGACAAATGGCTTAGCGCTATTTGTTCTCTCTATTTCCTTAAACTGCTCTCCATCCTGATTTATCAAACATTGCCTATTGAAAACAACCTGTCACATCTGATCATCCCCATCTCGATTATCCCGATGATCGGTTATATCACTTATAAGAGCATTGTAAACTCCAATCCTGTTGTAGTAACTTCTATTAAAAAACGAAAGAATGCACCAATAGCAAACAGGGAGGTTTTTGAGAATATTCAGGAAATAGTAGAATCTACCGAGCTTTATTTGAATCCTAACATCAAACTTATAGATCTATCGAAGGAACTAGGCGTGTCAGAAAAAACAATCTCACAAGCAATCAACGAATGTACCGGAGAGAATGTAAACCTATTCATCAACAGGTACAGAATCAAAACCGCTGAAAGGCTTTTGATAGAACAATCCCGGAATATCACGATTGATGCTATTGCAGAACTATCAGGTTTTAGCAATAAAGTATCCTTCTATAAAGCATTCAAAAAAATACATGCCATTTCTCCAAAAGAATTCATTGAGGCCAAAACAACTGAATGCTAACCAACCCTTATCCATGCTGCGACTTTAATTTGTTAACAATGACGATCTTTTGCATTTCGCCTGAATTGTTAACATAATGATCTGTAAAACAATAAGTTAAAATGATTTTTGAATGGTCTTGTAATAAATGCAAGGCCATGAAAATCGAAAAAATAGCCATTAGTGAGGTTGATGAAATTATTCATTCTGTTTGGTTAATCCACATTGAAAAGGAAAAAATCACAGAAGGATATTATTTCTTTCCTGACAATCATGCTGAAATAATTGTATCCTTCAAGGGCTTATTTCATCGGGCTATCATCGGATCTACCAAGAAGAGTACAATCGCTCCTGGTGAAGGGCTCTTTACCCGAACCCGAAGTCGGGGGATGGTCCTTTCAGGTGAGGAAGAGATACGCCTTCTTATCATCAAACTACACCCTCAATATCAATGCATTCTTTGCGATGATCGCACCTACAAATTCAAAGAAGACATCAAAAAATTCTCTCTTCCAGCGGTATATCAGCATGACTGGAAGAAAGCCATTGTAAATAATAATCCAGGTGAGCTAATCAGCATTTTTGAAACCTATCTGGCTGAGCAAAGTATACTGGGAAATAACAGAGTCGATTCACTCATAGAAGAAACCATCTCACTGATCAAGAAGAACAAGGGAGAGATCAAAGTAAAAGAACTCTATGGTATGTTTGGAATAAGTAAATCTACCCTGGAACAAAAGTTTAACCGGGAGGTAGGTTTGTCCCCTAAGGAGTTTTGCAAAATCGAAAAACTCAACAATTTCCTGAAGAACTATGAGGAGTTTAAAAATGAAATGTCGCTTACACAATTGACATTCAAATCTGGCTATTACGACCAGTCGCACCTCATCAAGGATTTTAAGTACTATGTGGATGAGAGTCCTAAGAAATTTTTGACGCAGGCCAATCGAATTTCCCTCATCGCTTAATACCCGAATTATGGCACCAAATCTACTCTGGCGATTAATACTATCGTCTACCTTACTTATGCCCTTTCTCATCTTTGGGCAAGGAGCTCCAAAGACTAGACTTTTTGAGAAAGGGTTCGTCTCAACCTCCTTCATAGACGGGAGCACTCATTTTATCCAGGCACCTGCTTCAGCATTCTTTGATAACAAGTGGCACAAGGGCCAAATTGAATTACAAAATGGGGAGCTGAAGACCGGTGTCCATATTCGATATGACTTAATAAATTCTACAGTCACCACGAAAATTGAAAATGAAATTGTGGCGTACCCTACCAGGCTTGTGAAAAGTTTCTCCTGGTATAATTTCGTGATTGCAGATTCAGTACAATTTGTATCGATTGATAACCCTGAAGATCCCGCCTCAGATAATATTTATGAAGTCATCTTAAAGGGCACTCCGAATATCATACTGGCTAAAACAAAGGTTTCTATCCAGGATGCTAACTATTTGCCAGCACTTGACCTGGGTAGTCCGGAAAAGAAAGTTATTCGCCGCACTGAGTTTTGGCTTTATGATGGAGATAAGATATATCCCATTCACAAAAAACTTGAAAAGAACCTGTTGGTATTTAGACCTTTTGAAAAAGAGGTTTACCATTTTGCCAGAGCATATAAGTTAAAAAGCAAAAGAAAGGAAGACCTGATAGTCATGATCAGGTATTTAAACAGGCTTAGGCTCCAGGAAGCTGAAGAGATTCCGGAAAATTTTAGCGCCTTTAATCCAATACCATCAAATGCGATTCAATAGACTGAGCCATTTGGTTCATAAATAAAAAAACTACCTGTTGCCAGGTAGTTTTCACTTCCAAATGATCAACCAAAGACTAGTGCTCGTCTACGGTAAAACCGGTTCTACGATATCCTGAAACAAACAGGGTGTCACTGGCAAATCCTGTAGCTCCTTCGAGATCTTCAAACCAAATCTCAAAATATATGCTATCTGTGATTACCCCTGCAGCAGTTGTTATTGCATCTTCAAAAATCCTTCCGTTCCTCACAAGTACTTTGATATCATAGCCATCTACATAGCTGATGAGTGTATCGGAGCTACCAAAAGTTTTTGAAGGCACATCCATATTCGCTTTTACTCTATATGACCAGAAATTATCCTCATCTGTCACGATCAGCTCTGTTGCAGATTGCGAGGCCGAAGTAGATGTCAGTATCCTGGTATAACCTACCTGAAATGGATCTGGTCCGTAGAAATTATGATCNTAATGTACAAACCACTCTCCACTCAGCTCATTATTGGCTGCAGCTCCCGGGTCAATGTCCTCAGTTGCACAGGAAGACATCATTAATGCCAGTGCTGCTAATCCTAATAGTATATTACTTTTCATTTTATATCTCATTATTCGTATTGGAAATTGTAATCAAACTCCTGAGGATGAATCAGGATAGAAAATTGCTTGGTAATCGGGTCATAGGTAGCGTCTACGCTTGTAACTCCGAATACGAATGTCTGGGGAATTACAATCATATTATCCCCATCCATCATGAAGTACAATGGAAAAGCTCCTGCAAATCCCATATCCGTACAATGAAAGATATTTGTGGTGCCAGGCACCAATGTAATTACACCCTTTCGTTCAGGTCGCCCAATATCCGCAATGTTACCTGTCACATCCGTAGGAACAACCGCAGGATCATATACAATCACCTGCTGTGATTTGGATCCGGGATAACCATCAGAATTTTCTGCTGAATATAGGACATCGTAAACACCCGGTGTGGTGTTGTTTACCGGGTTTACAATATCTGGTGTCAACACGGTCTCACCTTCTTTTACAACCGCATCCGGAGTAAATGCGGTGCCCGTTGTGATCACCACATTCTCCCCATCTGTAAGCTCAAAAGTTGGGAAGTATGTCACAGTAGAAATCCCCACTGAGTCTCCTTCATTCTCACATGAGAAACTTCCGAGAGCCAGCGCAATCACAGCCAGAATCCCAATGTATTTATTCAATAATATATTCATCTTGTTCATGATTGATTTAGTTAACGTCCCACCAAAGTTTGTCTGTAGCCAGGGTCTGCTCACTCGGGAAGTTGGCATTGGCTACCGATTCAGATTCAGGCAATAGATAACGCTTGATGTAATCCGTGCCTAAAACAGTATTCTTAGGAAGATAAAGCGCTGCACCGGCATTTCCTGTTACTGGATTTTCCTCATAAGTGGTGGTATTCTTCATTACAGGATGATCCATCCNATGAACCTCCAGAAAACCCTCAAAAGGATTAACATTAGCCAACGCCGCCCACTTCTGTACTCCTATATCGCGCATCTGATCAGCTGTGGTTGCCGAAAATTCATATGGCATTCCAGCTGCCAGAAAAGAAGCCTCTGCAGTTGCTGCGGAAGCACCTACCCGAGAAAATGCACTTCGCACGGCATTGTTGTACAGTGTCTGAGCATCATCGGTAATCAAGCCTCGTACTGCAAGCTCAGCTCTGAAAAAATCAATTTCGGAGGTAGTTAGCAGATATACCGGCCGTTTTGCGTCTAAAATAGGCACCCGATTAGAATTTGGAGGATTTGTAGCTGTGGTAGCTTTATGGTCTCCATGGTCCAACAACAGGTTGCCCGCTGTATTGGCTTTATAAGTTAATGCTTCCCGTGGGTCCCCATTATTGGTCAAAAACTCTGAAAGTGTCCTGTTTGCCACCAGGTTGATGGTGGTATTCAGATTTTGATCCTGAGCAAACAGTGGGTTTTCCTTATTAACCTGTGCCTCGAAGATATCAAGCATCGCATCAGTGGCCAGGTAATTTCCTTCGGCTTCCACCTCATCGATTACCCCAGTTGCCCAGGTAGCATCATAGTCCAGATTTCTCATGGCCAGCTTCAACTTCACTGAGTTTGCCAAAGCCACCCAGCTATTGATGTCCCCATTGAAGATATAATCTTTGTCTCGCTCCGCTGCTACAAGTACAGCCAGGCTTGCACTTCCATTGGGATTAAACTCATCGTACAATTCAAGAGCCTCATCAATGGCATCTACCAAAAACGGATAAACATCTTCGCCATTTTCAAATGCCGGATTGAAGTTTGATGTGGTCTCACCTTTGAAGGCATCAGTATAGGGTGCCTGACCAAAAGCATCGAAAATGATTTGAAAAGTATAGCTTTCCAATACAGTAGCAATCAGGTACAATCGAGGGTTGTAGGTTTCAGTAGCCAGACTGTATTCTTTCAGTTTTTGGATATCACTCAAAGCAGAAGAATACAGCTCTACCCATAGATTGTCCCCATCATCAGCCCGCATATCCATATCTATTATGGTACGGTACTGGTTAGCTGTATTATTCTGATTGTAATACTGAGCCCAAAGTGAGCCATGTAGTGCGAAGGTTCCCCCAATGGCACTGGCCAGTGAGATCTCAATGGATGGCAAAAGAAATACGCCCGGATTGTCCAAAATTGCATCCGGATCGTCATTCACATCCAAATAACCATCACATGCTGTGAATAAGACCGCAAGAGTAACTATCAAAGCTGTAGATACCCTGGCCATTCTCCTTTTATATATATTCATCAATTTCATATCAAGGTATTGTTAAAACGATACATTAATCTTAAATCCATAATTTCTCACCGAAGGATAACCTCTGATTTCCCCAAATTCACTGGTAGAACCATTTGCTGCTGTAGTAATCTCAGGGTCAATCACGTTATTGGCGGCAGGGGTCCACAACCACAGGTTATTTCCCACTAATGCCAGGGAGGCTGATTCAATAAACATGTTGCTAAAAATGGCTTTTGGTAAATTATAAGCCAGGCTGACTTCACGCAGCTTCACAAATGTTTTGGGCAATACCAGTGCCTGATCATTCCAATCCCCGGTATAATAATTATTCAAATCAGTAGTGGTGATTGGAATAGTGTTCTCAACGTAATTACCCTCATCATCTTCATATACAGAATTTGGCACCACAAAGGGCAACCTGTCATTGTATGTAGTAAGCGGATCTTTCCCGGTCCACATGGTAGACTGCTTGCTATAGGAAAGGAACTTTCCTCCTTCCCTGTAGTCCAACTGGAAATAAAGTGACAGATCTTTGTACGCGAAGGTATTCATGAAACCCATCGTGTAGTCATATAGCGTACTACCCAGGTCTACACCCACTGCTGTTGCCAATGGTCTTCCGGTTTGAGAATCAACGATGACTCTGCCATCATTGGTTGTTTGGGTTCCGAAAGCCTTGATGTGAGAAACTGTCTTTCCTTTGATCGCTACCACACTCGGAGAAACAAATCCTGTTATGGTTACCTCGTCAAGTCCTTCCGTCAGATCAACGACCTTATTTGTGTTCTTGTCAAACTTATAGCCAATGTCCCACGTGAAACCTCCCAGGTTTTCAATTGGTGTCATATAAGCTGAGATCTCAATTCCCCTGTTGGTCATTTTCCCCACATTGTCCCAGATGAAATTAAATCCTGAAGAAGCAGCCAATGTCCTTTGAAGCAACAATCCCTCAGTAGTTTTATCATAATAGGTAACATCTATGCCCAAACGATTCTGGAACAGCTTGATATCGATACCTGTCTCAAAGTCTGTAGAGATTTCAGGCTTCAGGTTAGGGTTTCCAAGCACATTGCTGTACTCATACCCTGTAGCCCCACCAAGTGGGAAAGTAAGATCACTGAAAGGAATTCCCGCAGTTACCTGGCCTTGTACATATACTGGGTTTACCACATATGGGTCAGCGTCATTACCACTTTGCCCATATCCAACTCTGATTTTCATATAATCCATCCAACCGCTTGAACTCAAAGCGGCAATAGCATCTGAGACAATAAAGCTGGCATTCACAGAAGGGTAGAAGTAGGAATTATTACCAACTGGTAGTGTTGACGACCAGGTATTTCTGACTGATCCCGTTAGGTAGATTAGATCGTCGTAGCTCAACTCCAGGATAGAATAAATAGCTTGCCTCCTGTAAATCCTGTGTGGATATCCTGTGGAAACAGTTGGAATGGCTGATGTATTTGCCAGGTTTGGAAAGGACTGCTCCAGTACAAGAGATTTCACCTCTTCCTCACTTTGGATTTGTGAGTTGTGCTGCATGTTGAGGCCAACCATCAGATTCGCATAAAACTTATTGAACTTTTGACCCCCAGATAGAAAAGCATCAAGATTGTATAATCTGACATTCCTTTGGAATTCCCTGTAATAACCATCAATGTCATCCTGGGTACCTTTATTTATACTATTATCATCCAGTGTATATTTTCCATCATAGTTATGTCCGAAAGTATTTTGCACATCACCTCCGAACCTTACAGTACCTTTTAGGTCAATGGGCTTATAGATATCAGCATTGAGAGTGACGCTGGCAATCATTCTATCTATTGTAGCCTCATTAGAGGTGTTGTCAATGGTAAAATATGGGTTCCACAGATAAGGCGAAAAGTAGTTGTTAGGATTGAAGAAAGAATTTGGATCCTTATAATCATCCATATCAACCAAACTAATATCCGTCGGATGCTGTAATACATCGTCAAACAGGTTGGCACTACCTCCCTGACCTTGCCCGGTTGGAAGCGCTCGTACTTCTTTATTAATGTAGTTGAAGCTGGTGCTTACATCCAGAAAACCCATCTTCCTGGAAGCTCCGAATTTGAAGCTATTTTTCTGGAATCCATCTTTGTCTCTTGGTACAATACCATCGCTGATCACATTGTTGTATGATACATAGAATGAACCGTCTTCATTTCCACTTGAAATAGAAACCGAATTGTCATACATCGTTCCAATTTCATAGAAGTCAGTCACCTGGTCTTCGAGGAAAGAAAAATTTTTGTACAGCTGGCTGTTGTTCACGGGATATCCCCAAAGCCTGGAGTCATTTGTAAACCTGGGTCCCCAGCTACCATTCTCCTCACTGGCGTAATGTCCGTCCCACCCTTGTCCGAAAGTGCTTTGATACCTTGGTGCTTTCAAGAGCGAAGAAAATATCGTAGAAGAACTTAACGTGACTCTTGGCTTGCCATTCAACTCTTTGGTTCCCTTTTTTGTGGTGATCATGACCACCCCATTGGCCCCGGCAGAACCATACAATGCAGTAGCTGCAGAACCTCTCAAGACCGACATCGATTCGATATCCCCGGCATTCAGATCGTTGATACCATTACCAAAATCAACTGTCCGGTTTACGTCAGCTCCGTTGGTGTTGAAGTTCTGATTGGTATTGGTCACAGGCACACCATCAATCACATAGAGTGGCTGAGTACTTCTCCCAATATTAGCATATCCTCTTAATACCACATTGGTCGAGCTGCCTGGTGCACCCGTACCTCCTGTCACCTGCACCCCTGCAACCTTACCTGATAATGCAGAGGTAAAATTGCTACTCGGTCCTCTTGTCAGATCTTTACCATCCACATTCGTGATAGAATAGCCTACAGACCTCTTATCACGTGAGATACCCAGTGCAGTGACAACTACCTCGGCTAATTGTTTTACATCGGCATTGAGCGTGATATCAATGGTCGAGCGTTGACCGATTAAAACTTCTTGTGTTTCTAATCCGATAAATGAATATATCAGTGCATCGGAACCATCAGGAACTGTGATCCTGTAGTTACCATCGAGATCGGTGGTAGTACCTTCAGTAGTTCCCTTTACAATTACGTTTGCCCCCGGCACAGGTTCCCCCGCGTCATCGACAACTTTACCGGAAATCTGCTTCTGCTGGGAATATGCCATAGTGCAAACTGCCAGTAAAAGCATTACTAGTAGATTTCTCCTCATATACGTAAGAATTTTCTTTTAAAAAATTATTATCTGATAGTAATGTTAGAGATGAAGAAATCCTGAAAATTGTAAAAAAGAATAGGACAAATGCGTAGGGGTAAGCCCCCCAGGTGATTTACAGAATATTATTTGGCGAAAAGGTTGTACATAAAAATTTGAACTCATTTATAAGCCCTTTTCACCAAACTTCAGACTATAATTTTTTTAGCCTTTCTCAATGAATTCACTGGAGAAATATGAAATTTTCAATTTTTAAAGGCGTTTATTCAGTTGTTGACTCCTTGCAGAAGAATTAACCGAAGCCTTCTATATGATGAATAATCTGCATACGTTCGATTATCATGCACAATTATGTCCATAAACGAACACATTTGTCGCCAGGTTTATCATGTAATTTGTCTTATTGCCTGATTTTCAGTCAGTTATAAAACATGGCATATATGTTGTCAAAAATTGGTCAGAGGACTTATTGATAACCAACAACAGAACAATGAAAAGATCAAAAACCATACTACTTATTTGCGGCGTGGTCATAGCCATAGTTCTTTCTGTAACTCAGTCGCTTCAGGCCAGTGAAACGCAAGACTTTATTCAGGCAAAATCAGCAGCTAATTATCAGCCAAATGAAAAGGTGAGCCACCTAACAATAACCTCATTTTCTTTTGAGCTGTTTCTAAAAAATCTACCATATTTAAATTCTAAATAATAAGAACAATGACGAAAAGACTCTACAGATCCTCAGATGCAATGTTAGGTGGTGTTTGTGCAGGTATTGCTGAATACTTCGACCTGGATCCTACACTGATTAGAATCGCCTATATCGTGCTCACGATAGCAACAGTATTATTGCCATCAATAATTGGATATATTATACTATGGATTGTGATCCCACCAAGAGATTAGGTGATCTTGGATAAAGTATTGATCCATCGTGTTGGCACCTCTCCCTTAAGAGCAGTTTCATAATCCGAATAGCTGCACGGAATCATTCTGCTTCTCATAAAAATGGTCTTTTCTTCCGGATGTGGTACTTCCATCCACCACTTTTCTGATAATTTGCTCTTGTAAAACTTGATCGACGATGGCTCACTGCCCAGGGCTACTTCATAAATGAGGTAATCGTTTGACTGAAAGTTTTTGTCACCTTTCCTACTGTAGTAGCCCTCTATGAAATACCAAAGCATGGTAGCTACCACAAAAGCTGTTTTCTTATCCTCACTATCTTTTAAGGCATTGTATTGATAGAATCCAGCAGAACTTAATTTATCATTAAGTCCTGCATACCAGCACAATTGGCAGGCTTCCTCGCCGGTTAAACCGAAAACCCTGGAATCTACTCCACCGGGACAATAATGGGACTGTATGGCGGATATATCAAATGAAAGCATATCTGCATCCCGAATGACAGGCTCCATCTCTTTGATATTTTCTTTAAGTACTCCTAACCTCACAGCTTCAAAGCAAAGCTTCTCCATAAGCGCTATCTCCCCGGGGTCAATTAAGTATGACTGATGGGCCAAATGATAGTAATTGAAAAGATAATTGGGGTCGTGCTTAAATACCTTATGAATATGTGTATTGCTGGAGATCCCGGTCTTTGGATCATCTAAATCCATCTGGCTATCGATGTTCAGGAAAGTGATCAGCTTATTTTGATCCTCATAAGCATAGAACTGGCCCAGGTCCACATTGTGAGCACCACCCACCAGGATCGGGAGGATATTTTGACCCATGAGATAACCACATACCTCTTTCAATCTCAGGTAGGTATCCTCCAGCTCTGGACCATTCCGGAAATTACCGAGGTCCAGGATTTTTATCGTCTCAGAGCCTTTCTTGAGCCCATAAAAACATCTTCTGATTTCATCTACACCTTTAGCAACACCATCCTGTTGGTCAGGGTCAGCTCCACGGGCTTCTTTGATCCCAATAATGGCAATGTCATGATTGCCAATCTCAGGCATTTGATCCTGATTGATATAGATCGAATGCGCTATGGCAGAACCAGTAAGCTTTTTTAGATTAAAAGAATCGTCAATTGGATCAAAAAAGAGTTTCAGGTCCATCCGGAAGATTGATGTTACAAATTCGAAAAGGCTATCCTTTTCAAATGTAAATCAATTTAGTATTATCCTCCGAAATCGTCGAATCGAATATTCTCATCTGGAATACCGAAATCCTGTCCCATTCTCTCTACGGCAGCGTTCATCAGTGGCGGTCCACAGAAGTAAAGCTCAATTTCTTCAGGAGCTTCATGCTTGCTCAGGTATTGATCAATCACAGCCTGGTGAACGAATCCCAGGAACCCGTCTCCGCTTTTATCGTTCATATCCTTCTTCACTTTCCAGTTATCTTCAGGAAGCGGTTCAGATAGCACAACAAAAAATTGGAAGTTAGGGAAGCTTTTCTCCAGCTGATAGAAGTGATCTAAATAGAACAGTTCTCTTTTTGATCTACCACCATACCAGTAAGTCACTTTTCTACCGGTCTTCAGCGTTTTGAATAAATGATACAGGTGAGATCTCATAGGTGCCATTCCGGCTCCACCACCCACGTAGAGCATTTCTGCATCTGACGGGTTGATGAAAAATTCTCCGTAAGGGCCTGAGATGGTTACTTTATCACCAGGTTTTTTGGAGAAAATATAAGATGATGCAATTCCAGGGTTTACATCCATCCATTGATTCTTTGCCCGATCCCATGGTGGAGTTGCTACCCTTACGTTTAGCATGATCTCCCTTCCTTCAGCAGGGTAAGAGGCCATTGAGTAGGCACGCTCTACAGTATCGGTATTTTTCATCTTCAAGTCCCAAAGACCAAACTTATCCCACTCCATCTGGAATTTCTTTGGATCATCATGTTCCTGTGGATGCGCCGTAATATCAATATCTTTATAATCAACTTCACATTTCGGAATTTCGATCTGGATATACCCTCCAGCTTCATAATCCATATCCTCTGGTATCTCCACCACAAATTCTTTAATAAATGAGGCCACGTTGTAGTTTCTTACCACAGTAGCTTCCCATTTTTTGATACCAAAGATCTCTTCCGGTATCTGTATTCTCATGTCCTGCTTCACCTTTACCTGGCAGCCTAATCGCACGCCTTCCTTCTGCTGCGTCCTACTCAGGTGACCTGTTTCTGTTGGCAGGATCTCCCCACCACCTTCCAAAACTGTACACTTACACTCTGCGCAGGTTCCTCCTCCTCCACACGCTGAAGGCAAAAATATTTTTTCCCCTGATAAGGTCGATAGTAATGATGAACCTGCTGATGTGACCAAGGGATTTTTCTCATCTCCATTAATTATGATCTTCACAGGACCAGACTGGACCAGCTTAGACTGTGCAAATAATAGGATGAGTACTAGCATTAGGATGACTAGTGTGAAAGCGATAATGGAGGTAGTAATTACTGGAACCATGAGAGAACCTCTGTTTAGCGTTTAATTTTGAAAACGGAGCAAATATAAGTTATAATGTTTTCCAATAGAAGCCTTGGAAACATGTATTTGAATAACAGAATAACAATAATTATGTTGCGAAAAATCCAATAGCTTACTCAAGCATTTTTAGCAGGGTGGTCAATTTCGCTTTTAGGTGCCTCCTGTCTACAATGAAATCAAGAAATCCATGCTCCAACACAAACTCTGCACTTTGGAATCCCTTTGGCAGGTCTTTCCCAATTGTCTCCCTGATTACCCTTGGCCCCGCAAAACCGATCAACGAACCGGGCTCAGCAATGTTGAAATCTCCCAGCATGGAAAATGATGCTGTTACACCTCCTGTAGTTGGATCAGTAAGCAGGGAGATATAAGGAATTTTCTTTTCCTCCAGGATCGTAAGCTTGGCAGACACTTTAGCCATCTGCATGAGTGAAAATCCCGCCTCCATCATTCTGGCTCCACCTGATTTGGAGATCATCAGGAAAGGAGTATTTGTTTTTGCTGCGTGATCAATAGCCCTGGCGATCTTTTCTCCTACTACAGAACCCATTGAACCACCAATAAAAGCAAAATCCATACAGGCAATTACGATATTCATACCGTTCATTTTGCCATAAGCAGAACGTACAGCATCCTTCAGGCCTGTCTTCTTTTGTGACTCTGCTATCCGTTGAGGGTAGGCCTTGGTGTCCACAAATTTCAATGGATCTGAAGATGACATCTTTTCATCTAGCTCAGTGAATTTGTTGTTATCAAATAGGATCTCAAAATATTCCTTGGAACCAATTCTTACGTGATATCCATCGTCTGGGCTCACATATGCATTATTCTTAAGCTCCCGCATGTGGATGATATTTCCACTTGGAGTCTTATACCACAATCCATCGGGAGCTTCTTTCTTCTTTTCAGTAGGTGTTTGAATTCCCTTGTCTTGTCTTTTGAACCACGCCATTCAGTTTACCTTTTTTGGGAACGCAAAGCTAATGGTTTCTTCACAACTAATTAACCTGATTGGCAGTAAAGCAATCGAATTTGACTTGCATTAATTACTTTTGATAGAATACCACTTAAACCTATGACCCCATTATCCAGAAGATCAATGCTGCAAAAGACAGGAGCAATTGCAGCTGCCCCGATGATTTCACTATCCTCCTGCCAGGAACAAAAGCCTAAACATCAGTTTACTTTTTGCCTCAATACGAGTACCATCAGAGGTCAAAATCTCAAAATCACAGATGAAATCAAAACAGCTGCAGAGGCTGGATATGATGGTGTGGAGATCTGGATGAATAAGCTTAATGCCCATATTCAGGAAGGTGGCACAACCAAAGACATCAAGAACCTGGCAACTGACCTGGGAATCAAAATAGAGAATTGCATCAGCTTTCCTCAGTGGATTGTAGATGATGAGCAAAAACGATCCGAAGCCTACGACCAGGCCAGAAAAGAAATGGACCTGTTGGCAGAAATTGGCTGTCCCAGAGTTGCTGCACCTCCTGCCGGAGCGACTAATCCCCCCTCATTAAACCTATTGGAAGCAGCGAAGCGCTACCAGAAGCTATTGGAGATCGGTAGGGAGACAGGTGTGCTTCCTCAGCTCGAACTCTGGGGATTTTCACACAACCTGCACCTGTTTGGTGAGGTGATGTATGTGGCTTCAGAAGCCGCACACCCGGATGCCTGTATCTTACCGGATATTTATCATATCTATAAAGGAGGATCAGACTTTGAAGGTCTGAGAATGCTTGACTCATCAGCCATCCATATGTTTCATATGAATGATTACCCAGCATCACCTTCCAGAGAAGATATCAAAGACAGCCATCGGGTTTTCCCGGGTGATGGCGTAGCCCCGATTGGCAAAGCACTGGGTTACCTGATTGATAAAAACAAACCTATTGTGCTATCCCTGGAGCTATTTAATGAGGACTACTACAAGATGAAGGCCCTTGATGCTGCCAAAGAGGGATTAGATAAAATGAAAATGGTAGTGGAAAAGGCTATTGGATAGCCTATTCCTTTACTTCTTCATAGTCCACATAGTCGCCGCCTTTATATTCCTTACTTGATTTTGCCCGTTGGTTTTCGGGCTGTGTGTCAATGTTCAGATTACTATTCGGGGCTTTTCGCCTTGTTGTATATTGTTGCTGCTGACCCTGCCGTGCCTTCCGCTGTTGCTCATAAGCAGCACCAAACATGATCCTAAAGGCAAACCCTACCAACTTAAATACAAGGTAGAGCACCAATACGGATATGATAATGATTTTTAACATAGTATGTATGTTAACTTATCTACTGAGATATAGGTTTCGCTCAGAGTAAATTTCTAAGAAGTAATCATCCATCAAATCATCAATGAAATAGATTGATTCACCGGTAGATTTCATCTCAGGCCCAAGCTCTTTATTTACATTCGGGAACTTATGGAATGAGAACACCGGCTCTTTGATGGCATAGCCATGCTTCTTAGGATTGAACTTAAAGTCCTTCACCTTTTTCTTACCCAACATCACCTTGGTAGCATAATTCACGTATGGCTCCTCATATGCTTTACAGATAAATGGTACCGTTCGGGATGCTCTTGGATTCGCCTCAATGATATATACTTTGTCATCTTTGATAGCAAACTGGATATTGATCAGGCCAACAGTCTTCAATGCCAGGGCAATCTTTTCTGTATACTCTTCTATCTGTCTGATGACGAAATCACCCAAATTATATGGTGGAAGCACTGCATAAGAATCACCAGAGTGGATACCTGCCGGCTCGATGTGCTGCATAATCCCGATGATGTAAACATCTTTTCCATCACAGATTGCATCGGCTTCTGCCTCAATAGCTCCCTCAAGGAAGTGATCCAAAAGGATTTTTCCGTCCTGCTTGTCCTTGATCAGATTTACCACATGCTGTTCGAGCTCCTTCTCGTTGATCACAATCTTCATGCTCTGACCACCCAATACATAGCTTGGACGTACAAGGAGTGGGAAACCAATTTCTTTAGAAAGCTCAATGGCTGACTCGGCATCATCGATAGTTCCGTACTGTGGATATGGAATTTTATTTTCCTTCAACAGGTCCGAGAATCTTCCCCGATCTTCTGCCAGATCCAGCGCCTCATAACTTGTACCAATTACTTTGATTCCATATCTATCCAGCTTCTCAGCTAGCTTCAATGCTGTTTGACCTCCCAGCTGCACAATTACTCCGACAGGTTTTTCGTGCAGGATGATATCGTAGATATGTTCCCAGAAAACCGGCTCAAAGTACAGCTTATCAGCTATGTCAAAGTCTGTGGATACCGTCTCAGGGTTACAGTTGATCATGATAGTTTCATAACCACACTCCTTGGCTGCCAGGACTCCATGTACACAAGAATAGTCAAACTCTATTCCCTGACCGATCCTGTTGGGACCGGAACCCAGGACGATGATCTTCTCTCTATCCGAAGAAGAAGATTCATTTTCCTCATCAAAAGCGGAGTAGTAATAAGGTGTTTGCGCCTCAAATTCAGCTGCACATGTATCTACAAGTTTGTAAACCCTTTTGATACCCAGATCATTTCTTTTGGCAAAAACTTCACTCTCAAGACATTTTAGCAAGTGTGCGATCTGACGATCCGCATACCCTTTTTCCTTTGCCTCCTTAAGCACATCTTTCGGCAAGGTATCGAGCGTGAATTGCTCAATCTTTTTCTCCAGGTTGATCAGATCTTCTATCTGGTGTAAGAACCAGTCATCTATCTTGGTGAGATTTTGAATGGTCTTGAAAGGAATCCCCAGCTTGAACGCATCATATATATGGAATAACCTATTCCAGCTCGGGTGCTCAAGACTGTACAAAATAGCTTCCTGATCTCTCAGCTCCCTACCATCAGCACCTAGCCCATTTCTTTTGATTTCTAAAGACTGACAGGCTTTCTGTAAGGCTTCCTGAAAATTTCTACCAATACCCATGGCTTCACCAACCGACTTCATTTGAAGTCCCAGCTTTCTATCAGATCCCTGGAATTTGTCAAAGTTCCACCGTGGCACTTTTACAATCACGTAATCCAATGCCGGCTCAAAGTATGCTGAGGTAGTCTTGGTGATCTGGTTTTTCAGTTCATCCAGGTTGTAGCCAATGGCTAACTTGGCCGCAATCTTCGCAATTGGATATCCTGTAGCTTTCGATGCCAGGGCCGATGATCTCGATACCCGTGGGTTGATCTCGATACCAATGATATCGTCTGTCTCGGGGTTTACGGCAAACTGTACGTTACAACCTCCGGCAAACTGACCGATGGCATTCATCATTCGCTTCGCCAGATCACGCATGTTTTGATATACCGTATCCGGAAGCGTCATCGCAGGAGCTACCGTGATAGAATCTCCGGTGTGAACCCCCATCGGATCAAAATTCTCGATGGAACAAATGATGATGATATTTCCTGCATTGTCGCGTAGGAGTTCCAACTCATACTCTTTCCATCCCAGGATTGACTGTTCGATCAATACCTCATGAATTGGTGAAGCCTGGAGGCCAGCGTTGAGCGCTTTATCAAATTCATCGGCATTGTCCACGAAGCCACCACCGTAACCTCCCAGGGTATATGAAGGTCTGATTACAAGAGGAAAGCCAATTTCCTGGGCTATCTCTTTTCCGGTAAGAAAGGAGGTAGCGGTCTCCCCCTGGCATACTCCCACGCCGATTTCGTTCATTTTCAGACGGAATTTCTCCCTGTCTTCTGTAGTTTCGATGGCTCCGATATCCACACCGATCATCTTGACACCGAACTTATCCCAGATTCCTGCTTTTTCACAATCGATAGCCAGGTTAAGGGCAGTTTGACCTCCCATGGTGGGGAGTACAGCATCTATCTTATGCTTTTTTAGAATTTCTTTGATAGATTGCTTGGTCAGAGGTTTCAGGTAGATGTTATCCGCCGTGACCGGATCAGTCATGATCGTGGCCGGATTGCTGTTGATCAGCGTAACTTCTATTCCTTCTTCCCGTAGCGACCTGGCGGCTTGAGAACCTGAATAATCGAACTCACAAGCCTGGCCAATGATGATTGGCCCACTTCCTATTATTAATACTGATTTGATGTCGGGATTCTTTGGCATCTAAAGTGGTTTATTTTGGTAGGTACAAATTGGGGCAAAAATAAGTCAGCCATCCGATTTAATTCAAGCAATACCTGAAAATATCAAAATGAATCCGTCTTAAATACCATAGCGTTATCTCTATTATCAAGGAACCGTTCCTTATGACTTGTTTAAATCCAAATCCCTCCCCAATTTTAACCACCGACCGGTTCAATAGGCTGGTTCTTAATCACTTAATCTACCCCTACTCTTTATGTCAAGAGTAGGGTTTTTTCTTTGCTGCCCCCCTAATTATATTTGATTAATGAACAGGATAGACAGACTCAATGCTATTCTTATACAACTACAGGGCAAACCAAGGGTAACAATCAATGAGCTGGTAGATCGCTTTGTAGTGAGCCCCAGGACAATTTTCAGGGATATAAAATCACTTATGGAATCTGGTATTCCCATTGGTGGAGATGCCGGCTCGGGATATTTTGTGGTGGAAGGTTATCATCTGCCCCCAGTAGTTTTTAATAAAGATGAGGCAGCCGCCCTGCTTCTTGGCTCAAAGTTTATTAAGCATCAAGTGGATAATGATGTGGTTCAGAATTTCGAAGAAGCCATGCACAAGGTAAGGGCAGTTCTCAAGTATGCTGATAAAAATTATCTGAGCACTCTCGAACAAAATATTTCTGTTGCTCCTTTTGCCCGAAATACGAATGAATTTCCGAATTCATATATTTCCATCATACAAAATGCACTGGCGGAGCAAAAAGTATTGAATATTGAATATCACTCCAATTATAAAGACCAGTCTACGAAAAGGGAGATAGAACCCCTGGGAATTGTGTACTATTCCGGACGATGGCACCTCATTGCATATTGCCGGCTGAGAAAAAACATGCGGGATTTCAGGTGTGACAGAATATCCAATTGCAGGATACTTATGGAAAAATACGATCGCTCCAAACACCCTTCTTTCCCGGAGTTTCTTGAGCAAATGATTGTAGGGACGGAAAGTCGCGAAGTAATCATCCGTGTTCCAAAAAAAGTGAATCGCTACATCGGGAATCAAAAGTACTACTATGGATATGCCGGGGAAAGCTTTCATGGCGATCTTGTAGAGATGAAATTTTACACCCCTTCCTATAATTTTTTTGCCCGCTGGTTATTAATGTTTGGTAAAGATGTCACCATCGTTTCACCAGAAGAATTACAACTAGAGACCGAAAAACTTGTGTTCGAACTTCAGCAACACTATCAGGATTCATCGTTGACAGTCAGCCAATGATATTTTTTATCTTTTTTAAAAGTCAGTGACATAGGGCTGTCACTCAGACGGATTTCTTTGAATAAAAAAAGAAATATTATGGAAACGATGACTGAAAAATTAGATCTAAAGAAGCTTGATAAGGTTTATTACACCGCCAAAACAACGCCCGAAATCATTGATCTGGATTCCTACTTTTATGTGACGATCCAAGGTCAGAGCAGCCCTGATGATCCCAGGTTTATCCAAGCCCTAGAGGCTTTGTATGCTACTCTATATGGGATCAAGTTCCTTGCCAAGGCAGAAGACAATGACTTCGTAGTGCCTAAAATGGAAGGGCAGTGGTGGATTGAACAGGAGGTG
This sequence comes from Cyclobacteriaceae bacterium SS2, assembly GCA_019192515.1. Classification (GTDB taxonomy): domain Bacteria; phylum Bacteroidota; class Bacteroidia; order Cytophagales; family Cyclobacteriaceae; genus UBA7330. The sequence continues at coordinate 21,297 of JAHCMM010000184.1, forward strand.
AAGAAAATGGATGATTTTCTGAAAGTACCCAAATCGGAGTGGCACTGGAAGATCATGGTGAGAATGCCAGACTTCATCGAAGGAGATCACTTTCACCGGTCGATAGAATCTATAAAAATCAGGAAACCTGAACTAAGCAACATTGATCAGGTACATTTTGAGCTGATCAATGAAGGGACCTGTGCTCAAATACTCCATAATGGATCATATGATGCGGAGGCTCCTACACTTGAGAAGTTGCATGCTTTCATTGAACAGGAAGAAATGAAAATCGCTGGTCACCATCATGAGATCTACCTAAAGGATCCAATGAAAAACGAACAGGAAAAACTAAAGACTATTATCAGATATCCTATTACAAAAAAATAAACCCATGAAATCAAAGGGATTAAGAACAACAATCTACCAGGTTCCTGATTTACAGGCAGCCAAAAAATGGTACACCAAGGCATTTGAAACAGAACCCTATTTCGACGAGCCTTTCTATGTTGGATTTGATATAGCTGGCTATGAGCTGGGCCTGATTCCCGGTGAATCGAAGCGCGAAAAGTCAGAGAATATCTTTTCTTACTGGGGAGTGGATGACATCGATGCCGCACATGCAGACCTGATATCAAAAGGTGCGACTCCTTTTGAAGAAATTATGGAAGTAGGTGACAATATCAAGGTCGCCTCTCTAAAAGATCCGTGGAGTAACATCATTGGGATTATCTATAATCCAAATTTCAAGCTTTAGTGTACTGCCATACTAAAGTGAAAAAAGGGACGAATTAATTTGTCCCTTTTTTTTATTCCGGTAGATTCGTTACCTCACTAAACCAAAAAGTATGAAACCAGGAATGATTAGAGGCATCGTCATGATAGCATTGGGGATTTTCCTTATTTACTGGGCTGAATCCCACTCACCCAAAGACTTGGGCAAAGTAATTGGCAACACCTTCTCAGGAGGTTATACATTATCAGAACCCTGGTACTATGTATGTCTGGGTGCGGGAATACTCGTAGGAGTAGTCGGCGTACTCAGAACCTACAAATCCATGAAGTAAATCACATATGGATAGGCCTGTTGTCGGTAGCAGCCAGACAGGCTTCTCTTACCGCCTCCATATAGGTAGGATGCGCATGTGACATACGAGAAACATCCTCGGCTGAAGCTCTGAATTCCATGGCTGTAACCCCGGCAGCAATCATATCAGCAGCTCGTGCACCAATGATGTGCATGCCCAGGATTTCGTCCGTATTCTTGTCGGCAATCACCTTGACCAGTCCATCCACATCCATACTGGCACGGGCACGACCCAATGCTTTGTAAGGAAATGAGCCGATCTTGATCTGCCTACCTGCTTCTTTCAGCTGTTGCTCTGTATATCCTACTGAGGCAACCTCAGGCCATGTGTAAACTACACCAGGTATCAGGTTGTAATGGATGTGTGGTTTTTGTCCAGCTATACTCTCCGCAACAAATGTTCCTTCTTCCTCGGCTTTATGAGCAAGCATCGCACCTTTGACTACATCGCCAATCGCATAAATATTGTCTACCTTGGTCTTCAGGTGCTCGTCTACTTCTATTCTTCCCTGTTTATCTGTCTGAATACCTACTTTTTCCAGTCCAAGACCTTCGGTATATGGCCTTCTACCAATAGAAACGAGGCAATAATCGCCTTTGAATTCTACAGTTTTACCATCTTTTCCTTCTGCCTTCACGGTAACTGTCTTAGCTTTTTTCTCGACTGAGGTCACCTTATGACTGAGGTAAAACTCGAAGCCCAGTTTCTTTAGGGATTTCTGCAATTCCTTTCCCATCGTCACATCCATAGTGGGGATGATGCTATCCAGAAACTCGATCACAGTAACCTTAGCGCCCAGACGTGCATAGACAGAGCCCAACTCCAAACCGATCACACCACCACCGATCACAATCAGGTTTTTTGGTATCTCTTTAAGATTAAGTGACTCCGTACTGGTGATTACACGTTCTTTGTCCAGCTTGATGAAAGGCAAAGAAGATGGTTTACTCCCTGTGGCAATAATTACTTTCTCTGTGGTAATGGTCTTTTTGCTTTTCCCATTTACCTCTATGGTATTCTTATCCTTGAATGATCCGACTCCGGTGAGCACATCTATCTTATTTTTTTTCATCAGATAAGCAATGCCGTCTACATTTTGCTTCACCACGTCATCTTTCCTGGAGATCATCTGCTTCAGGTTGACTTTTGGGGCTGGTATATCGATACCGTGCTCTTTGAAGGTGTGGGAAGCATTGTGAAAGTGCTCTGACGAATCCAATAACGCCTTGGATGGAATACATCCCACGTTGAGGCAGGTGCCCCCAAGGGTATCATATTTTTCGATGATGGCTGTTTTCATTCCGAGCTGGGCGCAACGAATTGCTGCAACGTACCCACCCGGACCTGATCCGATCACTGTTACGTCGTAATCCATAGGTAAATAAGTGTGAGGACTAAAGTCCTGATTTAAAAAAAATTAAACTCCTAGCAACAACCTTGTAGGATCTTCCAACAACTCTTTCACTCTCACTAAAAAGCTTACTGACTCCCTGCCATCAATGATCCTGTGATCATAAGACAATGCCACGTACATGATGGGTTGGATTTTCACCTCACCATTCACAGCAACTGGTCTTTCCACAATATTGTGCATTCCCAGAATAGCAGCCTGTGGTGCATTGATGATCGGAGTAGAAAGCATAGATCCGAAGATACCTCCATTGGTAATGGTAAAAGTACCTCCCTGCATCTCATCGATGCTCAGCTTACCATCCCTGGCTTTCACTGCCAGCCTGATCACTTCTTTTTCAAATTGGTCGAAGCTCAATGACTCTGCATTTCTGATCACAGGCACCACCAGTCCTTTTGGTGTGGACACTGCAATAGAAATATCCGCATAGTCATTGTAAACAATCTCTTCTCCATCTATCATGGCATTCACGGCAGGCCACTCTTTCAGCGCCATGCTACATGCCTTGCCAAAGAAAGACATAAAGCCTAAACCTACTTCGTACTTTTCTTTGAATGCTTCTTTGTACTTCTTCCTCAGCTCCATGATCGGCCCCATGTTCACCTCATTGAAGGTGGTGAGCATGGCTGTTTCATTCTTCACGGACACCAGTCGCTTGGAGATAGTCTTGCGAAGAGAAGTCATCTTTTCACGACGTTGCTCCCTGCTACCGGAAGCAGCAAGTACCGGTGCACCTTCGGCTGCCGGCTTAGATGCAGGAGCAGACTTTTCAGCTTTTTGAGCATTTAAAGCATCCTCCTTGGTAATCCTGCCATCGCGGCCAGTGCCTTTGATGTCATCACTCTTCAGCCCTTTCTCTTCCATGATCTTTGCGGCTGCAGGGGAAGCATGACCGGCTGCATAGGAGCCTTCTTTCTGCTCTGCTGGCTTAGATTCAGCTGCAGGTGCGTCCCCGCCGGATGAAGTCTGGGCTGATGACCCACCTTCCATCTCCTCGATTTTACAGATCAGGGCACCAATATCTACTGTTTCCCCTTCCTGAACTACGATTTTTAGAATTCCCGAAGCTTCGGCAGTGAGTTCAAATGTGGCTTTATCAGACTCTATTTCGGCAATCACCTCATCTAACTCAACAAAGTCGCCATCCTTCTTAGACCATGAAGCAATAGTCACTTCGTTGATCGACTCACCAACAGCAGGTACTTTCATTTCTACCACGTTGCCGGTGGATTTTGGCTCGGATGATTCAGCTTTAGCTGGCTTTTCTTCCTTAGCTGCCGGTTTGGACTCCGACTGACCGTTTGACTTGGCAGAATCATCAATCTCACATAACAACGCCCCGATATCCAACGTCTCGCCTTCCTGTGCTTTGATATGTAATATTCCCGATGATTCGGCTGTTACCTCAAAGGTGGCTTTATCAGATTCTAATTCACATAGAACCTCGTCCATTTCGACATAATCACCGTCTTTTTTGCTCCAGCTCGCAATGGTTACTTCCGAGATGGATTCGCCCACAGACGGGACTTTTACTTCTAAACTCATAAGTTCAGTTATTAAGATTTAAATGCATTTTTTACAATTTCAGCCTGGTCCTGTTTATGCACTTTGGCATAGCCAGTGGCCGGGGATGATCCCGCTTTTCTGGAAATCAATGAAAGATCCAGCCCCGAAACTCTGAGCAGGAATCCCCATGCTCCCATGTTTTCCGGTTCTTCCTGGACCCAAACCAGCTTAGGCTTATTATATTTCTTTAGTACTTCGTCAAGTTTTTTCTTAGGGAATGGATGTAGCTGTTCAACCCTGACAATGGCCACATCTTTAATCTTTTTCTTCTCCTGCTCTTCCAGCAAATCATAATAGACCTTTCCGGTACACAGCAATACCCTCTTCACGCTCTTCTTGGTCACATAATCATCATCATAGACCTCCTGGAATCTATTTTTGGTGAAATCTGCCTCCGGAGAGACCACCTTAGGGTGCCTCAGCAAGGATTTCGGTGAGAAAACCACACATGGTTTTCTGAATTCCCAGCTGATCTGCCTCCTCAATAAGTGGAAGAAGTTTGCAGGTGTAGTCACATTGGCAATAATCATATTTTCCTGGGCTGCCATCTGAAGGAATCTTTCGGGTCTGGCACTGGAGTGCTCAGGTCCCTGTCCCTCATAGCCGTGTGGCAACAACATCACCAATCCATTCATCCTTTGCCACTTGGTTTCAGCCGAAGTGATAAACTGATCGATCACCACTTGTGCTCCATTGGAAAAGTCTCCAAACTGTGCTTCCCAGATAACCAGGGCATTTGGCGTAGCCATGGCATAACCGTATTCAAAACCCAGTACTCCATACTCTGATAGTAAAGAGTTATAGATCCTAAAAGGTTCCTGACCTTCTTTTACGTGGTCAAGGTTGCTGTATGGCTCGTTGGTATTAGAGTCATATAAATAAGAGTGTCTATGAGAGAAAGTACCCCTTCGCACATCCTGACCCGACATCCTAACGATCTTGCCTTCTGCTAGCAAAGACCCATAGGCCAATAGCTCGGCATCCCCCCAGTTCAATACTTTATCTTCAAGGAAATTACTTTTTCTATCCTTGAGCAATTTTTCTATCTGCTTCAAAGGTTTAAACCCTTTCGGCATTGTGGTAAGCGCTGAGGCTACCATATCATAGATTTCCTGGTTGATCGAGGTGTCCGGAGATTCATCGAAATCTTCAGCTTTAGATCTTCTCAGGAAGTGCCACTCTTCTTCAATTTTTTGAGGCTTGTAAGGAAGTGGATTTTGCTTCACTTCATTGAGCCTGTCCTGTAGCTGTTGCTTAAACTCTTTGTCGAGCTTATCTGCTTTGTCCTCGCTGATATCTCCCCGGCTGATCAACGACTTCACGTAGATATCACGTGGATTCGGGTGCTTGGAAATCAGGTTGTATAGCTTCGGCTGGGTAAACTTCGGCTCGTCGCTTTCGTTGTGTCCGTGACGACGATAGCAAAGCAGGTCAATGAAAATGTCCTTATTAAATTTCTGTCGGTACTCTACCGCGATCTTGGCAGCAAAGTTCACTGCTTCAGGGTCGTCACCATTGATGTGCATCACCGGCGCATCCACAATCTTCGCAAGGTCAGTACAGTAGATACTTGACCGTGCATCGTCATAGTCTGTAGTGAAGCCCACCTGGTTGTTGATCACAAAGTGGATGGTACCACCTGTGCTGTAGCCCGGAAGCAACGACATCTGGATACACTCATATAAGATACCCTGCCCGGCTATGGCGGCATCTCCGTGAATCAGAATTGGAATGGCTTTTTTGAAATCTCCACGATACTCATCATCGATCTGCGCACGTGTATAGCCAAGCACAACAGGATCAACCGCTTCTAGATGTGAAGGGTTTGGCGCCAGCTTCACATAAATTTTCTTTCCACTGGTGGTTTCGATAAAACTGGAATACCCCAGGTGATATTTAACATCCCCATCACCCATGGTAAGGTCTGGGTCTGTATTACCCTCAAACTCCGCAAAGATCTCATCATAGGTTTTTCCCATGATATTGGCCAATACATTTAACCGTCCTCTATGGGCCATACCAATAACAACTTCCTCCGATCCCAGTTCAGCTGAGTAGTTGATGATCTTATCCAGCGCAACTATGGTGTTTTCACCACCTTCTAGTGAAAAACGCTTCTGACCAATAAACTTGGTATGCAAAAAGTTTTCAAAAACAACTGCCTCGTTGAGTTTTGATAGGATCTTATTCCTGGTCTCCTTGTCGGGAGTGATATCCACCCCTTCGTTTTCCACCTTCGCTTTGAACCATTCAAAAATATCCGCGTTGCGGATGTGGTTATATTCATACCCGATATGGCCACGGTAGATCTTTTCCAGTCTTTCACTGATCTCTCTCAGAGAAGCTTTGCCAATCCCTATCTCCTGGCCTATTTCAAATTTTTCGTCAAGATCAGCATCTGTCAGATCAAAATCACTAAGAGACAGCCGTGTAACATGTTTACGTCTTTCCCTTACCGGGTTGGTATCTGAAATAAGGTGGGCACGTGACCGGTGTGCGTAGATGTAATTTCTTACTCTGATCTCTTTTGGGGAGATCACTTTAGCTCCTGAAGCAGGTGCTTCTACTGCGGCGCCATTCCCGCCAAACTTCTCCTGAGAAAATTCAAATCCCTCAAAAAACTTTTGCCAGGACTGGTCTACAGATTCCGGATCTGATTTATACTGCTTGTACAGGTCATCTATATAGCTGACATGGGCATTGGAAATATAGGAATATTTATCCATGGGGTTGCTTATTGGCTCGAAACGAGAACAAATATAGGGGTTACTAATTAATATTAATAATCGCTTACACGCATATACAAATACGCAATCACTTAGACCTATTGTTGAAGATTTATTTTATAATACCGAATAAGACATTATCTTTGCGCTCCTTTTAAATAAATTTTGAATGGACGGGTTCCATAAACAAAAGAACTAATATGCCAGTAAAAATCAGACTGACGCGTCGAGGACGCAAAAAATTCGCTTTATATGATGTAGTGATTGCCGATTCAAGATCTCCCCGAGACGGACGATTCATTGAGAAAATCGGAACCTACGATCCAAACACCAATCCTGCTTCTATTGTATTGAACGACGAAAAAGCTTTCGACTGGGTGATGAAAGGTGCACAACCTACAGACACAGTAAGAGCCATGTTGTCATACAGAGGTATCATGTACAAGAAGCACTTACAGATAGGTGTGAACAAGGGTGCAATCACTCAGGAAGAGGCAGACAAAAAATTTGAAACCTGGATGGCAGGCAAAGAAGCCAAGATCCAGGCTAAAGTTGACATGCTTGCCAAAGACAAAGCAAGTAAAGCCAAAGCCAGACTTGAAGCTGAGAAGAAAGTATCGGATGCAAGAGCAGAAGCCATCGCTACCCGTAAGAAAGAAGCTGACGCTGCACTAGCTGCAGAGGTAGCTGATGCCGGAGCCAGTGAAGACGAGAAAGCACTTGAAGAAGAAGGAAACGAGGCTGTAGCAGAAGCGGAAGCACCTGCTGCCGAAGCTCCAAAAGCAGAAGAGGCACCGAAAGAGGAAGCCAAAGCTGAGGAAGCGCCAAAAGCAGAAGAGAAACCAGCTGAAGCTGAAGCACCTAAGGAAGAAGCTCCGAAAGCTGAGAAGAAAGAGGAGGCTCCTGAGGCTAAAGCTGAAGAAGCAAAAGAAGAAGCTCCCGCAGAAAAAGAAGGAGACGATAAAGAAGCAAAATAATGCTTTGTGAATGAGTTATGACAGTTACTTTGAACTGGGTAATGTCGTCAAGACTCATGGGCTGAAAGGCGAGCTTATACTCCTGCTGGACGTAGACCAGCCGGAATACTACAAGAAATTGGAATCAATTTTCCTTGAAATAAATGGAAAGTTGGTTCCTTTTTTTATTCAGGAGATCAGCATCCGTGGTGACCAGGCACGGTTAATCATAGAAGACATCGAATCTCAGGATGCTGCCAAAGAACTGGTCGGGAAAAGCGCATTTTTACCACTTACGGTCTTACCTAAACTGAAAAAAGGCCAGTATTACTATCATGATCTTGTCGGGTGCAAAGTTTATGAACATGAAAAACTGATTGGCACCGTGCTGGAAATCATCGAAGCCCCCAACAACATGCTGATGAGTGTGGACCATCAGGGCAAAGAGATCCTTATCCCAATGGATGAGGAGATCATGCTTTCTGTTGATCTCGAAAACTCCACCATCCAAACTTCCCTTCCTGACGGACTTTTAGATGTATATTTAAATCCATGAGGCTGGATATCCTTACGTGCCTACCCGAGCTTTTTGATGGCCCGATGAACCAAAGCATTGTCCGCCGGTCGATGGACAAGGGCTTGGTTGAGATTGAGATCCACAATATCCGGGACTATTCCAACCACAAGCAAAAAAGCGTGGATGATTACGCTTTTGGAGGTGGTGCCGGCATGGTGCTCACCATAGAGCCTATTGACAATTGTATTACAGCCCTCAGGAAAAAAAGAAATTATGACGAGGTGATCTACCTCACCCCGGATGGCAAAACCCTCAACCAGGGCATCGCAAACGGGTTGTCGCTAAAGCAAAACATGATCCTGCTGTGTGGGCACTACAAAGGAGTGGACCAGCGGGTGCGTGACCATCTGGTCACCCGTGAGATCAGTATTGGTGATTATGTCCTCTCTGGTGGAGAGCTGGCCGCCATGGTGCTGGCCGATGCACTGATCCGACTGGTTCCAGGCGTATTGAATGATGAAAGTTCTGCCCTCACCGACTCCTTCCAGGACAACCTGCTCGCACCGCCGGTCTACAGCCGTCCAGCGGAGTACAAAGGCTGGAAAGTGCCTGACATCCTCCTCTCTGGCCATGAGGCAAGAATCGAAGCCTGGCGCCACGACCAATCCGTGGAGCTAACCAAAAAGAAAAGGCCGGACCTGCTCGATGAGTGATTTTCCTCGATCCTAGATTTAGTTGAGGATTTAAGGAATATCATTTATCAAAATATATCTGCCAATGAAGTAAATTTCATTATCAATGAGATCCTTTCTATTGAGTAATTTTTGATTAGGAAATTGCTAAGTGCCTTCAGATGACCAAACCTCATTTTCCGGAAATTAAAACTGAGCGACTCGAACTCAAGAGGCTCCTAAATACTGACTGGAAAATGATCTCTTTTTTACGCTCAGACAAGCGGGTAAATGAATTTGTAAAAAGACCGAGCACTGACACTCAAGAACAAGCTCTGGAATTCATTGCGAAAATCAATCGAGGAATTGATAACAATGATATATTCTATTGGAAGATTACCGAAAAGAAGCAAAACAAAATGATTGGAACTATATGTCTTTGGAATTTTACGGAAGACAAAACAGTAGCTGAAATTGGATATGATTTGAGCCCGACCTTTCAGGGTCATGGATTCATGAACGAAGCATTGCAAGGTGTGATTGATTTTGGATTTAGGATATTGAAACTGGAAACCGTAGAGGCATACACGCATCTCCAAAACATCAAATCTAAAATACTGCTTGAGCGGAATGGTTTTGTCTTATTACCAAATAAAACAGATGAGTCGGATACTGATAATATTATCTATGCATTGAGCAATCCGACTCCTATTCATAAGTAAAGCGATTTAATCAACCAAAACCTTGTACGATTCAGCAAGTTTCGGGTTTTACTGGCCTAAAATCCGTTTTACTTTTGGACCCTAAACCTGAATTCAATGAGTAGACAGGAACAAATTGATTTTAAGCGGATCACAG
>JAHCMM010000185.1 GCA_019192515.1 Cyclobacteriaceae bacterium SS2
GACTTCCTTTTCTGATGCAATCTCTCTCGTTAAATCTGCGTAATGTTTGTGGGTGTCCTTTAGAATCCCATCAACAAAGGATCTTCTGGAAACAGAGGTCAACAATACCGGAATGGCATTTTTGCCACGTGTATCTTCAATATATTTTCGAAGATTATTTTGAAATTCTTCCGGAGTTGTAGCGGTGGCTTTGGTTGGTACTTCATCGTTGTGCCCGAACTGGATAAAAACGTAGTCGCCAGCTTTTAGGGTACTCATGATATTGTCCCACCGGCCCTCCTCCATGAATGATCTTGTGCTCCTGCCATTTTTTGCCCTGTTTTCAACAATAATATTCTTATTGAAGAAAGTTTTAAAGGGCGTTCCCCAGCCTGTTTCCGGAAATGCTTTTGGATCTTTATCAGCACAGGTAGAATCTCCTACCAGGTAGACAACCACTTTTTCCTCTTGCAGAGCAAAGGCAAAATGGATGAGTAGGAATGAAAGACTGAGTAAAGCCTTTAGATATTTCATTTATTATAATTTGACAGATTCACTATTTACTTTTTTGTCAATCTTCACCGCCGACGGGTCAATATTTGAATCGGTAAGATCAATATTTTGTGACTCAGCCCCCAATATTAGCAGCCCTTTTGTTGCATCCGATGCAATCAACTCCAAACCCGGACTTACAAAATTTGTAGTGTTGTAAAGTGTTAAAGGATAACCCTCGGCTGATTGGATTTTCACATTTTTAAATGTGATATCGTTTGCATCAATCATAGAGACGCCTGTTTTCCCTTCCAGGTAAGAATCCTCAATTTGGATGTTTTTTAGCTTCATTTCCGGAAGTCCCTGGAAGTATCCGGCACTGCCGGACCGTACCGCACGTATGTTTTTCATATAGATATCTCGGAATGATGGAGTTTCCTCGGTTACGGGTTCTTTCTCGGGGTCAGCCACTGCAGCCTCCTGGTCTTCTTCCAGAATGGGTGATTGACCACCGTAGAATAAATTGAACCGAATGGGATCAGTAGGAATATCAATCATATCAATGTTGGAGATGTAGATATTTTCTACAACACCTCCCCTGCCTCTTGTGCTCTTGAAGCGCAGCCCAACATCAGTTCCCATAAATGTACAATTGGAAACATGGATATTTTTCACCCCACTGCTCATCTCGCTTCCCACGGTAAATCCACCATGTCCATGATAGACAATGTTGTTTTTGATGATCACATTTTCTGTTGGCACTGCCCGATCTCTTCCGTCCTTGTCTTTTCCGGACTTGATGCAAATCCCGTCGTCCCCTACATCAAATGTGTTGTCGTAGATCAGAACGTTTTTGCAAGATTCCAGATCCAGCCCGTCACCATTTTGTGAATACCAGGGATTGCGAACACTCAGGTTACGGATGATCACATTTTCACACATCAATGGGTGTAAATTCCATGCCGGTGAATTTTGGAAGGTGGGTCCATCCAGCAAAACATTCTTACAATTGATCAGGCTGACCATGACTGGCCGAAGGAAATCTCGAATCTCCTCAAAATTGACTTGTGAGGGATCAGGTACATTGAAATTGGCAGTAAACTCAGCGCCTCTTTTAAATTGCTCCGATGGATACCAGACCTTGCCATCATCGCTGGTCACACCACCACTCTTCAGCAGTTTTTTCCATTGCGGCTCGGTCATCTTTTCTTTTTTCACCATTCTCCATGCTCCACCATTTCCATCTATTGTTCCTGATCCAGTAATGGCAATATTCTCCAGATCCCTCCCATTGATTGGAGACTGGCATCGGAATGTATTCAGCCCTTCGAAGCTTGTTTCCACAATAGGGTAATCATCTTTATCATCAGTAAAAATGATGAGTGCTCCAGCTTCCAGATGTAGATTGATATTACTTTTCAGTGTGATGGGACCGGTCAGCCACATCCCTCTCGGGACAATCACTTTGCCACCACCTGCGGCGGAGACATTCTGAATTGTAGCTTCGAAAGCTTCAGTATTTTTTGTAATTCCATCAGGCACAGCTCCAAATTCTGCAATTGATTTTTCCAGGTCCGGAATGACGGGCTCAGTTACCATTGGCATGTCAAATTCTAACCCATCGTAAAGATCCTGAGTGGAAGATGTTTGGTTTGTCATTGGCGGGTGCGGCACCGGTCCACATGAGATAATATAAAACAGAGTGAAGATTATGAATGAGTATTTCATAGTGATATCTATTTGAGGGTTGATACAATTTGAACCAGAAGATTTTGGGTCTTGCCAAAACTTTTTGAAGAGGGCTCCTTCAATGTCTATTCAAACTAAGTATTGAAATAGCATTTATCTCTTTCTTTTCCAAAGTAATACGAAATTATCAATCCAGGCAGCCTACCAGGACCTGTTTTTAGCAGTATTGCAAAAAAATGAATACTGATTGATCATTTATGAATACTGTCCTAAAAAGTATCTCGAGACATTTGTAAAAGGCCGGATTTGTATCAGGTCTGAGTAAAGTTTATTCATCTAAACAATGACCAAATGTTAAAAAGACTACAAAGGAAAATTCTTCTACAAAAGAAGGTATTGGGATTGATCCTGTTATTGATGGCAGGAGTGTCCTACGGTCAGACTACGCTCTCCGGAAATGTAACCGATCCGGACGGTGTTGGTTTGCCCGGAGCTACAGTATTTGTTGAAGGGACAAATACCGGAACCACAACAGATGTTGATGGTAATTTTACCGTAACCGCACCTAGCCAGTCAAAGAACCTGGTAATAAGTTTTGTTGGTTACGCCACCAAAGTGGTACCGATCGGTTCTAAAACTTCATTCACTGTAGAGCTGGATCTGGACACTGAAACGCTTAGCGAAGTGGTCGTAGTGGGTTATGGAACTCAAAAGAGAACTGACCTTACAGGCTCCATTGCCAGTGCCAGTGCTGAGATAATCCAGGAACGCGGGACAACAAACCCCGTGCAGGCATTACAAGGAAGTGTTGCAGGTGTGAATATCACCAATAGCACTGGAAGAGTGGGAGATTCATTTGAATTTACAGTAAGGGGGAAAAGTTCATTGGAAGGTGGTAACAATCCTTTATTTGTAGTGGATGGTGTGATCACCGATAACATAGACTTCCTCAATCCAAACGACATTGCTAAGATCGATATCCTGAAAGATGCTTCTTCGCAGGCTATCTACGGATCCAGGGGATCAAACGGTGTTGTGTTTATTCAAACTAAAGGAGGGGCTAGCATTCCAAGTGGTACAAACATCAGTGTGGATACATACTACGGAGTAAAGAAGGTGGCTCGACTACCAAAGATGATGAGCCCAGAAAAATGGAGAGATTATCATTATTCAGCATATCTGGGTACTACAAACAATGGTGCCGGTATGACTGAGCAGGAATTCAATGATGTAGTGGCCAGTCCATCCAGCAATCAGGCTCTGATAGATAGGTTCAACAGCCTGGAGGGGTTTGACTGGTATGATGCCGTATTGAAAGATGCTTTGCAGTCTAATACCAATATTAATATCAATCACAGAAACGGAGGTTCAGCTTATACACTGGGTATTGGCTATCAGACGGAGACTGGTAATATGGAAAATGAAGGCCTGGACAAATTTAACCTGAGGTTGGGTATGGATCAGGAAGTGAGTGATAAATGGAAAGCAGGTGCACAGGTCAATATGGCTTTAAGTGTGATTGAGCGAGGAAGTGAAGTTGGAATGAGAGAGGCATTTAGGATGAATCCCTTTCTGAGACCATGGGCTGTGGATGAAAATGGGAATGACATCATTGGTGAATATTTTCCACAACCAGGAAAGCTGCAGTTGCCATCACAGCTGGGAACAAACAACTATGTCCTGAATAAAACGAGTACCTGGAATCCGATTCTGGAGATCAACAATTCTAATGACGAGACCAGACAATGGAACATGATTGGTTCTACCTATCTACAGTATAGCCCTGTGGAATGGTTAACTTTTAAATCAACTCTATCTTCCGGACTTAAGACCTACAGAAGAGGTTGGTTCTCTGATTTGCTTACAAACAGTGGAAATAGCCAGGGAATCAATAGCCAATTAGAGAAGGTTGAAGATTTTAACTTCACATTGGATAATCAAGCTAATGTCACCAAGTCATTTGGCAATCACGACTTCAACCTGTTGTTGCTACAAAGTACATTCGTCCGTAGGATTGAAGGTTCAGAGCTGGGTTCAACCAATCAACCATTCGCTGCTGGCTTTTACAACATAGGGTCAGCGCAAACAGCTAATTATACATTAGGTAGTTGGTTTAGGCAAAACCAGTTGCTTTCTTATGCGGTTAGGTTAAACTACACTTTCAATGATAAATATTTGATCACCCTCACCAATAGATGGGATGGTTCATCTCTTCTGGCTGAGGGCTTGCAATGGGAGTCGTTCCCTTCAGTAGCTCTGGGATGGCAACTAAGCGAGGAAAGCTTTATGCGGGATATCCAATGGCTACCTACACTTAAGTTGAGAGCCGGATATGGTCAGGTAGGAAATAATGTTGTAGATCCTTACTCTGCAGTAAACAACCTTGACCAGACTACATATTATGATTTTAATGGCTCAGTGGTCAATGGATTTATAGCAAGTTCATTGGCTAATGAAAAACTTACCTGGGAAGTAACCACAGAGACCAATGTTGGTTTAGACTTCGCCCTTTTCAACTACAGAGTTAGCGGTTCATTCGATTTCTATGATCGATTAACTGATGGACAGTTGCTAGAGCAGGATCTGCCATTAGAGACAGGGTTTGATGCTGGAATTAAGTCAAATGCCGGTGAGGTAAGAAACAGAGGTGTTGAAATCCAGTTGAATACGATCAACATTCAGAACAACCTGGTTTCATGGGAGACTTCATTTGCTTTCACCAGAAACAAAAACACCATTGAATCTATCTATGGAAGAAAAGAATCCGACATAGGAAACGGATGGCACATTGGTGAATCAGTAGATGCACTTTACTATCAGAAATTTGATGGTATCTGGCAGGCAGAAGAAGCTGCTGAGGCAGCAAGCTACAATGCTGCTGAAGGAAACGTAAAGCTGGTAGATGTTGACAACGATGGAGACATTGACCCGGATGACAGGGTAATCCTGGGATCGGAAGATCCTAGCTGGACACTGGGGCTTACTTCTCGATTGAAAGTATCCAGCTTTGATTTTACGGTATCACTTTACAAGGTGCAGGATGTATTTGTATACAGCAACTGGCATGCGAATTTCGTGAACATGAGTGACAGAGGGAGAGCCAAATTTGATGTGCCAAGCTGGTATGTACCTGCAAACGAAGTTGGGGTAACGCCACAAAGATCGAATGAATATCCTCAACCAAGGAATACTGGTTCATTTACCAATGCGCTTTATTACAGAGATGCCTCATTCCTGAAGGTACAGAACATTTCTTTGGGATACACCTTACCAGTATCTGTGCTCAACAAAATAGGCATTGATTATACGCGAGTATTTGTAAACATCCTTAATCCATTTGTTTTCACGGATTACGAAGGATGGGATCCTGAGTATGCTGATGCATCTTACAATATTCAGCGAGTAAGCAGTGTGACGACTCAATTTGGTTTGAACCTTAAATTTTAAGACTCGAAAAGATGAAAAAGTTAATATTAATAGCATCCGTATTCACGATTTCTTTATTCGGGTGTCAGGATTTTCTTGAAGAAGAAAACTTATCAAATGTTTCAGATGCAGAATTCTATGTAACAGAAGAAGGTTTTGCATCCCTGATCAATGCAAACTATTCTCAGATGAGAGAGATATTTGGTCAGGATCCTGCATTGTTTATGGCAGGGACGGACCTGTATGCCGTAGGACGCGGCAGATCTAATGAAGATGATCTGGGAGACTATATAGGATTGACTCCTTCATCCGGAGGGGTAGATCACATTTATACCAATGGATTCAAGGCAGTTCAGCTAGCCAACACAGGATTTAAATGGGCAGCTGAGGCTGGAGCATCAGATCAGCAGGTTGGCGAGCTGCATTTTTTCCGCGCATTGGCTTATTTCTACCTTGTTCAAACGTATGGCGGGGTAACCATAATCGAGAGTGCAGTAAATGAAGCTGTGACCTCTTTCGATCGAAACAGTGCTGAGGAGGTATACAATCTTGTCATTTCAGATTTTGAGCAGGCGTTAGCCAACGTAGGTGACGGGACATATGATGGTCACGTGAATAAGCGGGCAGTGAATCACTTCCTGTCAAAGGCCCACTTGACCAGAGCATACGAAAGTTTTGCAGCGTCGGACGATTTCAGCAAAGCAGCTTCCTATGCTGATGCCGCCATCGATGGACAGGCTCTAAGTCTTTCATTCAATGAGATCTGGGATCCGGGCAATGATATGAATGTGGAGACTATATTCTCTGTGCAGTATGATGATGAGTCTATCAGTGCCAGCCCGGGTAACCTGGGTAGCCAGCAGCAGAACTTTATGGGTTCATACCTTGGCGGAAGTGAAGTTGCAGCCAATGCTCCTTACAAATCATACACCTACATTGCTACCAATTTTGCGCTGAGCCTTTTTGAGCAAGGTGATGAAAGGTATGAAGGTACCTTTATGATGGAAGTGTTCGACAGGTACTGGGATTATTTTGATGTAGACCGTGGGGATCATGGCACACTAGGGGTTCAATATTTCTATGAGCCACCATGGTTTGATGCTACAGATAAAGCGAATTATATCGCAGCAAAGAATCCGGATAACTATTACGATTTTGGAACACACGATTCAGACCGACCAGCGGTAAGTAACAACTTCGAGCTGATCATAGTGAAGAAGTTTGATGATCCAAATTCGCTATTCGCCGGATCTACAGGCGGTGGAAGGACAAGTTCCAGAGACTTTATCCTGGCAAGGCTTGCAGATACTTACCTGTTGGCTGCAGAAGCCTACCTTGGGGCTGGATCAGCAGGAACTGCACTTGACAGAATCAACGAAGTAAGAGGCATAAGAGGTGTAGCAGATTATACATCTGTAGACATTGATGATATTTTGGATGAAAGGGCCAGAGAGCTTTTCGGGGAATATCACAGATGGTTTGATTTGAAAAGAACCGGAAAACTTGTGGAGCGTGCAGTAGCACATCATCCTGGTATTGCAGATGCTGCACAGATGACAGGAAACAACGGGGAGTTTTTTACACTGAGACCAATACCTCAGCGAGCACTTGATTTGAATCAAAACAAATCTTTCGCTCAAAACCCGGCATATAATTAATGTGTGGTTAAAAGGAGCCTCCTTTCTGAGGGGGTTCCTTTTCTTATGCTATATCTATGAATATCACTCTTAAAATTTTAGGTTTAGTCATTGTCATAATGTGGAGTAGCTGTGCTGGTCCACCAGTGGAGGAGAACTCATTGGAAGTGGATGCCAATCAGCCAATTTATGTGCAGATGGCTAATAGTGAGATTCAACGAAATCCTGATCCACGGCTTATCGAATTCAGAACTGAGCCCAAGTGGGAGTATACCAATGGATTGCTTTGTCTGGCTATATTGAGGGTATGGGAGAAGACGGATAATCCAGTCTACTATGATTATGTAAAAACCTATGCCGATTCTATGATCACGGCGGAAGGGAAGATACTCACCTACAATATTCGAGACTATAACATTGATCGGATCAATCCAGGTAAGTTATTGCTGGAACTTCAGGAGGATACGCCACATCAGAAGTATGGCCTGGCTATTGAGACACTGCGAGAGCAGATGGATGGTCAGCCAAGAACTTCAGAAGGAGGATTTTGGCACAAGAAACGATATCCATATCAGATGTGGTTGGATGGATTGTATATGGGCTCTCCTTTTTTGGCAGCATATGCTTCGAAAAATAACAAACCAGAGATTTTTGACGATGTGGTGAAACAAGTCATGCTGATGGATGCCCATATGTATGATGAAGAAAAGAAGCTTTACTATCATGGTTGGGATGAAAGCAGGGACATGGATTGGGCCAATGATGAAACAGGGCTTTCTCCTCATTTCTGGGGCCGTGCTATGGGTTGGTTCTCTATGGCACTGGTTGACATCCTGGACTATCTGCCAGCCGATCATCCAGGTCGGCCTGAGATCATTTCTATTGTGAATAAAGTAGCGGAGGGTATTGTACTTTACCAGGATGAAGAGACTGGAGTATGGTGGCAGATTTTGGATATGGCAGGCAGAAAAGGAAACTACCTTGAAGCTTCCTGCTCTAGTATGTTTAGTTACTTTTTGCTCAAAGCGGTAAACAAAGGATATATAGGAACTGCTTATAAAGAAGCTGCCCTTAAAGCTTTTGAAGGAGTAAAAAATGAATTTATTGCCAGAACTGATGATGGAACTATCTCTTTGAAGCAGATATGTGCAGTTGCTGGTCTTGGTGGAAATCCGTATCGTGATGGTTCGTACGAATATTACGTTGGAGAGCCGAGGCGAGACAACGATCCCAAGGGTGTTGGTCCCTTTATCATGGCGGCCATCGAGTACGAGAAAATGAAATAGTCAGTTTTGGGTTGAATCGGGGGTGTTAACAAATTGTTGCACCCCTTTTTTATACCTCCTGCTCACAAAATTCGGTGGGCGAAACACCATACTCCGCTTTGAAAGCCCTCGTAAATGAATTAGGTACATCATAACCAACCATGTACCCTACCTCAGAAACAGGGATTTTCTGCTGAACCAATAATTGCTTTGCTCGTGTAAGTCTGAATGTTCGGAGTAGCTCTTTTGGCTTCTTTCCCGTAAGATGCTTCACCTTCCTGCTGAATTGTGAATAGCTTAGGTTAGTTTCTTCGGCAAGTTTGCTTAGGTCAAAGGATGAGTCAGAGACATTTGACTCGATAAGCCCTGATAGTTTATTCAGGAATTCTTCATCGTAAGAGCCGACCTCAATCTCTTTTGGCTCAAAACGAAAATCACGTTGAAAGCTTTTTCTCAGCTGTTCTCTTCCAGCAAGTAAATTTTCAACCCTTGTGATTAAAACTTCCGGGTTGAAGGGCTTTACAATGTATGAATCTGCACCTGATTCGTATCCTTTTACCACTTTGTCGTCANCACCAAGAGCGGTCAATAGAATTACGGGAGTATGGCTGATCGCAGGGTTTTGTTTCACTTTTTTGCAGAAGGAAATTCCATCGAGCTGAGGCATCATAATGTCGGAGATGATCAGATCTACTTCTTCCTCATCTAATTTAAGCAGCCCTTCTGATCCGTCACTGGCAGACAGTACCTTAAAATCTTCCTTGAGGAGTTCACAAATAAAATAGTTCATATCCTCATTGTCTTCTACGACCAGTATTGTACCCCCATTGGCTTCATTTTTCACCTCTGGTATCATTGCGTCAGCATCAGATATCAAGACATCTTCCAGTAAGGTTGATTTTGTGAAATCAGGGTCTCCAGTGACGAGATTACAAGGTAAAAATACTTCTGCCTTAGTGCCGACACCCATGCTACTGGTAACCTCTATTTTACCTCCATGCACTTCAATTAGGTCTTTGATGTAAGACATCCCAATACCACTTCCTTCCATGATGGTTCCATGGTCTTCCTCGCCCCGTGCAAATCGCTCAAATAATTTTTCTACGGTCTCTTCATCCATCCCTTTTCCGTGGTCCCAGATGGTAAGTCTATAAAAGTCCGACGAAGAATGAGCAACACCTTCTACTTTAGGAACCAGGTCCAGGTTAATAGAAACCTTTCCTTTAGGGTAACTATATTTTATGGCATTAGAAATCAGGTTAAAAAGAATTTTTTCGACCTTATCTGCATCAAAGGATACTAATAGGCTCTTTTCACTGCTTTCGAACTCTATCTGAATGTCCTTTTTGAGTGCCTGCTCATTAAAGAAATCAAGGGTTTGCCGGACAAAATCTACAATATCTGCTTTACTCAGTTTCAACTCCAAATACCCCGATTCTATCCTTCGAATTTCCAGCAATTGATTGATAAGCTTTTGCAGGCGTAAGGCATTTCTCCTGATGATGTGATAAAACTTGTTTTGTCTTCTCGTAGAATCCTGCATCAACTTTTCCATGGGTCCAATGATCAGACTCAAAGGTGTTTTGAGCTCATGAGTGATATTGGTAAAAAATTTCACCTTGGCCTTAGAGAGCTCTTCAATTTTCTCATAAGCCTCGGTTAAAGAGTTGTTTTTAGTTTCCAGGTCTTCATTGGCATTTCGTAGTGATATGTTTAGTGTCTGCAATGTTTGACGTTTACGGATCAATTGCCACTGATAGAAAATAATAATGACCAAAAAGACCGTGACCAGAATGATAAACCAGGGCTCTCTCCAAACTGGTGGGTTAACGTAAAATCTGGCTTCAGCTGGAGTGGGGTCAATATTACCAACCCGATCCATGGCCCTCACCTGAATGATGTAATCGCCACTGGACAGTCCGGTGAAAGTATGGGACGACTGATTTGAAAACCGGGACCATTCCTCATCATTGAGACGGTAGGAATATTTGAGCTCTGACTGAGGAATTTTATTGAAATAATGTTTTCCTGACCAGGTGATGTGCGTGTTTCCTTCCGATCCTACTTCCGGATTTTGAAGAAACAATTCAGTTTCCGGATGATGAACGTCTTTGTTGAGCCGAATGGTACGAAACCGAGATGTGATTTCTTCTGAAGGGATCCTTTCATTAAATACCCTTCTTTTCCATTCCCTGGGGGAGTGATTGATCCACAATTCATTCTTATGGCCTTCATGGATATTTCCCCCTTCCTGGGTCAGCTTGAGTTCATCTGGAAATACCTCGTTGATCCATGTTTGCCCGTTAAAGAAGCTGATATCCCTGTCAGTGGCAATCCAGATCTCCTCATTTTCAGATGAAGCCGTAATACTTATGATGTTATTGCTGATCAGGTTGTTTTGGAGATTGTGATTGATCCAGCCATCGCCTTCCTGGATATAAAGACCATGCTGCCGTGAGCCAACAAAAAATCTTCCCCTGGAATCTGTGTACAGGATATTGACAAAATCCTGAAAGTTTTGGTTAGGATGTCGAAACCAGCGTAATCCATCAAAATAATACAACTGTGTTCCACCGGCCCAGATTTGGCCATCCATGGTCTGGACAAGGCCATATACATTCAGCTGATCAAAACCATTTGTTCTGGCAGGGTGCAAAATGATATTGGGATGGTCGGAATACGGATCTTGTATTTGTGCCATCCCGCCAGTCTGCCCTTTTTCGAAAAATACATCCGTACAAGCCCCCAGCCATATATCTCCTTTTTGAGTTTTGAGTATGTCCCGATAGTCGAAGCTCCAGGAAAGACTCGTAAACTGAAAGTTTTTCCATCTTCCATTTTTATAAAAACCTGCTGCAGCGGTACCCTGATGGCTGCCAATAGCCCAGACAATTTCACCATCCAGAAAAAGCCTGACAGGAGCATCAATCATGCCCTGGGCTTTCCCCGTTTTTAGCCAGTTGTCATCTTTTTGGGAGACTGCATTCCCATACACATCGAGAAACCATCTGACTCCAGACGGTGTGTCACCCATATAGTTTAGATGCTGGTAAGAAAGCCACCTGTCGGTGGAGAGATCTACTTTGAAAACTGTTGACTGATAACCGTAGATCCATAGGTCGTTCCCAGCAAAATGGAGCTTTACATGTGCCTGAGGAATTTTAGAATTCAGATGGCTGTATTTAGACCATTTCCCATCAGGGCTTTTTCTATACAATTTGCCAATGCTGCTTACCCAGATGCTACCATCTTCTGTTTGAAGGATATCCTCTGCATACTCATCGTCACCAAAAAGGGCTCCGCAAGATTCTCTTTTCCATTTGCCATTTTCGTAGACCATCGGAGGTACTTTATTCATTTTGTTGACCACCCAAATGCTACCATGAGATGACTTCAGGAATGAATGTTCGGATCCCAGATCGATATTGTTTTTCGCTCCGATCTTTGTGGATCGTGTGATCTTATTGGTGAAGATCTCATCAATATACAGCTCCAACACTTCTCCGTTTTCATCTTCATGATAGGTGATGCCAATCCAGAGGCGATCGTCATCCATGGACAGTACATCAGAAAAGGAATCAAAGTCCCCATCCATAAGGAGTTCATTTGGGATACGGACAAGCTTTAGGTCAGTAATTCCCTGAAAATTTTCAATCCTGGTTTCATTACTCAACAAAATCTTATGATCTCCTGAAATTATGATCAGGCCCTGGTTGGTGACTGCCATCAGCTGACCAGGCTGGGTTTCTTTTAAGGAATTAATAGTCCACGATGTGTTCTCCGGGAATAGCACTTCGGGTACCCACCGATTGTCTTTGAATAAATATAATCCATCATCATTCGCAACGTAGGTGTTTTTAGTGCCACATAGCACTTTTTGAATGGGTCCCGTGATACCATCATGTTGGTTATACATTTTCCAGTTGTACCCGTCATAGGACATCACACCCGAATCCAATGCAAACCAAAACCTGGATCCATCCATTTCAGAATCCATATCCTTGATACCCATACCATCCAGCTCCGGGAAAAAAGCATACCTCCAGGGCTCCAACATAGGGTCTGTTGAGGAAGGCTCATAGCTCGATTGAGCTGGGAGGGAGAGAGCCAAATAACAAAATATGGTTGAAAATATTAGCCGCATAAAGGGAGCGTCCTAGATATGAATTTACATAAAAACGGGCAGAAATAATGTTTTAGGCCCCATTTCAGTTAATTATTTAATGATGCTAGATTTACAATACCCAAGTGATTTGAAATGAAACTATTAAAGCCCCTAACAATACTTTTATTCCTAGCCCAGGGAATAATTTCCAGTGGTCAGCATCATCCGGAAATTTATGTCACAGATGATGAAAAGCCTGCTTTTCTTGAAAGAATAAAAACCTCCAAACGGACTGCTGACTTTGTCCAACATGTAGAAGATCATGTGCGACCATTTGTTGATCGACACAGCACCGATCCCGAATGGATCATCTCTCGACTACAAATGTACTGGAAGACAAAATACGAACGTATCTATGTGAATGGAATGGACTACTCTCATGGGGAAGGCGAGGCACCTGTCCCAACCGTTCGTTTTTCAGGATCAAGGGATTGGGCTACGGACTATTTGCAGCCGAACCTGGAGGATGTAATTCCTTACATGGATGATGAACGAGGTATTTATCTTCAAAACGGTGCCCGGGATGGTAAGCCCTGGGAGTGGGCCCCAATCTCAGAGACTGGTCACATCATAGAAAGGATCAATGAGGAAATATTAGAGCTGGCGGAGGAGGCTGCTTTTCTTTATTGGCTATATGGTGAGGAAAAGTATGCAATATTCGCTTCTGATATTTTGATGAAATACCTGGAAGGGATGCATCATCGGGAGCCCCCACTCACAGTTGGGAATCATGGCAATGCACATTTGATGGGGCTCCAGACTTTCGAAGTGATCCATGAGCGAATTGTTGCACCAGTTGCGGTGAGTTATGATTTTCTTTATGATTACCTGGTGAAGAAAGGTCTAGACATTCAGATGGCACAGGCAGTTTTTCGCAAGTGGGCAGACCAGGAGATCAAATATGGAGTGCCAGGTAATAACTGGAACATGATGCAGGCCCGATACATTACTTATCTCTCCATTGCCCTGGAAGATGATGCACAATATGAGGATGGAAAAGGTCAACAATATTATGTAGACCAGGTACTCAACCAGAATTCGGAAAAGCAAAAAGCGCTGAAGGATGTATTGGAAAACTTTGATCCCGAAACGGCGATCTGGCCAGAGGTGGCTCACTACTCTATCATGGTTTCTGATGATTTACTTGAGATCTATTGCATGCTGGACAAAGCCCTGAATAACAATCTGCTCTCCAGGTCACCGATTCTAGAAAAGGCCATTTTGGCTAATTTCCATTACCTCTTCCCCAATGATTTCACGGCTGCATATGGAGATGCCAAGCATGCCAGACTTCGATTCAATTCACTGGAATTGTTGATAGCTCAATATCGTAAATATAAACAGCCTGCAAAGGAAGCTGTGATGACCAGCCAGCTAAAACGGTTTGTACAAAATGGTGCCTATAATCGAGATAAGGTCAATTCACTGTATGAGCTTTTTTTCTATGAGGAGGAATTGATGGATGTGCCTGCAGCCAGAAGTTTTGATGAGCTTGTGAAGCCATCGTTTTATTCCCCGAATGTCAGCTGGATTGTTCAGCGAAATGGAAATAGCCTGGAAAATGGCATGATGATCTCAAAAAATGCATCACTGGGCAATCATTCCCATGCCAATGGGATCAATATCGAGCTGTATGCCAGGGGAATGGTGATCGCTCCGGATGCCGCTGCAGGAGTAAGCTATTGGTCTGATGATCATAGGGAATACTATAGTAGATTTCCAGCACATAATACTGTGATTGTGGATGGTGTTTCCGATTACCGCACCATGGAAGGGGCTTATGATTTTTCCATGGATGGTATTTATCCGGCCACAACTTCCGACGGGCCTTTGCAAGGTGACTATACGTACTCAACAGTGACTTTCAAAGAGCCAAAGACGGATGCTGTCCAGACCAGGTTGACTGGGACCGTAAGAACCTCAGGATCATCAGGCTATTTTGTGGATATATTCAGATCTTCAAAGCCAGACGGAACCGATAAAAAACATGAATACATTTTTCATAGCCAGGGACAGGCTGCCCGGCTTTTTGATCACCCAGGGAAGGAAATTCCAACATCCGGGACAGATGAACTGTCTTCAAAAAAGGGTGACCTGAAGGGATATGATTACTTCAAAGAGAAGTCATCAGCGGACTTTGCTGACCATTTCTATGCACAGTTTTCCATGCCATCAATTTTAGACGATCAGCTGTTGGTAAATGTATGGATGAAGGGGTATGATAATCGAACGATCTTTACAGCGATGGCTCCACACTCCCGGGCAATCCACAAAGAGTCCGTTCCCGAATCCCTGTACCATCAGCCCTCACCTACTTTGATTGTGAGACAGGAGGGCGAGGCAAAATCCAGACCATTTGTAGCCATCATTGATGCTTACGATGAAGGAGGGACCAGGGTAGATCAGGTAGGTTATTTCTCCTCAAAGAATAACTCAACCGACTTTATCGGCATAGAAGTGAGCAGTGGGCTAAGGAAAGATTTTATTTATAATGATGTGGAGGGGCAAACACAATACTCTTTTGAAGGTGGAGAATTTTCAGGCGTTTATGGGGTCATGACCTTTGAGGGGGAACAGTTGATGTCAATGTTGCTGGCAGATGGAAAAATCATACAAAAAGACGGATGGAAAATTGAAACAGTTCAAACCGGAACTGTTCGGGTAGATAATAAAATGGGATGGGTCACCATTGATTCAGGTCAACCATTTACACTGACCTGTCCGGTATCCAAAAAAACAAAAAATGTCAGGTTTTCCTCAGGATCAAGAGTGATCGAGGGCCGGGTATTCAAAGAGGGGAAACAGAAATATGCCCAAATTGCATTACCTGCTTTGGATAACGAGTCATTTGAAATCAGCTATTGAAACCCGTTTAAAAGGAAACAGCTATTTCGACAAGCGTTTTGTCCCAGGCCATTCTCAGGATGGCCGCGTTGTCACCTTTTTCTTCAAACTGGATAGAGAAAGCTTCCACGTCAGCTGAAATCGGTTTTACCGGGCTAGTAATCCTCAATACATCATTTTTTTCATTGTAGCTGTAAGCCCCCCAGTAGTCGAGGTCACTGTTGAAAATGATCGTCCATTGATCTTTTTCAGGGATAGCAAATATGGAGTAAGTTCCTGCTTTCAGCTGCTTTCCTCCGATGGTGATGTCCTGGTAGGCTTTGAATTCTGCAGATTCATTGGCACCCAGTCTCCAGACTTTGCCATAAGGCACTTTACTACCAAAAATGTCCCGGTCATTCTTCTGCGGACGGCTGTAGTAAATTTTGATAACGGCTTTTTCACCTGGGTCCCGGTCATGGGCATAGTTGTCAGGTAGATATGCCGCATCCATGGGGCTTTTATCCAGTCCACGAAAGTTTTGAGCGAATGCCATACTTGACGATCCGGCAAAGAGGAATAGAAGAAGGTAAATTCTCATCAGTTTTTTGATTTTACATGATAAATAAAAATACTTTTAAGGAAGAGGAAGATGAACAAATGCTTTCTATGGTAAATTTAGTTAATCCATGAAAAACCTGTTTTTTCCATGACGTCTGGTTCATGAAAGCCATTCATCTACTGATAAATTAACGTTAGTCCATTAATGTGTTACTTAGTCCATTTGAATCATGAATAAAGCGAGTTTGATCTTAATCATCGCTATTACTTCTGCAATGTTCTCTGCTTGTGAGAGTAACAGGGAGACCGGGGGGAAGTACAATGTCTTATTCATTGCAGTTGATGATCTAAGGCCGGAGCTGGGTTGCTATGGCGCTGATTACATGCATACACCTAATATTGATAAGCTTGCTTCGGAAAGCAGGATATTTAAAAATCATTTTGTTCATGTTGCAGCATGCGGTCCGTCACGATCGACTTTGCTTTCTGGAAGACGGACAACGAACTGGGATATATTCAAAAATATAAGAGAGTCAAATTCAAAGCCAGACAGTATTTTTTCATTACCCCAGCTATTCAAAGAAAATGGATATAGGACTGTTGGCATAGGGAAAATTTCTCACCAGCCAGGAGGCGTTATGGATTCCCTTCAAACAATACATGAAGTACCTTTTAGCTGGAATGAAACCTATGCTCCGGTAGGTGAGTGGAACGATCCATGGCAGGCTTTCTTTTCTTATGAAGGGGGCAAAGCAAGGACCAGTTATTACAACCGACCGACAAATCGTACTTTACCTCCTTTCGAGGCGGCTGAAGTAACCGATAATGGTTATGCTGATGGGCTGAATGCTGAGGAAGCTGTAAAACAATTGCGGAGATTAAAGGACACCACGTTTTTTCTAGCTGTAGGTTTCTATAAGCCGCACCTTCCATTTAATGCACCCAAAAAATATTGGGATCTATATGATCCTGACGAGATTCCAAAAGCCGATTATCACAAAATACCTGAAGATGTAAAATCAGATATTTGCTTACATAGCAACAGAAATAGCTACGAACCAAGAGGCACTTATACATGGCCGGGAGACACATTGTGGTGGCGTATTACCCCGGATCGTCAGAAAACACTTAAGCATGGCTATTGTGCCGCTGTTAGTTATGTTGATGCACAAATAGGAAAGGTATTGAGTGAATTGAAAAACCTAGGATTGGATAAAAATACTATTGTGGTATTGTGGGGGGATCATGGATGGCACCTTGGGGATTATGGAATATGGGGAAAACACACCAATTTTGATTTTGCCCTGAATAGCCCGCTTATTATAAAACAACCACAAATGAATCAGCCGGGTGTATTTGCAGAAGGAATAGTGGAAACGGTTGATCTTTTTCCGACACTTGCTGATCTATGTAAACTAAAGCCCCCCGAAAATCTTGAAGGAATAAGCTTGAGACCTGCGCTTGATGATCCGGAATCTAAAATAAAAGCGTATGCTATAAGTGAACGGGATGCATTTGGCAGTTATGGGATTTCTTTAAGAACTGAAAAGTATCGTTTGATGGTGTGGACTGATAAAACTACCGGAGACACGATTGATGTTAATCTGTTTGATAATAATGAGCAACCTGTGCCGCACCATGATATCAGCGACAGATATCCGGAAATTGTAAAAGAGCTAATCGAAATTATATAGTCTCCCAGAATTGATGCCTTTGAAAAAGTTATTATTATCCATTTGGGTTACGACCCTCATAGTTCAATGCACATCAAATAAGGGGTCCAAAATTGTATCTGAGGAAGTGATGCAATCGGTGTTTGAAGAGGTGAAAACTCCTTATAAGTACGGAGTAGTTTTCAGGCACCCCGACTCCACCAAGATGATCGATTCACCCACAGTCTTCAGGGAAAATGACCTTTGGTATATGACCTATATCGTCTTTGATGGGCAGGGCTATGAAACCTGGATCGCGGAGAGTGCAGATCTTCTCAGCTGGGAATCCAAGGGCAGAATTATGTCATTTACCAATGACACCTGGGATGCCAACCAGAAAGCAGGTTATGTTTCGCTGGTAAATACCGAGTGGGGTGGAGATTATTCGGTGGAGAAATATCAGAACAAATACTGGATGACCTATCTGGGAGGAAACTCTACCGGTTATGAAGCAGGTACTTTAAAGATTGGCCTTGCCTATACAGAAAATCTTACTGCAGCTACAGAATGGTCGAGAAGCGAAACGACTTTGTTTTCTCCGGATGATGTTGATGTACGATGGTTTGAAAACAAAACGATTTATAAGAGCCTCGTCATCAGGGATTCTGAGGCGGTTTCCGGATATCCTTTCGTGATGTACTACAATGCCAAAGGAGATACGGCCAACTATGAAAGTATCGCCATGGCTGTTTCGGAAGACATGGTGAATTGGAAGCGGTTTGGCGAAGACCCGGTCATCACCCGGTATGCCGGGATCTGCGGAGATGCTCAGATTGCAAAAATGGACGACCTCTACGTGATGTTTTACTTTGGTGCCTTTTGGAAGCCCGGTGCTTTTGAGCGATTTGCCTGCTCATATGATTTGGTACATTGGACGGACTGGCAGGGTGAGGATCTAATTGCTCCATCAGAACCTTTTGATCAAAAATATGCCCACAAACCCTGGGTCATTAAGTGGGATGGTATTGTCTATCACTTTTACAATGCTGTAGGGGACCAGGGAAGGGTGATCGCTTTGGCGACTTCGGAGGAGCTGAAATAAAAAGGGCTGCCAAATCTGACAGCCCTTTAGATAATTATACTATTTAATTAATATCCTTCATTTTGTGGGAAATCACCAGGATTAGTAACACGATCTATTTGTGTTGTAGGAATAGGTCGTACAAGATGCATGGGTTTGATGTTAGGACCTCCAAGTGAATTATACGCCTGCACCCTTTCAATTAACTTTCCAGTTCGTTTCAGGTCATACCATCTATGACCTTCTCCGCATAATTCTCTGGCTCTCTCATCCAGGATAAAGTCAATATCTACATCTCCTTCTGCAACATTCATCTCTGCTTCATAACCGGGTACCACAGCTCTGACCCTTAGTTCATTGAGCCTGGCGGCTGCATCATCATTTCTGCCCTGCATATGTGCCGCCTCTGCTGAGATCAGATACATTTCTGCTAATCTTAAGACCGGATAATCTCGGCTACCATCAGTGGCATTTACAGCCGATCTTTGTGCATCATAGTATTTATTCAGCACCGGGAAGTTTCTACCTGCCTGTCCACCGACCTGAGTATCATCGGATTGATTATTAACATCTTCACCATTATAGTCAATCCATTGGTAAGGAGCAGATGCCTGAAGTGCATCATCTACCGGTTCCATCGAAATTTTTATTGCCGTATCTCCCGGAACAACTGTTTGACCATTGATAGTACCTGTGGAATTAGCGATAAATACTGTTTTAAATGTAGCCGCCCATCTGGCATCCCCATCCCGGTTCCAACTTTCCAGGAAGTAATTTGTAGGCATGAATCTTTGGAAAGGTCGACCGTTTTCCTGGTCTCTGATCATTGCGGGATTTCGTGTATAATCCCAGACCCAATAAAGGAATGAAGGATTTCCCCCCTCGTTTGTCAGGGGATCAAGGGTATATTGTACAGTCCAGATAAATTCACTGTTTATCTGATTGTTAAAGTCCCAAAGCTCCTTATAGTCAGGTACCAATGAGAAGCTGTAGTCATCGATCACATTATTGGCCAATGTTTCAGCATCAGAATAATTCCCTAATGTAAGCTGAACCCTGGCCATCAAACCTTCAGCTGCTGCCTTGTGAACCCTTCCATAATCTGTGATAGCATCAGGGTCGGGCAAATTATCAATGGCAAATTGTAGGTCAGGAACAATACCATCCTGATAAATTGTGGCGACAGGTGTTCTAAATGCCTCAGTTTGAACTCCAATAGTCTCCTCCAGTGTGAAATGGACATCTCCAAATTGCTGGACAAGGATAAAATAATAGAGTGCTCTCAGAAACCTGGCTTCTCCTTCAATGATTGCTTTTCTTGCTTCAGGAATTTCATCAATTGTCGGGACCCGACCAATGATAGTATTAGCCTGGTTGATTCCAGCGTAAAAGCTGTCCCAAAGCCCTATCAGGAATCCGTGTGAGCCTGTCAGGTTCACATCATAATTATTCCACGAAGGGTTGTTTCTGTTTCCACCAAATCCATTGGTATACATATCTGTACCCACAACTGTCATAAAATATGAACTCTCTTGCCCATAATAACTGCGCAAAGGCGTATATACCGAGTTTAACCCATCTAAAATTCCTCTTTCATTGGTATAGTGGCCATTAGCTGTTGCAATACTGATAGGGTCTTCGGTGATAATATCATTACAGGAAAATCCAATAAATAGCGCAACTATGGAGAAGTAGCTTGCTACAACTCTTCTAATTGATTGATTTATTTTAATATTTTTCATTGTCTTCTGATTTAAAATCTAGCCTTAATTCCAACCATATATGTCTTAGTAGAGAGCGGGTTGTTGACCCCAACATTTCCGTTTGCTGTCTCGGGGTCCACTAAATCATATTCAGCGAATATGAATGGATTGAGCGCTGAAAAATAGATCTCCAGGGAAGATATTTTGTCAGTTTGAATAAGGCTGTTTGTAAGGTCATAGCCCAAGGTGATGTTCTTAACTTTTACAAAAGATCCATCTCTGAACCGAAGTGCAGAGGCATACAGGGGTTGATTACCCTGTCTTGGAATCGGGATCTCATTACTTGGATTTTCGGGTGTCCAATAGTTAAAGTTCATGTTGTTATATCTGCCTTCCCAGCTATTACCTGCCACATCGTGGAGTGAACTATTCACCATTTGTCCCTGGCGAGTATAGACAAGAATGGAGAAATTGATACCCTTGTAGGACAGTCTACTGGAAAGCCCTCCACTCCAGTCAGGAACGGTTGAACCCAGGATGGTCCTGTCATCGTTGTTGATGGTTCCATCCGGTTGATTTGTTAAGAATCCATCTGCATCACGGCCGTTTACATCAGCAATTCTGATATCTCCGGGCGCCAATCCTGCATCCGCTGCTTCGGCTGCATCTTCGGTTTGATAGATACCATCAAACTGGAAATTATAGAACACATTGATTGGATGACCAATAAACCATTGATTTCCGACATCATCATCTTCGCCATTAAATAACTCCACAATTTCCTCTTTATTAGAAAAGATATTCATGCTCACATCCCAGTTCAAGCCGGAGCTGTTCTTAAGAATTGTGTAGTTGAGTGTCAGTTCCCAACCCCGGTTTCTTGTCGAGCCCACATTTTCCAGTACGGAAGAGTACCCGGAGGTAGAAGGTAAAAACCTTTCCAGAAGCAGGTCTTCCGTCAATGTATTGTAAAACTCAAAAGTTCCAGAGAATCTGTCATCCCACAATCCAAAATCAAGCCCTATATTGACAGTTTTTGAAACTTCCCAACCTAAATTGGGATTAGAGATTTCAGATTGACCAAACCCAAAGGCTCCGGCGTCTCCAAAAGCGTATACAGTACGGGCAAGACCACCCCAGGTTCTAAATGGATCAACAGCGGTGTTTCCAACCTCACCGTAACCTGCTCTTAGCTTTAGGAATGACAGAGACGAAGAACTTAAAAATTCTTCTTCAGTGACAATCCACCCGAGTGATACTGCCGGGAAGAAAGACCATTTATTTCCATCTGCTAATCGAGAAGATCCGTCAGCTCTTCCTGTCAAAGTAAACAGGTATCGATCGTTATAAGAATAGTTTAATCGAGCCATGTAGGATAACAGACCCCATTCTAAATAATCACTATCAATGCCGGTAATCTCTGCAGATGAACCCATATTGTTAAACGTGAACCTTCCTATAGGTATACCTCTTCCGTTTAGATCTGATTCTACAGTGTTCTGGTTCTGTGTACTAAATAGGCCAACTACATTGATTGAATGATTGTTGATTTGTTTATCGTAGGTCAGCAGGTTTTCTATCGTATAAGCGAAAATCCGTTCATTTTCTATAGAAGCCGTTGAGGCACTTCCGTCGTAATCTCCATTATATCGGCCTCTGCGGGAATTTTTATAATCTGTACCCAGATTTAATCGATATGTAAGTCCTTCCAGGATTTTATATTCTGCATACACATTCGAAAAGAACCTGTAGCCTTTGGTATTATCTACATATTGATTGGGCACATATTCTAATATTGGGGTTGTCTGTAGCCCTTCATTCGGATTAGGGAAAGCAATGATATTACCCTCAGCATCGTATGGTTCCACAATGGGGACATACCTCATCGACCTTGACATGGGTCCATTACTCATTTGATCTCTTGTGTCTGTTGTCCCTGTAATACTGAAACCAATATTTATCCGATCGTTCACTTTACCATCGACATTAGCTTTTAAAGAGAATCGCTCATAAGCCGTATTTCTAATCACACCTTCTTCATTAAAATAGCTTCCTGAGAGATAATATCTCATGCCTGAATTTCCTCCTGAAAATGAAACCTGGTGCTCCTGTTGTGCTCCCGGATCAAGCACAAGATCTAACCAATCAGTATCTACGCCGGCTGAATAGGAATCGAGAAGTGCCTGCCCACCTAAAATAGCGGCATCATTGCTGTTGTCTGTCTTCGATAATCCGTTAGCTACCCTAACATACTGAACAAACTGATCGGCATCCATGATATCCATATTTTCAATGGCATTCTTCACTCCATAATAACCATTGTATTCAATCTGACCTTTCCCAGCCTTACCTCTCTTGGTTGTAATGAGAATTACTCCATTTGCACCTCTTGAACCGTAGATAGCAACTGCACTTGCGTCCTTAAGCACTTCAATAGATTCAATATCGCTAGGGCTGAAATCATTGATGTCCTGAGTGGTAGGAATTCCATCGATCACATACAAAGGGTCATTTCCTGCAGATATTGACCGATTACCTCTAATTCTAATTTGAAGTGGAGAACCCGGAGAGCCATTATTCCTGACAATGTCTACTCCTGCCAGCCTACCCTGAGCCTGATCAAGTACATTTCCGGCTCTGGTTTCTTTCAGGTCTTCTCCTGAAACAGATGATATGGCACCTGTCAGGTCACTCTTTTTCATCGTTCCGTAACCAATAACCACAACTTCGTCCAGCGCAGAAATATCCTGACTAAGCGTAACATCAATAACCGATCTTCCTCCTACAGAAACTTCCTGACTTCCAAATCCTACAAATGAAATCACTATTACTGCATTTTCAGGTACCGATAAGCTGTAGGTTCCGTCGATATCAGTAATGGTACCATTGGAAGTACCCTTCTCCTGTACAGTAGCACCTGGTAAAGATTCACCATCGTCATCGGTTATCTTCCCACGAATCTGAATTTGATCTAGTATCTGATCTTCAACAGGAGCAGTGATGTTTTTATCCATTGGAATTAGTGCAACCGACTCGTTAACTCTATTGAAGTTCAGCTGTGTTTGTTTGGAAACCTCCTTGAATAAGTTCAGCAAGTTCCATTCACCAGGAGATAACTGGACGGTCATATTTCGGATATCCGCTTTTGCATATGCAAAACGAAAATCGCTTGACGACTCTACATATTTAATTAGCTCTTTAAGCTTAAGGTTCTCTTGAGAGTCCCCAAGCTGAAGTTCAATGAAAATATCCTCCAGATTTTTCCGCTGAGCACTCGTCTCACTTGCCATAACCATAATAATGGACTGACAAATGACCATCGCATAGATCGCCATTCTAGACATGCGAATTACAATTTTGTGTAGTTTTACATTCATATTTGTTTTGGTTGATTAAATACTAAAACAGGTATACATATTGTGGATCGAATCACTTGCCAGAGTACCTTCGATCCACTTTTTTGTATGTCTTTATCTTATCGTTACTATTCCATCTTTTATCTCATAGTTAAATCCATAAACTTTAGACACATTGAGTAGAAGCTCATTGAGTGTTGGGTTTTTGAATGATGCAGTAAATAATTTCTTCGGGAGAGCCCTTTTCTCAATTGTGACCTCAACACCATACCACAAGGCAACCTTGTCCAATACCTGCCGGATCGGAAGATCATGAAAGGCTAGCACTTGGTTGATCCATCCAAAAACATATTCTTCGTTTACTTTAGTGAGCTCCGAAACATTGCCGTCTGCATAGATTCTGATCATCTGATTGGCATTGAGTTCAACCGACTTGAAAGGGTCCGTCTTCACACTCACTATACCTTCTTTCACTGGCACATGATTAGATCCTTCCTGGTAGGCGCTCACATTGAATGAAGTACCCAACACATTGATGATAAAATCTTCCGTAGTGATTTGAAAGGGTCTGGATTCATCTCGGGTCACATCAAAAAACGCTTCTCCAATCAATTGAACCCGGCGTTTGTCACTTTCAAATCTTTCAGGCACGATCAGCTTGGAATTTGAATTCAAATAAACTTTTGTGCCGTCGGATAAAACAGTAGTGATCTTTTGACCTGCCAAACTGGACTTTTCTATATAGGCGATGGGCTCAATGATTGCAGGTGATTCACCTTCTGCATTTGTGAAATGGTATGCCCAAAAGGACGAGGTGAGAACGATAGCTAGCATTGCTGCGATCTTTAGTAGTTGTTTGCCACTGATCTGTACTTGCTTTTTCTTTGGTTGGTTCTTTTCGATTTGGCCAAAGACCTTTTCTTCGACTTCCTTCTTTGCCTGAGAATGATCCTGAGAATAATCCATCCAATATGCCTGAACTTGCTTAAAGGTTTTCTCATTTTCTTTATCGTGCTCCATCCATTGGGTCAATTGATATTGCTCCTCCAGAGAAATATTTCCCTGCAAGTACTTAAGAATGAGTTCGTCGATATTTTTCAAGCTCAATATGTTTGATCCCTAATGGGCTGGTCACATAAAGGAGCAATCTGAGTAGTGTTTTGTCCAACAGATCTGAAATATTTACAGAGGAGGCCAGGTTTTGATTAAAAAATTAGAACCGTCACAGATTTTTTGGCCAATCGTTCAAAATAACTCAATGCCAAATGTTGGATTTAAGAGAACAAAGTGATGGCCAGCGACAACCCGAGTACAATATTTGAATACCTGTCTGATAAATCAGAGTCATAAGTATTTGAGATTTCAATCCTTAGTGCTTTGATGGCATTACTGAGGTGGGAATTGACCGTGGAAACAGAAATGTCAAACTCTTGTGCTACTTCACGTGGACTCTTTTTTTCAATCACGCAGGCAGTAAAAACCAATTGACATTTATCCGGAAGGGAGGATATAAAACTATTTAGTTTTTCCTGAAGCTCTTTTTCCAGCAACACATCTTCTGGGCTGATTTTATCGATTTGTCCTATACTATTCTCTGCTTCAATTTTATCTGCCTGGTAGAGCAGTTTGATGCATTCATTCCGTACGGAAACTAAAAGGTATGATTTGATTTCCTTAATCCCTATCAGGTTGGAATTGTTTGCCCAAAGGTTCAGGAAAACCTCAGACACCGCATCTTTCGCCAGGTCTTCTGACTTGGTAATGGATTTTGCATAAATGAAAAGATCAAGAAAAAGTTCATCATAGATTCTCCTGAATTTGCTCTCAACAGACTCAGATCCTGGTAATTCTCGTATGATAGACTTCTTTTTCACTTTCTTAAAAAGACGCTAAATAATGATGCTTAAAACCAATATTAGAAATTAACCCACCCCTAAAATAGAAATATTTAAACTGATTAGTTACAATGATTTTCTTAAAATGTATAGTGCAACACAATGGTTTTTTGGACACCTGTTTTATGTAGAATCATATATTTGTGTGTATATCACTATCAAGAACTAAGATGAAAAACCTGGTTTCCGTTCTATTTTTACTCCTGGTATTCAATGCTTGCCAAAAAGCAAATCAGTCAGAAATTCTTCAAAAACCTAATTTTATTGTGATCATTACGGATGATCAGGGTTGGGGTGATATCGGATATAATAATCCTGATGTGTATACTCCAAATATGGATAAGCTAGCTGCAGAGGGAGCCACTTTTATCAACCATTACACAATGCCTCAATGTACTCCTACCAGGGTTGCACTCTTCACTGGCAGATATCCAGGTCGTTTCGGGACCAATGCTTTGCAAGCCACGAATAAGCCGGTATTTCAGAAGGGTATTGAGAACCTGGCAACTATGTTTAAGAAATCCGGATATGAAACCTTTCTATGTGGTAAATGGCACATGGGGTCTAATCCGGAGTATGGACCCAACCACTATGGATTTGATCAAAGTTATGGCTCTCTGGCTGGTGCCGTTGGCATGTATAATCATAAATACCGAAAGGGTGAATTTGAGGTGGCCTGGCACCGTAATCACGATACGATACCCGGTCATGAGAATGGGGTCCATGCAACCGACCTGGTGTCGCAGGAAGCTATCAGATATATCTCCAAAGAACATTCAGATCCATATTTTATGTATTTGGCATTTCATGCTCCGCATACACCATTAGACGAAAGGGGGAGATTCATTGATCGACCCACTCAGCTTGATCCGAAGGATACTACCAGATGGCTAAATGAGGATGAAATCGAATGGTTCAATGACCCTGCTGGAAAAATCCAATCAGAACCTGATCCGGAAAAAAGATTGTTAATGGCTGCTGTACACCACGTAGATTATGCCATTGGAGAAATTGTAAAAGCCCTGGATAAATCAGGGCAAAGAGAAAACACATTGATACTTTTTACCTCAGATAATGGACCCCAGGTGAACTGGCCTGGAAATGCGTATCCGGATGATTTACACCTTACGGATTTCAACCAGGAAATACCCATGAGGGGGAGCAAGTTGGATGTTTGGGAAGGAGGCATCCATGTGCCTGGATTTGCCAATTGGCCGGGTCATATCGCACCAAAAAAAGTGAATGATCCTGTTCATGTAATTGATTGGCTGCCAACCCTGGCGAGTGTAGTTGGGCAGGACCTTGGGAACCTGGAGCTAGACGGAGTAGATATTTCCCCCGCTCTGCTTAGTGATGAGGAGATTGAAAGACGTGATTTCTACTGGACTTGGAACAGTACCATTAATCGCTGGGCTCTCAGAAATGGAGACTGGAAAATTGTTATTTATGGTACTGATGAACCAGACAGTCCGGAGGATTGGCAATTGTTTAATTTGGTAAATGACCCCACCGAGGCCACAGATGTAGCCGAGCAAAATCAGCCTGTCCGCGAAAGGTTACATCAGCTTTTTCTCACCCAGCGATCAAAAGATAAGACATCATTGGAGTTTTAAGCTTTAGCTTCATTCCCAAACAACCGCAAGATCGGCTCTCCATTTCCATCCGGGGTGGTATAAACCGGTCGTCCTTCGATTGTGTAGTGGGTTTCCGGCGGAATTCCCAGAGCGTGATAAATGCTCTGATGAACCTGGTCAATTACCACTGTATCCTCGATAGATGAACATGGTCTTTCTTCTGCTGTTTTACCAAAGACGAGGCCTTTTTCAACACCTCCGCCCCACATGAGGATTGATGCTCCATCCGTAAAATGGCGATGCATGCCATAATATTTTTCATCTTCAATGACATCAGGTACCGTGACCTGATCTTTCACTTTTTCACCAGGACGACCTTCAAGAATGGCATCCCGGCTAAACTCGCTGGCCAGGATGATCAATGTTCGACCCAGATGACCGCTTTCTTCCAGGTCTTTGATCAGCTGTGCGATAGGCTTGTCAATGGCCTGTTTCATTGCTTTAGCCCGGATATGTCCATTTTCATGGGTGTCCCAACCAAGAAACGGTTCATATTCTGTGGAAACACTGATAAAGCGAGCACCTTGTTGCACAAGTCTTTTGGCCATTAGACATCCCAAACCAAAGCGACCTGTATTATATTGTTCATATTTCTTTTCAGGTTCATCTGAGAGATCAAAAGCCTTGACTTCTGGGGAGTTGAGAAGTCTATAAGACTGCTCCATTGATCGAATTAAAGATTCTTTTTGATAGTCGCTTCCCAGGTCTCCTATCGGGCTTTTATTCGTCAGTTCTTTGTAGAGCTTGTTTCGGGCTTCGAACCTTTTGATGTCCATTCCCTGAGGAGGACGAACACTTTGCATCCCTGCAGATGGATCCGGGATCAGAAAAGGACCATATTCACCTCCCAGGAAACCTGCGGAGTGAAAGGCTTTTAATTCTTCAGCTTCACCCACTGTGAATCTTTGTCCCAAAGCAATGAAAGGAGGGATCACTTCATTTTTGGGTCCTAGCTCTTTGGCAATCCAGGCCCCGATATGAGGCATTTGCACTGATTGAGGAGGTTCGTAGCAGGTATGCCAGTGGTACTGATGTCGGGTATGCAGGATATGACCCAGGTCAGCAGAGCGATAAGACCGGATGATGGCTCCTCGATCCATCACACTTCCGACAGACTCCAGCCCTTCAGAAAAATACAAACCATCAACAGCTGTAGGTACTTTAGGAAAAGTACTTAAAACCCTTTTGCTCTCAACACCTTTGGTGTATGGTGTGTATGCTTTCGGATCAAATGTCTCTGTATGAGCCATACCGCCGGCCATCCACAATAGGATAACGGAATCAGCAGTTGATGGGATCTTCGGCCCGGAGCAGGAAGATAGAAAGCTGCTAGCGGGAATCGAGGCCGACATCGCTGCTGCGGATGCCAGTCCCATTTTCTTGATAAACTCCCTTCTTTGTATTTCAATGTTTGATCTCATGAGTACTAATTGATAAATTGAAATTCCGGTAATAACAAAGTGGCCCAAAAAAGGTCCTGGACGGCTGCCTCATCGGGTGTGTCTCCCAAGGCTGAAAGAATCACCTTTTGCTCTGTATCACTTGGTAAGCGCCCCAGGCATTTTAAGTATAAACTATCCGCGATCACTTTTGGATCAGAATGATATTCTGAAAGCCATTTTTTTGCACCTGCCTCCAGTAAATTATTGAAGAACTCACCGTTCGTCAATTCAAGTGCCTGAAGCAGAGAGGCCTGTTCTTCACGTGTTGTAGCCACATTTTCTCTTGTCGGCCTGCCCAGTGCTTTTAAGAACGGATCAAGCTGCACCAGGGATGCACGGGCAAATTTGTCTCCATTTTCATCAAAGGTAAAATTGACCATTTTGCCCCAGGCGCTGGTACCAAATCTTCTCACTTCTTCCCATTCAGAGTCGTCAAAAGATCCTTTTTTCCAATCCTCTGATGAGACCTCCTTGGTACTGACCCAGCTCCTGTCTGAAGCAATGGTGTCTGATGTTCCGTCAGCATAATCAAGTTTCAGTCGAAACAAAATACCGGCGGGATTTGGGATTGGCCCCTCGTTTTCTCCTTCGATGGCAATGATGTTTTTCCCATTTTCGATTAGGCTTCCAACATCGGCTCTGCCGATATTCTTCCAGTTATCGTCAGACAAAACCTTTTGCTCATTGATGTAAAGTGTGTAGGAATGATCGACAGAGACCAATACCGGGGCCGATTCCAGGGATTTTCCGGGAACAGAAAAGGACTTTCTGAAATATCTTTTTCCAGGCTTAGGCAATACATCCCGGTCGAATTCTATTTCCCGATGCCAGATCCTGGAAAAGTCCTGATCTTCATCTGAAGGATCAAAGGCTACTGCGTGATAAACCGGGGTGATCACCTGGCTCACTGCATCGGTAAACTGCTCCGCAGTCAGTCTGCGGATGACAGGTCCCTTATACACATATCTTTCCGTCTTGATAGCCTGTGGATCTTTGTAACCAACACCCGGCAGCTGGTAAGCACGAGAGGTCATGATGTTTTCGATCAGGTATTTCAGGTCATAATCATGGGCAATGAAGTCGCTGGCCAACCAGTCGAGTAGCTCCCCGTTCCAAGGTTCGTTGTCCATTTCGTCCAGGGGTTCCACGATCCCCCGGCCATTAAGGCGTTCCCAGATACGGTTGACAATGGTACGATACAATCGGCCATTTTCAGGTTTGATGATCACTTCTGAAAGCAGCTTTAACCGCTCCTTGATGGTTTCGGCTTCTACAGAACCCAACTCCGAGTAGATGAATTCGGTCTGAGCCATCTTGCCAGTAGGTTTGTCACACCGATATAGCTCCAGGGTTGTATCGGAGAAAATGTTAGCGAATGCATAGGTCTGCGCAAGGGTGAGGTTGCTGACAAAACTGTTGTGGCAGGAGGCACACTTCACATTCATACCCATTAGGGATTGGCCAATGTTTTGGGCTGCCTGCATGGAGGTGGTTTGGCTGGCATTTACGGCGCCACGCCACTGAATACCTTTGATAAAACCTTCTGAATCTTCTGAAGGATTGGTTAGCTCTTTCACCATCAGGTGGTAAGGTTTGTTTTCCTGCAAGGAAGAGTAGAGCCAATCGGTGATCTGCTTGCGACCACCCGTAATAAATCCAGTACCTGAATAGTCGTTTCTCAGGATGTCGTTCCAGAAGCTGATCCAGTGTTGAGTGTAGTTGTGGTCATCGCTGAGCAAAGATTGTATCAACTTTGATCTTTTGTTCGGATCAGTGTCTCCTTCAAACTTTTGGATTTGTGCAGGAGTTGGCAATAAGCCAATGATATCCAGGTAGGACCTTTGGATGAATTTTTTATCATCCACCACTTCCGGCCATTTGATTCCGTGACTTTCAAAATACGCATTCACCAGCCGATCGATGGGATGCTGCATGGAGCCTTTAGCAGGAGGTAGTTCAGGTTTGGTAAGTGCCAGCGGTGCTTCCGGGAAAATCTTGATATCCCCGTCTACCCAGTGAGCCCCGTTATCAATCCACCAACTGATCAGGCTTACTTCGTCAGGAGAAAGAATATTACCTTTCTTAGGCATCACCTCATCGTGATTTTTTGGTAGTGTGATCCTTCGGATAATTTCACTGTTTTGGGCGTCCCCAATGGTGAACATCGGACCCGATTCTCCCCCAGCAAAAACACCTTCTTTTGAGTCCAGCACCAGCTCCCCTTTTTGCTTTTCTTCGCTATGGCACTGATAGCAATTGTGCGCAAAGAGTGCCCTAACCTCCAGGCTGATCCGATCAAGCTGGCGGATAGAGACAGAGTCCATGTTACTCACTTCTGCCAGCAAAGCACCTGTCTTGGAGCTATCATAGTTTGAACCTTTTCCGGGGAGAAGCTCAGCCAGGAAATCCTCTCCATGGGTGAGACTGGCCCCCAGGTGTCCGGCAACAGTGAGGATTACTGTGGTGAGGATGAGTGATATGCGATAGAGTAAGAAGTTTGGATTTTCAGCTTTTTTAGCTCGATGGAGGAGGATGGCTGTGATAATTGAAAAAAGCGTGGTGAGCAACCCGGCGATTTGGTGGTTGAGTACGAGATCACCGCCGTAGCTGTCGAAATTGATGAGCAGTATACCCATGATCGAAGCGATGATAGCCGAGAGGGCACCAAAATTTACCAGCCAGGAGATTCCTTCACGAAGACCTTGCTTGCCACGATACGTGAGCATCTCAAGGAGCAGCGCAACGAAGATCAATCCAATGGGAAAGTGGACGATCATAGGGTGGAGCCGACCGATTAGTTGAAAGATCCAAAGGGGGTTACTATCCATAATAACAAAGATAAGTGATATGAGGCGCTAACCTGCCTGCGGTAGCCTGTAAAGATTATACAGTAAAATGAGGGTATTCGGACTAATGTCTTATTGCATCTCTTCACTGATTTAGCTAGTTTTAAATACTTGTAGCGGTGACCCAATCCCCAGGCGAATCGCCTAAACCAATCAAAAGGAAGTCTCCTGATGAAGTACATCTCGATAAATCTCTATCGAAAAGTAATCAACTATGCCATCACCGAAGGTATGAGTTGGGAAGACTTCATGCACCTGCCCACTCCCTTTGATGCATTGGACAACATACAGGCGGTGCCCGCTGACCATTTTTTTGAGCTGCACGAACGATTGGATAAGAAGCTGGGGCCCGGATTCTCCGTGAGAGTGGGTAGTGAAATGAAGATAGAAGACTATGGGGTACTGGGTCTTTCCTGGCGAACATGCACCTGGGCGGGAGAGATCTTTGACCGAAGTGAGCGGTATATGAAACTGCTGTCCAACACTTATTTTTTTGAAGTCAGAAAGAAAGGTGAATTATCGGATATTCTGTTGCATCGCGAACCTCATCGAAAGGGCTTGGAGTTATCCAATGAGGCAACACTTTCTGCTACCGTTGTAGTGCTGCGAGCCATTACAGAAACGGACATTAATCCGACCCAAGTCACTTTTAAACACAATGCGCCCAAAGACTTGAGCAGTTATCATAAAGTGTTTAATTGCCCCATATTGTTTAATCAGCCCTATTATTCGATTACCTATAAAACTACGGAGCTGGAGACCCGAACGGCTAAGGCAGACTATAGCATCAATCAGTTTCTAGTGGAACGGGTCGAGGAAGAAACCAAGGGAATCCAGGTGAGTAGCCACAAGCTGACCGAAGATGTTGAAAAGCTGATAAAGGACGCCCTGCCAAGTGGCATTCCAAGTATTTTCCAGATTGGGGAGCATATGGGAATGAGCAATCGTACTCTGACCCGAAGGCTTTCGGAGAATGGGGTCACCTTTCGTGATCTGATCCAAAGAGCCCAGGAAGAAGTATCTAAAGAGCTGCTTCGGTATACTGATCGAAGCATTGCAGAGATCGCTTTTGAAACGGGCTTTTCTGAGCAGAGTGCTTTCAACAGGGCCTTCAAGCGCTGGACAGATCAATCTCCGGTAGAATTTAGAAACGATTTGTAGTTCTACGCGCTTTTGGCCTAAAGTGTCAAAACATTGGCGGGAAATGTCAAGAAGGAGGATGTAGCAACCTTCAGTTTTGCTCTTATCATTAAAAACAGAACTAAAATGAAAGAGCCATCCTTCAAAATGTTGCTGCCCGGCCTGATCGTTGCCTTCCTTATTTTGAACTCATCAGATCTTAATAGTTCGCAATCCGCATCAGTTTCTCTTGGGTGGAACTCCTATAAAGATCAGCTTAGTAAGGAAGCGCTGACTATCCTCGAAACCAAATGCAATGTCTGTCATCGCAGGCAAAACCCACTCATGATTTTCAAGGAGAAGAATATAGGAAAACGGGCACCCAAAATATACAAACAGGTATTTCTGGAGAAGAGAATGCCGAAGGGAGACGAAATCAGGTTGTCTCAGGAAGAATACCGCACACTCGAAAAATGGCTTTTCACTCAAAAATTATTTTAATCATGGAAATATCTATTAAATCACTTGTCCTGTTTGGTGCAGTTGCACTCACAGGGCTATCTGCTGGCCTTTTTTATGCCTGGTCAGTTTCTGTTATTCCCGGAACACAAAAAATTTCGGATTCTACTTACCTGCAGACCATGCAGGCCATCAACCAGGCGATCCTCAATCCGGCATTCTTCCTGATTTTTTTCGGAAGTATTGTTGCTCTCGGCCTTGCCTCCATCTATGAATACCCTTCCAATACCTGGCGCTTCATGCTGTTACTTGCCGCGTCTGTCACCTATTTGGTTGGGACTATCGGAGTGACAGGCATGGGAAATGTCCCTTTGAATGATCAGCTGGATGTTTTCAAAATAGCGGAGAGTTCACAAGAGAAAATAGCCGAGTTCAGAGCATACTACGAATCAAAGTGGAATCGATTCCACCTGTTCAGGACGGTTTTTGCGGTGGGGTCTTTCCTCCTGGCATTAATCGCCCTTTTTGTGGATGCAAAAAATTAATTGGAACCTAATAGTCTAAACTCAAATAAAAATGGAACACAACATCTTAGTAATTGGCGGAACTGGAAAGACTGGTAGCCGCGTAGCCAAAAGACTCACCCAGCAAGGACACCAGGTGAGCATTGGATCTCGGAAGGGTACTCCTTCTTTTGACTGGGCCGACCCTTCTACTTATGCGCAAGCACTCAAGGGAATGGACAGAGCCTACATCGTTTATTACCCTGACCTGGCAGTGCCTGGAGCGAGGGATGCAATCAACGCACTTACAGCTGCGGCACTTAAGGAAGGCCTGGAAAAGGTCGTGCTTCTGTCAGGCAAAGGAGAAACAGAAGCTGAAGCGTGTGAGCAGATTGTGGCCAATTCCGGGTTGAACTACACTTTGGTGCGAGCATCCTGGTTCAATCAAAACTTTAGTGAAGGGGCTTTCCTGGATTTTGTGCTGGCTGGGCAGGTGGCGCTCCCCATGGCTGAAGCCGAGATCCCATTTGTAGATGCAGGAGATATCGCTGATGTAGTGGCAAAAGTGTTGGTGGATGACAGCTTTAATAGCCAGACGATTACTGTTACCGGACCACGGAAGATGACTTTCGGGGAGGCGGTGGAAGCCATGTCAAAAGGCATTGGCAAGCCCATCCATTTTCAACCGATTTCTATTGAG
This sequence comes from Cyclobacteriaceae bacterium SS2, assembly GCA_019192515.1. Classification (GTDB taxonomy): domain Bacteria; phylum Bacteroidota; class Bacteroidia; order Cytophagales; family Cyclobacteriaceae; genus UBA7330. Next base: position 34,428 of record JAHCMM010000185.1, read on the forward strand.
GAATTTAAAGAAGGAATGAAAGGTGCCGGTCTTCCGGACTCATATGTTTGGCTTTTCGGATATCTGTTTGAAGAAGTACTTGGAAACACAGATAACCAGGTGATTTCTCATGACATCGAAAAAGTGCTGGGTAGACCTGCAACTGACTTTGATGCCTATGTAGAAAAAACAGTTGCTTCCGGTGTTTGGAATCAATCTATTCCTCAGACCATCTAGATCGTGGGGTTTATGAACAATCTAAATATCAAAAGGGCGGTTCTGTCAGCAATCGTAGCCTGGACACTTGGTGTTGCTACATTTGTAGCTTCCTATTTTGTTCCGGTAATGACCGATGCGAATCAGCAAGCCAATCTGGTATTATTTGTAATGATAATCCCGGCTGCAACGCTTGGAGCCTGGTTTTACTATCTTAAGGAGCCCAAAACGAATGGATTTCTGCTAGGAACTAGTATGTTTTTGGTAACAATTGTACTCGATGCTTGCATCACGGTACCAATGTTCATTATTCCCTTTGGTGGAAATCATGTTACCTTTTTTAGTCACCCTTCCTTTTGGCTCATTGGAGTTGAATACATCTGTGTCGTCGCTGTTTATCGTAGTCTCAGCAAAATTTACATGCTTCCAAAAGCGGAGAACAGTTAGAGATTCAATCGAACATTTAAAAACAGAGACTGCTCAATATTGGGCAGTCTTTTTTTAAATTGTTGGAAAAGGTTTTTTACTTCATCATCCTCGATAATCTAACATAGAATGATCTCCTTCGACGACTTAAAATCTCTGGCCACCTCCTTTCCTGAAGTCACAGAGGAGCCCCATTTTGAGAAAACTTCGTTTCGGGTGAAGGGAAAGATTTTTGCAACCTTTGATCAAAAGAAAAACAGAGTGACGATCAAACTTACACCGGAAGATCAGGATGTTTTTTCACTGGGCGACCACGGTATTTCTCCGGTTGATAATAAGTGGGGAAAACAAGGCTGGACATTCATCGATTTGAATCGAACAAGCAAAGAGATTTTTAAAGACGCAGTGACCACTGCTTATTGTGAAGTGGCCCCTAAAAGTTTGGCTGAGACGGTGAGAAAGAATCTCCCTGGGTAAATTCATGAAGAAATGATCCCGGAAATAGCTAGCTTTAAGGTAGGTATATTCCAAAATACTAAGACCATCTAAACCAGCGTTTCACTACTCGAACCCCACAATTACCCAATGGCCAACGATCAGGAAAAAATCAATCAACTTTTGGAAAAGCTGGATCTGCTTCTTAAAAAGCAGGAGAATTTTTCCAAAGAGATTGACCATTTGCGTGGTGAGATCGGGCAAATGAAATCGAAGGGAAATGAAGCGGTGATTCAGGAAGCTACCAAGCAGTTCATTGCTGAATCAAATCTGGAAGCCAAAGCTGAAGAAAAAACTGAGGCAGCAAAAAAACCAGAATCACCGGTCAACAGACCACCTACTGGCAAATCTGATATCGAAAAATTCATTGGTGAGAATCTGATCAATAAAATAGGTATTGCTATCACCATTATTGGAGTAGCCATTGGTGCCAAGTATGCAATTGATCATCAGCTGATCAGTCCACTGACAAGAATAATCTTAGGGTACCTGGTTGGAATAGGTTTGCTGGGTTTTGCTATCAAACTGAAAAAGAAATACGAGAATTTCAGTGCTGTTCTGCTCAGCGGGGCTATGGCCATCATGTATTTTATGACGTTTGCCGCTTATAGCTTTTACAATCTCATCCCTCAGATACCAGCTTTTGGTATCATGGTACTGTTTACAGCTTTCACGGTGGTAGCCGCCATCAACTACAACAGACATGTGATAGCACTAATTGGACTGGTTGGTGCCTATGCGGTTCCTTTTCTGCTAAGTGAAGGATCTGGCAAAGTAGCCATCCTTTTTACCTATATGACCATTATCAATGGTGGGATTTTGGTCATTGCTTTTAAGAAATATTGGAAATCTCTTTATTATTCTGCTTTTGGGCTCACCTGGCTGATCTTTTTTGCCTGGTCAGTGACTGAATATCAAACGAGCGACCACTTTGCCCTGGCGTTGACATTCAGTTCCATATTTTTTGGCATTTTCTATCTCACTTTCCTGGGCTATAAGCTGCTTCAGAAGGAGGAATTTGAAAGACTGGATATTCTGCTATTGCTGGCCAATTCATTTATCTACTATGGCCTGGGGTATAATTTCCTCAGCAACCACGAGACAGGATTACAATTGGTGGGTCTGTTCACGTTAGCCAATGCGCTCATTCATTTTGTAGTTAGTACAATTATTTATCGTCAAAAACTTGCTGATAGAAACCTGTTTTACCTGGTTTCAGGTCTGGTTTTGGTTTTCATCACCCTTGCAATTCCGGTTCAGCTGGACGGAAACTGGGTGACGCTACTTTGGGCGAGTGAAGCGGCCCTGATGTTTTGGATTGGTAGGACTAAAAATGTCCGTATTTATGAGATAATTTCTTACCCCTTGATGCTATTGGCATTTCTCAGCATTGTTCAGGATTGGACGAATGTTTATGACCGATATTACTATGATGATGTTGAATCGCAGTTTATGCCGCTGATCAATATACATTTTTTAACTTCGGTGCTGTTTATTGGAGCCTTTGGTTTTATTAATTTCCTGAATCAAAATAAGGAATATGCATCTGCACTGACAGCCCAAAAACGCATCTCGAATATTATTACATTTTCAATCCCGGCCATTTTACTTATCACCATATACTACGCCTTTCGATTGGAAATCTCGAACTATTGGAACCAGCTGCATGCGGCCTCGGAAATTTCCATTGATACAGAGCAATACAGGAATTATTGGAATGAAGACCTACCAGGATTTAAAACAATATGGATCATCAATTATTCCTTGTTGTTTGTATCAATTTTAGCATGGATCAACTTTAAAAAGATTAANAATCAGCAATTGGGGTTGATCACATTTGGCCTTATCACATTGATGTTAGCTATCTTCCTTATCCAGGGTTTATTTGTGCTAAGTGAATTGAGAGAAAGCTACCTGGATCAGCATTTATCGGAATACTATAATCGTGGTATTTTCAATCTGGTGATCCGATATGTTTCGTTTGTTTTTGTTGCATTGACTTTAATCACCAGCTATGAATACAACAGGGTTGAATTCATGCAAAGGGATTTTGCCCTGACTTTTGACATTTTGCTACATGTCACTATCCTGTGGGTTTTGAGCAGCGAGTTGATCCACTGGTTGGACATTGCAGCGTTCACTCAATCATATAAGCTGGGCCTGAGCATTCTGTGGGGATCTTATGCGCTGATCCTGATTGTGCTGGGCATTTGGAAGCGCAAAAAGCACCTTCGGATTGGTGCCATCTCTTTGTTTGGGGTGACACTGATCAAACTGTTTTTCTACGATATATCCCACCTCAATACCATTGCCAAAACGATAGTGTTTGTGCTTCTGGGTGTGTTGTTGTTGATTATTTCGTTTCTGTATAATAAATACAAGCATGTTATTTCTGATGAGGGGGATCGCTAGTTTTCTTTTTGTCACGCTGTCAATGACGTCATTAGCTCAAATGACAGATTACCAATTCAAGAGAGACTTATCGGGAATTGAAAACCAATGGCATAAGTTGGTTTTGCCTGATGAGATTTTTGGGAAAACGAAACAGAATCTCTCGGATATTAGGATTTATGGGATCACCCCGGAGGAAGATACGATTGAAGCTCCCTACCTCCTTCGCCTGACAAAAGAAGAAACACACACCAAAGAAATTTCATTTAATGAGCTCAACGTTTCACATAATCAAAAAGGATATTTTTTCACCTTTGAGATACCCTCTAAGGAGCCGATCAATCAAATAAAGCTGGACTTCACTCAAACCAATTTTGAATGGCAGATTTTGCTGGAAGGAAGCCAGGATATGAAGGAATGGTTTACCATTTTGGAGGATTATCGAATTTTGTCCATTCGCAATGACTATGTCGATTTCAAGTATGGAAATTTGACTTTCCCTCCTTCAAAGTATCGTTACTTTAGGATACTTGTCAAAAGCAAAGAGAAGCCGGAACTCTCTTCTGTAACCATTTCAAGAAATGAAACGAAAGAAGGCATTTTCAGAGATTATGAAGTTCATAAATTGAGCGCTCAGGAAAAAGAACAATCACGGGATACCGAAGTGGAGGTTGAATTGAAACACCCGGTTCCTGTTAGCCATATTCGGGTAGTAGTGACAGATACACTTGACTACTACAGACCTGTCACTATCCAGTATCTGGTGGATAGCCTCAGTACAGAGCAGGGTTGGAAATACAACTACAGAACAATTGCGACTGGTACGTTGAATTCCCTCGAAGAAAATGAGTTTGAACTAGGTAGTAAGATTCTGCAAAAACTCAGGATTATCATTAGCAATAGAGACAATCAGCCTCTAAATGTCGGAGCAGTAAAGGTGAAAGGTTATATACATGAACTGCAGACACGATTTGCCCGTGAAGCCGATTATTTCCTGGTGTATGGGAAAGAGCAAACTATAAAGCCCAGTTATGACATTGGATTTTTTGCTGAGAAGATACCGGAGTATATGACTGTCCTGACTTTGGGCGAGGAACAGAAGATCGGACGGACTGAGGAGTCTGGCATTAAGCCACTTTTTGAAAGTAAAACCTGGCTGTGGGCAGTGATGGTAGTTATCATTTTGTTGCTTGGATGGTTTTCGATGAAAATGATGAGGAAGGGGTGATATTTCGTTAAGTTGTATGATGTTTTTAGCGTGTAGTAAAAACTGCAAATTTTAAGATGACCACCGCAAAATCCAGTTTTAAAAGCATGAGAAGATGATTTAAGTTAGTCTTCAATTTTAATGTTGATAGCTATGCACAAGCACGTTGTATTGTTGTCTTTCCTCAGAAACAGGATCATCCTGACCCGAGTCATTTCGGTATTACTTCTCATCAGTATTTGTACCTACACTACCGGATGTGTCTTTTACAAAGCCAGGCAAAAACCTGTTTCGGAAAAGCCCATAGCCGATTTCAGTAAATACAAACCGGATGCCTACACATTTCTGATTCACTTTGGTGACGACACCTGGCAGTTATCTTCAGTAGAGCTAAACATTAATGAAGATATGGTTTATGGCCAGGTTGTTCCGGTAAACTCAACCATTCACGCACTTTATTCAAATATTGCTTTGGGACAGACCAAGGTGTTGAGAGAGAAAGCCCGGTATTCACGCCAGGTTCATTTTTATATCAACGAGTACAATGACTTGCAAAATGACAAGATATCTATTCACGGATCTGCCATAGAAAAAGCTGTTGTCTACAATATTGACGGCACGGTAACGACCCTTACGAATGCAGGAATAGCTGGACTGGCCTTCATAGTAGTGGTATCCATCTACATATTTATTATTTGCAATTGCCCACATGTATATGTTTATGATGGGAAAGAATATGCTTTAGAGACTTCCTTATTTACCGGTGCGGTAACAAAAGGACTGGAACGACATGATTATAAGATTTTGCCGGATTATCTGACAAATCAGGCGTTGATTAAAATAATCAATGAGGAGTTGGAGTTGCAGTATACCGATTTACTCGAATTACTTGTCATACAACACCCACCGGGTACCATCATCGCTCCGGATGCGAATGGAAATATTTATTCTATCGGAGATCCCATTGTTCCTTCACAAACTCTAACTGCTGACAGTAAAGACTACTCTTTTGAGATTAATGAACAGGATGATATTCCATTCGGGTTCAATGTGCCAGGGGAAAATGACCTATCAGATCTCTATCTGACCTTTGATTCCATTCCACAGGAAAAGGTGAATGGCAACCTGGTGTTGAAACTTAAAAACACAACCTGGGGGGGTCTGGTATACAAACAATTCATTTCAAAATTTGGTAACTATTACGGAAGGTGGTCAGAAAAGAGCCAGGAGAGATCGGGTGACAAAACATTGGAGTGGGCCAGGTCACAGGGAATCCCCTTGGCTGTTGAAATCAGGGAAAGTAGCAAGTGGAAGAATGTTGGTTTCATCGACCTCATTGGTGAAATCAATTACACCACAATCGTACTCCCAGTAGATTTTTCGGCTGATGGAAATCCTGTTGAATTTAGACTCAGGTCAGGTTTTATGTTTTGGGAATTGGATTACGTGGCCCTTGACCTGGAAAATAAAAATGTCAGCGATTATAAAACCCTGAAGCCTGCAAAAGCCATGGGACACGATGGTACTGACTTTATTGAATCCCTTTCTTATTCTGATGGGGTTTATATGGATCATTTAAATCCGGGGGATTACACAGAAGTAGTTTATGAACCAATCGCAAGCGAGCCTGGATTGAATAGGACTCTTATCCTTCATAGCAAAGGTTACTACCAGTCAAATTTCAATCTCACCGGATCCCCTCAGGTAACCAAGCTGTTGAAGTACAGAAAACAGGGTGAAATGTCCAGGCAATCTAAGCAGCTGTACGATGATTATCTCAAATCCGTAATTATCTCAAGCAATGAATAGAAATTCAATTTTTGTGATAGGTGTGCTGTCTTTTGTGTGTATGACAAAAGGTATTGCTCAGGACACGCTGTACTATAAGAATGGAAACCTTGCTGTAGGAAATATTATAGACATTGACTCAGCAAGTGGAAAAGTGGCGCTTCAACAGGGTCAATCGACGAGAGTTTTATTGTTTTCGACCCTTAGGCGAATCGGTTTTGACAACCAGGAGCATTTAAATGACGATTTTTTTAAGTCTCAGGAAGTAATGATGGTTAAGGCTCCTAAAAACGAGATCAACACGCATGTCCCCTTCCTTGGAGAAAATAAGTATACATATAATAACTGGTTGGTACAGTTCGATTTGTTCTCGCCATGGAGAAATGACCCCTTAAATTTCCCTGAGAATTCAAATATCGGTATTGGAGTTGAGTACTTTTTTTCGGATCGTTTAAGCCTGTCTGTAATAGGCAGATTTGGCACTAATGTAGGAACCCATTCAACAGACACTATTAATTTAACTAATAATTACGACTACCCAATTCCATACTTTGCAGAAATGGATCATGAATTTGAGTTGGCAACACGTTTTTATCCATTTAGTCAAAAGAAGTTTGCCCCTTACTTCTCACCATTCATAGGTTTCGGAGAACTTATATACTACCATCGAAAGGATTTTAACCGGTATTATGAAATAGGTGAGGACTACTATTATTCTTACTCAATTATGCTAGATCGCAGGACTAACAACTATTTTGAGTGGGGGGCAGCGGCAGGGATTCTGATGAATCTTACCAGGAGTATCAACCTTTCTACACAGCTCATTTTTGTCTCTACCAACACAACAATGTCGTCGAATGAGTATTATTTTGATAATACCGGCGGTGGATATGCCTTTGAAGGTATTTACGATAGTAGATACAGGACCGGGAATGTTAGATTTCAGGTTTACCTTGTTTGCCGTTTTGGTGGCCAGCTAAGGGAACCATAATGGATACTTGAGCTATTGAATAATGGTTTAAAAGTCGTTGTAAAACATTTTCACCGATGGGAAATCATTTCATTTACAGGGTACTGATTCTGCTACTTTTAGCTTCATCTTTCACACGAGCACAGGATACGCTCTACTACCAGCGAGGAAATATTGAAATAGGAAAAATAATAGCTATCGATTCTTTGGGTGGTAAAGTAGCTTTCCAGGGTAATGAAGGGCCAGTTAGGGTTATGTTATTTTCAAATTTATCAGCAATTGGATTTGATTCAACCAGCCAACTGGATAAAGATTTCTTTAATAGTCCCACACATAATGTGAAAAGACCACAGAGTATCAATCAAAGTAATGACCTTCTATTTGAAGAGAGAACTAAATATGGTCTATGGATGATTCAGATTGATGCCTTATCTCCATTCTTTGATGCCCCGTCCCCTTTTCTTAATGCTTCAAATGCCTACCCTTACAACTCAAGCATTGGTATAGGGGTAGAATATTTCGTTACCGAAAGGCTTGGTCTCTCTGCAATGAGCAGGGTAGGTACAGGTAAGCAGTCTTTTTCAGAAGATACCATCAGGGATCTGTATTTTTTTAAAGTTCCTTTCATTCCTGAACTTCTATTCGAGGTAAATCTTTCCTCAAGAATATATCCGGGTTATCAGCGAGTTTTCTCTCCGTATTTTGCACCGTTTTTATGCATTGGCAGTCTTAGATATTACCACCTCAGAGAATTCTTCAGATATGAAGATCAAAATTCACAGCTTTACGAGGCAAATTATTCAATCCTCTTGGAAAAGCGGACTGAGAGCTATTTTCAATTCGGATTAGCTCTTGGATTTTTATTAAATATTACACAGAATATTAATTTATCAACTCAACTAAATGTTGTGTCTACCAACGCTACTACACGTTCTCGGTATCAATTCGAAGCTATTGGTAACTCTATATTCAACAAAATATATGCTGACTATGATAAACCCCGGCAGATTAATATGAATGGTCAGATTTTTCTAGCATATCGATTAAACAACCCAATCAAAAAACCTGTTCACTAATTGTATTTTCCTTCATTCTATTTTCAAATTTATAACAACCTTCTTGCTGTATCAGGTCGGATGCTGAAGAGGCATTATCGTCCAGGGCATGTCTGGTTTTGCTTCTGCAGAATGGGCACGCGTTGATGTACCCATCCGTGTCAATTGTTATACTGTTCTGCCCGGCAGCATCACAACCGAATCTCCTTTGATTGTAGCTGGTGTGGAGGATCAGGGGGAAATCCTGATACTTTTTTTGATGGTTTAGCTGCAGGTAAAACTCATCCAATACCTGATAATGTTGCGGGAGCAATTGCACATCTTTTCCGGCATATCTTCCAACAGCTCGGGGCTCCAACAACTGAATAAAACCAACATTCATTCTTTTGGCCAGTTCCGCATATTTCAGGAGGTTTTCCCGGGTAGCAAATGTTCGGGTGGTACAAACCGACAAAGCTACAGCCAATCCGGCCTGCTGGGCATTTTTTATCCCCTCTATCACATTTTCATAGGATTGTGAATGGCCCCTGAAGGCATTGTGCAACTCTTCCAGGTGGTGATCCAGGCTGATTGAAACACCACGGAGGCCGGCTTCTTTGAGCTTCGTGGCTTTTTCGTAGGAGAGATGATATGCAGACGTCGAGATCCAAAAATCGGAAAGCTTATGACCAGATTTCACTACCTCCAGCAGGTCATTAAACCTTACCAGAGGCTCGCCCCCACCCAGGAGAAAATGTGAGGCGCCCAAAGACTGATATTTTTCTACAATGCGGACCAGCTGTTCCAGGCTAAGCGTTTCCTTTTTGTTAAGTTCATTCCATTCAAAACAATGCTCACAGTTCAGGGGACATTTCTTGGTGATCAGCAGCATCACAAAGCGGACACGGTCGTCAGATTTAATTCCGTCTCTTAGTTGTTGGATCGTGAACTCAAAGAACCTGTCAAAGGCTGGAGAGGGCCAGGCAGGAGCATTCATATTCCAGAAATATTTGCCATCCACCTTAATGATTTTATGAATCATTCTGGAATGGACCAGTTTTTTTCTTTCTTCTAATAGACTTCTAATAACGTGGAAGAACGAGCTTAGAGAAATCGTTTGTTTCCAGGTAATAAAGAGAATTCTGGCCCAGATGAGTATGAGGGGAAATACAGCTTGTGGTCCGGCAAGGATTCGTGTCGAATTCATTTCAGAAAACAGGAGAAAAGATACAGGAAAAACCGAATTTGTTCAACTGTGGAGGAAGGAATAAAACATGAGTAGGTCATTACTTGTCCAAACTAAAGACAATACCTGAATAGATCGCGGGATATAGTGAACCACCATAAATTTTGAGGGTACCACTTTCGATTCTTGGATTAAACTCGTAGCACGTCTTAAGTTGCAATGGAATTGAGATTGACTTTGTAACCCTGAAAAGGTATCCTCCACCCAGCCCAATTAAAGGTATGGCATCCACATAAGGCTTATCGGCTCCGTTTATTATCAGGTTTGCTCCTATAGATCCTTCAAGTATGATGCTGTTTTGAAATTGATAGTTTGAATTGAGGAGGAACTGCCACAGATAATTTTTGGAGACCCAAACATCTGGTTGATTATTATCCGCAAGTCTCAAAGGGTCCATATATTGGTGATAGATGACATTCCAGCGAAATTCCGTGATTTGAAATTTTTGCACAATTTGCTGTAAGCCCGCCTGCACTCCGAAAGAAAAATTTCCTTTATGGATAAAAGATAGTTGAATGTTTCCCCCTACAGAGTAGGCGTAGTATTTATAATCAGAATCCAGGTCAGTGTGGAATACCGGCCCACCTCCTATATTGAAACCAACATCACGAACATGTTGACAAGTTGCAGCTGCAATAGCAAACAAACTGATGGAGATAAACGCTGAGATGATTAGATAATTCTTCATTGTGGCCACTAAACAGTTATGTAAGTTATGCAATATTTTGAGATCTCTGATCTAACATAGTTCGGAAATATTTTTCTTTTGCACAAAACGCAGTAGCATATTTTCACTATCTTTAAAATATGCTATTAGTTATCATCATAGTGCTTATTGGGTTTCTTGCGAGCATAGTGCCATATTGGGATCGGGGAAGGTTGAAGTGAGGTAGATTGTTTTGAGATACTTTTTAACTTCATATCTTTTCCTTGCTTCCTTTATGCTGTTTAGTCAAGATCTTGACTCAATTAAAGGAATTCTTTTGGATCTTGATCAGCAAAACTTAAAACTTAGGGACCAGATAATGCCAACTGTAAAACAATTTGGTTTTGGTTCTCCTGCGATGGATTCTCTGGACAGATTAATTCAAAAATTTGACTCCTCAGCATTGGCAGTTGTTATGTCCATCATTGATAAACATGGCTGGCTTGGAAAGAGTGAAATAGGAGATACTGGGAACAGAGTCCTATTTATTACCATACAGCATGCTTTGGATAGTGAAATCAGAAAAACATATTTTCCCTTACTTAAAAAATCTGTTGAGATTGGGGAATCCAATCCGGCTTTCGCAGCAACAATGATAGATCGTATGCTAGTTCAGGAGGGAAAAGACCAAATTTATGGGACACAATCCAGGATGGTAAATGGAAAACTAGAATCGTTCCCAATAAAAGATTATTCAAATGTTAACGAACGGAGAAAAGAAGTGGGCCTACCAGAATTGTAGTCTTCTTTAATTAAAGGACAGGACGAAGAAGATAAGCCACACATTCCCAGGTTCTATATGATCCCAGGCTATCCTGGAATGGAAAGATCCATTAGGATTAAGAGGATGTGGATTTTTCCAGGTAATTGAGGGTAAGATCAAGTTTCAACGGGGCTACTGGGACAAGCTATCTTTTCTACGTATGCATAATCTGCCCATTCCAGTAAAATAATTTATCTCATCACCTCATAATAATCCTTACTCTCCGGCAACCAAAACAGGGAAAGCGTATCTGAATCACTTTTGGCAGTATATTCAATCTCAAAAGGATATTTCCCAGGGTCGAGTTCCAGCATGATCTCGTTGTCATCAGGCCGATCTGAAATGACCATACTACCTTCCTTGTTCATCTTTCCTGGCCCACTTTTTCTCATATAAAAGAAATGCTTACCACACTGTGTCACTGAGATTGTCCCTTTGATAAGAACCTGATTATTTGGTTTGATGTGCTCATTACCGACCAGGTTGATCTCATCCATTGAGCCGGTAAAGGTTCTTTGATTATTATCAAAGATGGTAATGATGTAGGGATGCAGGGTATCCGTATAAACAGTAGTGTTTTGAGGCTTAAGCTTCGAAACAACCGAATCTGCATCCAGTGATAGCACCCATTTTATAATGTTCCTGACGTCTCTGGATTTGAGCAGCGGATGCTTGACCATCTGGGCACTACCCCATTTTCCGCCCCCACCCTCAAGGACTTTGGTAGACAGGTCAGTGATCGTTTGCGGATCGGGATCATACCGCTCTGCAATCATCTTGTAAGACGGCACACCAGTGTAGTCTTCAATACTGTGACAGCTAAAACAGTCATTTGATCTCATAACTTCCAGCGCTGTTTTAGATGACTTTTTCTTAGAAAGTCTCTTTTCGGGTTGCGAGCAACTACTTATAATGAAAATCATCATCAGGGGGTATAGTATATGCTTCATAGTTGGCCCCGAAATTAAAAAAGACAATTGTACCCAAGTATGACGTAAATCATATTTGAGTAATAAACTGCCTGAAGCCATTTAGCTCAGCGCCAACCTCATTAATCTCACAATTCTGGATTAAATTGAAATTTAGTTCCAGACAACTTACCCATGATTCAAAAATACTACCCCTACGTTCTTATCCTGATAATGGCAATTGGTTTTGCGAGCTGCACCAAAAACCCACAAAAGGGATCTCCACAAGTGCGGGAAAAAACAGATCGATATCAGGGGTTGAGATCAGACATTTTTACCGGTGAGATGAAAGTAGAAACCAGGATTGAAGATGAGCAGGTTTTTACAGAAGGCCCCGCTGTTGATAGCAATGGGATCGTCTATTTCACTAACATTCGAGTAAATAAGATTCTCAAGTGGGATCCCAATACCAAAAATCTTTCTGTTTTCAATGATGCCTCCAATGAAGCCAACGGACTCCGGTTTGACCCGGTAGGCAACCTGTTGATTTGTGAAGGAGGAAGCGGAAAGGTGACAAAAGTGGATATGAAAACAGGAGTGAAAAGCACCATTGCTGAATCGTATAATGGCAAAGGATTACAGTCACCCAATGACCTGGAGTATGATTCGTCCGGAAGGATCTATTTTTCCTCCCGAACCAACGATCCTGACCTGGCAAAGGAGAATGTTCGGGGTCTATATCGCGTTGATCCAGATGGTTCCGTACATCAGCTGCTTGGCGAGCCGGAGGTACACATGCCCAATGGTGTGGTGATCTCCCCGGATGAAAAGAAGCTTTACCTGATCGAGGCACACCCGGATGAAAACCATGCACGTCACATCCTTTCCTTTGACTTGCAACAGGATGGGTCACTGGCCAATCGTGACACCCTTTACAACTTCTATCCTGGCAGAAGCGGTGACGGAATGTGCATTGATAGCGAGGGAAACCTGTACGTCGCTGCTGGCCTTCACGAAACACGAGGTACCTCGGAAACCCTGGACACAAAACCAGGTATTCACGTTATTTCCCCGGAAGGCAAGCTCCTGGCTTATGTTGAAACGCCTGAAGGAACCGTTACCAATTGTACTTTTGGGGGCGAAGATTTGAAGACCCTCTACATCACCTGCGGGACCTATCTGATGAGTATTAGGACGAAGATTGCGGGGAAGGCAAGTTATACATATTAGTTAAACCGACTTTAATCAGGCTTCTTAATTCTGATTTCTGATCCCTGTATTCTTCTCAAAATACCTACAAAAATGTGTGATCTTACACTCCTCACATTTCGGTTTCCTGGCCAGGCAGACATATCGGCCATGTAGGATCAACCAATGATGCGCTTTGTGGATATGTTCTTTGGGAATATTTTTGACCAGTTGCTTTTCTACCTCCAAAGGAGTCTTGGCGGTCTGGGTTACGAGGCCGAGTCGTTTTGACACACGAAAGACATGCGTATCTACGGCCATGGCAGGCTGATTGTAAAGCACCGAAACGATGACATTAGCCGTCTTCCTTCCCACACCGGGAAGCTTCTGAAGGTCTTCATGCTTTACCGGCACCTCTCCGCCAAAATCTTCCATAATCATTTTGCTCAGGCCCATCAGGTGCTTACTCTTATTGTTTGGATAAGAGACACTCCTGATCAGCTCGAACAGCTCGTCGAAAGATGCAGTAGCCATGAATTCCGCCGTCGGGAACTTCTCAAATAGTGCAGGAGTCACCTTGTTGATACGGACATCCGTACATTGGGCACTCAGCACCACGGCCACCAGCAATTCAAAAGGATTGTTGTAGCGAAGTTCTGTCTCGGGCTCCGGAAATGATTCCAGAAAATAGTCAACAAATGCGCTGTAGCGCTCTTTTTTGGTCATCGCCTAAAATTAGGCAGACTGCACCTCATATCCCCTGGAGAAATCCAGGATTTTTCGGATGGTCCTTTTGGATGGGGCGACTTTGATGTCGTCCATATCCTCCTGGAGCTTCCTCAGTTTGTTGATCTGATCTTGTAAATTCTGGTCAGTGAGAATTGCCCGCTCAATTGCTTCACTTTCATTTTCTGTTAATTCATTGTAAAGGAACCTTATCAGGTCATTTTCTGTAAACGTTTTTGTCATAGGCAACATGGGTATATTTAAATTTCTTTTGCAAATTTATCAGGGCATACCTCATTCTTCCCAGTGCAGTATTGATACTCACTCCAGTCGCTTCTGCGATTTCCTGGAAGCTCATCTGCATGTAGTGTCGCATAACTAACACATCCTTCTGCGCTTCGGGCAATTCCTGAATATACTTTTTCAACAAATTGTAAGTGTCTTGTTTGATATGATCATCTTCAATTGGTTTCTCTGAAAACTCAATTGTATTGAAAATATTGCTTCCATCTTCAGTTATTATTACAGGATAGCGTTTTTGTTTTCTGAAATGATCAATTGCGAGGTTGTGGGCAATTCTCAGGATCCACGGAAGAAACTTGCCTTCTTCGTTGTATTTCCCGGATTTAATCGTTTTCACGGCTTTGATGAAAACATCCTGCATCAGGTCCTCTGCCTGATAGCGATCTTTGACAATAAGGTAGATGGTTGTAAAAACCCTGTCCTGGTGTCTGTTCAGCAATTCAGCAAAAGCCTCTTCGTTACCGTTTTTGTAGTGTGACAGTAGTTGTCCGTCTGTCATCTTTGCATTTTTCATGTAAAATCACCTGTTTGTTAACGTAGAGGTTTACTGCATATTGTCAGGGTTTTATGATAAAATTAGTTTTCCTAGCATCTCAAATCTATATGAATCTTTCAAATCATACAAATCTTAGCGGGTTAATTTCTATTTTTGCACGCTTTCATAAGGGATCTCCAACCAAAGAATTTTTGTTCTAGATAGCATGATTACAAGCATCGATCAGTACGATCCAAAGGAGTATATTATCATCAAAGGGGCCCGGGTCAACAACCTCAAAAACCTGAGTGTGGCCATTCCACGTGACAAGCTCGTGGTGGTCACCGGGCTGTCCGGTTCCGGTAAATCATCCCTGGCTTTTGATACCTTATTTGCAGAAGGACAAAGAAAATATGTAGAAAGTCTCAGCTCCTATGCCCGCCAATTTCTGGGAAGGATGGAAAAACCCGAAGTGGATTATATCAAAGGGGTTTCACCTGCCATCGCCATTGAGCAAAAAGTACTGACCCGAAATCCCCGATCCACTGTAGGTACTACCACAGAAATATATGATTACCTGAAGTTGCTATTTGCCCGTGTGGGGATCACCTACTCGCCACTGAGTGGTGAGGAAGTAAAAAAAGACAGTGTAACCGATGTGGTTGACTACATCCTGTCTTTTGAAGAATCCTCTAAAGTGATCATCTCGGCACCTTTATCCATCAAAAAAGGAAGATCTATTGAGGAGGAGCTAAAGATTCTCCTGAGTAAAGGATACACGAGGATCCTGATCGATGGTGAAATGAATTTCATTGATGACCTTCAGGATAAGCCTCTTCCTAAAAAGGCCAATGTTGATATCCTTATTGACCGGGTGACGGCAAAGAAGGAAGAAGAAAACCAATACCGGTTAGCAGACTCAATCCAAACGGCATTCTTTGAAGGAGAAGGAAAATGTAATGTGGCTGTAGTAGATCAGGAGACACGAACGTTCTCAGATATTTTTGAACTCGATGGCATTCGCTTCGAAGAACCAACAGTCAACTTTTTCAGCTTCAACAATCCTTACGGGGCATGCCGCCGATGTGAAGGCTTTGGAAAAATACTTGGTATCGATCCGGAGAGGGTCATTCCTGATCCAAACCTATCGGTTTACGAAGGAGCAATAGCCCCCTGGAAGAGTGAGACCATGCAAAAGTGGTTGCGTCCGCTCTTAAAAGACGGGATTCGATTTGACTTTCCGATCCATCGCCCTATCAATGAGCTCACCGATAAAGAATATGAATTACTCTGGGAAGGAAACGAGTACTTCAAGGGGCTGAATGACTTTTTCGATTTCCTGGAATCGAAAACCCACAAAATCCAGTATAGAGTAATGCTGTCGCGTTACCGGGGTAGGACTGCCTGTCCCGATTGCCGAGGAACACGGCTGAGAAAAGATGCTTCATATGTGAAAATCGATGGCAAATCGATCACAGACCTGGTGCTCATGCCCATCGATGACCTCACAGCTTATTTCGAAAAGCTTAAGCTAAGCGACCATCAGCAATCTGTTGCCAAACGAATTCTGAGTGAGATCACCAGCCGATTGGATTACATGCAAAAAGTTGGGCTGGGCTATCTCACACTCAACCGGCTAACGAGTACACTGTCAGGTGGGGAATATCAAAGAATTAAGCTGGCCACTTCGCTGGGTAGTGCCCTAGTAGGGAGTATGTATATCCTGGATGAACCGAGCATTGGTCTGCATCCACGTGATACAGATCGGTTGATTGAAGTACTTATCACTTTACGAGATATTGGCAATACGGTGATCGTGGTGGAGCATGAGGAAAAGATCATGGAAGTGGCCGATCAGATCATAGATATCGGACCGGCAGCAGGCTCCCATGGGGGGCAATTGGTTTTTCAGGGGAAGGTCAGTGAATTGAACGGTCATACGGATTCTTTTACCGCGAAATACCTTAAAGGAGTTGAATCCATCGATACACCCAAACGAAGGCGAAAATGGAATCAGTCTGTTTCTATTGTGGGTGCCAGGGAAAATAATCTCAAGAATATTACGGTGGATGTTCCATTGGGCATCCTGACGGTTGTTACGGGTGTCAGTGGTTCTGGAAAGTCTACCCTTGTCAAAAAGATCCTTTACCCTACGATTGGTAAGATGCTGGGAACCACTGCTGAAAGCTCTGGCAGACATGAAAAAATTGGTGGCGATTACAAGAAGATCACCCAGATAGAATTTGTAGACCAGGACCCAATCGGAAAGAGCTCACGCTCCAACCCGGTCACCTACGTGAAGGCCTATGATGCTATTCGTCAACTGTTCTCACAACAGCAGGTGGCGGTAAAGAATGGTTTCAAGCCAGCGCATTTTTCATTCAACGTGGATGGTGGACGATGTGAGGTGTGCGAAGGAGAAGGTACAGTGAAGATCGAGATGCAGTTTATGGCAGACCTTCACCTGGAATGTGAAAACTGTAAAGGCCGAAGATTTAAAAAAGAAGTCCTCGAGGTCAAATACAAGGACAAAGACATAGCCGAAGTCCTGGACCTTACTGTAGAGGAGGCACTCGATTTCTTTCAGGGTAAGAATGCAATCACCAACAAGATCCAGCCTTTGTTTGATGTGGGATTGGGCTATGTGAAGCTTGGTCAGTCATCAAACTCACTATCCGGAGGTGAAGCCCAGAGGGTAAAACTGGCTTCTTTCCTGGGTAAAGGGAAAAGTCATTCATCAGATCACATACTCTTCATCTTCGATGAGCCTACTACCGGACTGCATTTTCACGATATCAAAAAATTACTCGATGCGATCAACTCCCTGGTGAATGAAGGAAACTCTGTGGTCATCATTGAGCACAATATGGAAATTATTAAAAATGCGGATTGGATCATTGATCTGGGACCGGAGGGTGGAGTAAACGGAGGAAATGTCACTTTTGCGGGTTTGCCTGAAGATATGGTTAAATTGAATGATAACCATACTGCCAGGTATTTGAAGGAGAAACTTTAGCGTTTGATAACGCCCGAGGAAGAGGTGTAATCTTTAGTGATGTAAAAACCACTAACTTTACTATAAACTACTAAAAATGATTGTTGAAAGAACACCTGACGAAATAATCATCAAAATTCCTTCAAATGTTGATATTGAGGGGCTTCAGGATATTCTTGATTATCTTGAATACAAAGAGGCGACTTCAAAAAGTACCGCCAGGCAAAAAGATGTTGATCAATTCGTCAGGAGAATTAAAAAAGGATGGTCTGAAAAATATAAAAGACCAAAAAGAATGCAGTGAAAATAGTTGTTGATTCAAACATAGTTTTCAGTGCCCTTCTAAATGCAGATAGTAGTATTGCTAGGTTATTTTTCTACCCACAAAAGCCTGTAGACTTCTTCACATGTGATTTTCTTAAGGAAGAAATTGAACTGCATAGCGAAAAGTTAAAAAAGATTTCTGGTCTCACAGATAGAGATCTGAATCTATCAAAATCAAAACTCTTTGATCGGATTAGGTTTATTGATTATAAACTTATCAACGACCAATCATGGGAAAAGGCCGAGACCTTAGTAGCGGATATTGATCCGGATGATGTTAGTTTTGTGGCTCTTGCCCTGGACTTTAGTAATAGCTATCTGTGGACTGGCGATAAAAAGTTGAGAGCAGGGCTGAAGCAAAGAGGATTTAAGCAAATAATCAATACCCGAGAATTGATGAAGCTCATTGAAAAGCTCGATGAGTAGTCGACTATTAAAAAAAATCAAAACATGAGAAAAAAGATAGCTGCAGGAAACTGGAAAATGAATACTAACCTGACTACCGGTCAACAGCTGGCATCGGAGGTCATCAATATGGTCAACAGTGAGGTGAATTCAGATGTACAGGTGATCCTGATTCCACCATATTTCCATATCACAGGCGTAAAAAAATTGATTGGACCTGCAAAGAACATCTTTCTGGGTGCCCAGAATGTTCATCATGAAGATAGTGGAGCCTATACCGGAGAGATCTCTGCCGAGATGCTTCAGTCTTGTGGTGTCACTCATGTGGTGGTTGGTCACAGTGAGCGAAGGGAATATTTCGGAGAAGATGAGGCCTTACTGGCCAAAAAAGTACGAAAAGTACTGGATTTTGGAATGACACCTATTTTTTGTTGTGGTGAAAAGCTAGAAGTGCGTGAGGCAGATAAGCACTTCGATTTGAACAAAAAACAGGTTGAAGGTGCCTTATTTGGTTTGTCTGAGGAGGATATCAAAAAGGTGGTGATCGCATACGAACCAGTTTGGGCCATCGGTACAGGTGTTACAGCTTCTGACGACCAGGCACAGGAAATGCATGCTTTCATCAGAAAACTCATTGCCGACAAATACAATCAGGCCACTGCAGATAGCATCTCAATCCTCTATGGAGGAAGTGTAAAACCAGGCAACGCCAAAGCATTGTTCTCTTGCCCGGATGTGGATGGTGGCCTTGTTGGAGGAGCTAGCCTGAAGTCAAGAGACTTCACAGATATTGCCAAGTCATTCTGATCCCTTGAATTTCGTTGAACTAAAAGTCAGTTGCAGCCAGGAGCTTGGCGAAATATTAATTGCCGAGCTTTCAATGCTCAATTTTGATTCTTTTGAAGAGATAGATGGGGGTATCGTGGCAGCCTGTGATGAATCTGCCTGGGATGAAACTGAAGTAAAAGACCTGATGGATCGCTATCAGGTTAAATTTACCTTTAACATTTCCCCCCAGATCAACTGGAATGAAGAATGGGAAAAGTATTACGATCCGGTCATAATTTCAGATAAAATCTTCATAGGTGCGGATTTTCATGAGAAGCCTCCAGGGTTTGCTCACTACCTCAGGATCAATCCTAAAATGTCTTTCGGTACGGGTCATCACGCCACCACGTCTCAGGTATTGTGGGCTCAGTTGGACATTGATCATCAGGGTAAAACCGTTTTAGATGTAGGCTGCGGCACTGGGGTGCTTTCTATCCTTGCCCATCAATTAGGCGCTTCAAAAATCACTGCCATTGACATTGATGAATGGTGCTATGAAAATAGTCAGGAAAATTTCTCGTTAAACCAATGTGAAAATATTGATTTACGACTGACAGGGGTCGATGGGGTGTCTGAAAATGAAGTCTTCGATATCATTTTGGCTAACATCAACCGAAATGTACTGCTAGACCAGATGACGGAGTATGCCATACGATTAAAAAGTGGTGGTATCTTGTTGATGAGTGGCTTTTATACGGAAGACATTGATGTTTTGATGGAAGAGGCTAACAAGTATAACCTGGATCTCGTTAGGAAAGAATCAAAGGACAATTGGGCCATATTGGTCACAAAAAAAGGCGATTCTTAATCATTTGAGTTAATTTTAGTCTTGATGAAACGGGTGTTAAAGTATTTCCTGCTAACAGGTGTTGCGATTTTGCTCGCATTGCCAGGGAAATCTCAGTACTTTTCTGAGAATGACACGCTGTTTTTCAATCAGGCCATGAAGGTGATCAATAACCGTGGCACCGAAGCAGCTACCAAGGTTGCCTACGATTTCAATGAAGCGTGGAGAGGTAATTTCACCGGAGAACATCGAGACAAAATTGTTTCCATCGCCATCCAGATGGAGAAGAAAGGATATTACGAGTATCCACATTTCTGGTACTATTTCACGTATTTGGCATATGCCAATTCACAGGCTCATCTTGATAGACAGCAGCTTACGAATTTGCTGGAGATCAATGACCAAATGGTTAAGTCCATGAACCAGGAGGAATACTCCAATTTCCTATTGGGGTTGAGTATGTTTATGGCCAGGAAAATTCTGGGCTACACCAAGCATGTCAGGATGACCGTAGACAATGGGACGTATCAGTTCAGGGTGATCTCACCTGAAGAAGTTGTTGAAACGGATGAACCAGAGGAACCTTATTATCCAACAGAAGAAGAAATTATAGAGGAGGTGGCCCAACCTGATCAGGAGGCTTCATTCGATGCATGGGGAGCAGTAGATGACTGGGCTTCGGGTACCACCTGGGGTTCAGCGGACAACTGGGGTCAGGATGAGTCCTGGAGATCTACCAACAACTCTGGGTCTACTTCGGACGATCCATTGGCCGAGGAAACACCCAACACCCCAAAGCGAGAGCTCATTGTAGGGGCTAAGCACAACTACATTCAGGAAAAAAGATTGAGGTATACTCACCCGTTAGTAGATGGTCCTGTTATTGACCTGCGCAACATGGGAATGGTCATTGCTACACCCTATGATTCTCTATTGATCAAAGAGATGGACGGTTATTTCCTTTTGAAAAATCGTGTACTAGCGGGTACTCGTGCGGTGATCAATTGGCCACAGCAAAATAAGCAATTTGCCGGAGCAGTAGTCTCCCTGAAGGAATTTCAAATCAAGGCTGACAGGTCGGATTTCTGGACGCCTAATGCCAGTATTACCTTACCCAGCCTGGCCGATCCAATTGAGGGAGTTTTTACCTTTTCCAGTGTACCACGAGATTCCAGGGCGCTGAGCCCACAACCTACTTTTACCTCCAACAATGCTGATGTCAAGTGGAATTTCCCAGGAGGCAAGCTCAAATACACAGGAGGAGTGAAATTAAGTGGAAATCGCCTGTATGGCACTGCAGTGTCAAGAGAACCTGGTGTATTGCAGATATTAGACGGGAGAGGAAACATTGTAAAAATTACTTCTACGGAATTCCTTTTTGAAGATTCAGTGGTAACCTGTGAATCTGGTAAGTTTAGCCTGCTCCATGGATCAGACTCAGTCTTTCATCCGTCTGTAAATCTTCGCTATGACCAAACTACCGAGCAACTGGTTGTTTATCGAACTAAACAATATAACGTCACCCCATTCCAATCTACCTTCTTTGAGATGAATCTCAATGTAGATCTTTTCAAGTGGGACATGAAAACAGATTCTCTTGATTTGTCAATCCTGAATGGTAAGGAATGGATTGTCGCGACTGCGGAATCAGATCGATATTTCAATATGGAGCGGCTCCATAAGCTCGGAGGGATTTACGAATTCCATCCTTTGGGGACCAGTGTATTTTATGCCAGAAAATACGGTATCACAGAGTTTAACCAGGAGGAGCTTACCAATGAATTTGGCATTGAGCTGAACCAGGTAAAAGGTGCTATGAAACTGCTGAAGCAATATGGTTTTGCAGAATACAATCCTGATGGCGGAAACGTAAAACTCAATGATCGGGCCTTCCACTATTATGATGCAGGATCTAAAAAAACAGATTTTGACAACCTGAAGATCCCATCGCTTAAGCCTGATAAACCCAACATGACCTGGAACATCAAGAAAGGGGAAATTACCGTTCGGGGTGTTCATAAATTCTATATCACATCAGATTACGATGTGCGTGTAGAGCCTGATAGTAGTATTGTAACGCTACTTCAGGGAAAAGATCTTAGATTCAATGGAATGATTGCTGCAGGGGATTTTCAGTATAAGGGCAAGGATTTCAATTTTGTCTATGACGAATTTCTTGTCCGAATGCCTAAAATCGACTCTATCAGGATCGATGTACAGGTTCCTGATTCTTTAAAAGCAGAAGGTGGGCCAGAAAAGAGTTCTCTTAGTAATCATTTGAATGAAACTTCAGGCACCTTATTCATTGACCGACCGGAAAATAAATCCGGTCTGGCTGAGAACCACTCCTTTCCTTACCTTTCCACAGATGGGGAATCTGTCGTTTATTTTGACGGCCCTGAAGTATTGAATGGAGCTTATGATAAATCGGTTCGATTCATTGTACCACCATTTGAGATGGACAGTACTGAGGGTAAAGGAGAAGGGAAAATGGTTTTTAAAGGACAATTCAATTCGGGAGGAATTTTTCCAACTTTTGATGAGACACTTAGGGTGATGCCGGACCAGTCGTTGGGTTTTGAGCATCAGATACCTGAAGATGGATATAATCTATATGGTATGCCGGCAAAGACCTATGAGAAAATCACCTTATCAAACAAAGGACTTCGTGGAGGAGGAAAGATTGACTTTCTAACCACAACGATTTACTCCAACGATTTTATCTATTATCCTGATTCTGTAGCTGCATATGGATCGGGAGGGCATATTCAACCCGGAACTGTACAGGGAGCCAGCTATCCTGATGCGGAACTCGGACCATTTAAGATGGACTGGCTGCCTAGAAAGGACAGTATGTACCTTCAAAACATTGGAAAACCGTTCAGCTTTTATCATGGAACGGCTACACTTGATGGAGAAGCAAATATTACTTCCAAAGGCGTCTTTGGTTCGGGTGAGCTGCAAACCAGGGGCTCTAAATCGACTTCCAACTCACTGTCATTCAAGGAGAATTCATTTGCAGCGCGCCATGCTCACTTTGAGGTATTCTCCAAGTCTACAACCCCGGCCATGCTTGGAGAAGATGTGAGACTCGATTTTGACCTGGTCAAAAATGAAGCCACCATAAGACCGGAAGTCAGTGGAGTAGCGGCTATTTCATTTCCTTACGCCCAAATGAAAACGTCTATCACCAATGCGGTTTGGGATCTGGAAGATTCAGTTGTAACCATGACTAAGCCAGCGAATGTTCCATTGGAGAAATCCTATTTTTATACAACGCGAAAAGAATTGGACAGTCTGGCGTTTTCCGGCACCGAAGCCATCTATAATATTAACACTTATGAGCTGCAGATAAAAGGCATCCCATTCATCACAGTAGCGGATGCCAGGATCATCCCTGAGAATAATGAAACCACTATATTGGAGTACGCCGAGCTTCAGCCATTCAACAATGCCCGGATCATCATCGATACACTCCACGGCTACCACAGGTTTAAGGATGGTAATATCAAAATTATTTCCAGGAACAAATTTGAAGGGAGTGCTATCTACGAGTTAGCAGCAGTTGGTGATACATTTGACATTGTTTTCGACCAGTTTGAGCTGGAAAATGTCAAGATTAGCGAGAAGCAAAAGAAGCTCATGACTGTTTCACGGGGAGAAGTAGCTGAGGATCAGCGGTTGATTATTAGTCCTGGTTTTTTCTATAAAGGTTCTGTAAAAATGTATGCCTATAAGCAGGCGCTGGAGCTGGATGGAGCGGTCCAGATTGACCTCGACAGGAAAGGGTATGATAAATGGATTGAATATACCCGAACCAATGAAGAAACTGCTATCAAAATTGACTTTCAAAATGCCCAGTTTGATGATAAAACACCACTGATCGCCGGACTTCATTATGATTTGCGTGGAAAGCTATATGCTACTTTTATTGAGGAGCGCAAGACACCATCCGATGAAGATTTTTTCTATCCAAAAGGGTTTCTTGGATACGATACCGCCAGAAATTATTTTAAGATTGAAACCCAGGCAAAAAGCAGGGGTGAAAGTTACGCCGGGTCCACCCTTACCTACAACCAGGCCACAAAAGATATAATTTTTGAAGGAAAGGTCAATTTCTTTAGTCCGTTGACCAAGGATGTTACGATTGATGCGACTGTGTTGGGGGTTGGTAATGCAACAGAAAACAGCTACCAGGCAGATGCTTTTATGACAGTTTCTGCGGCAAATATTGGTGGCTTCCTTGAGATCATGGCTTCAGACCTTGTCGATATGGCTACGCGGCTGGGATTTCCACCAGCCAATGACCTGTCACTTGAGATGCTATATAAACTGGNCAATATGACTTCGGACCCGCTCGCCAAGAAATATGAGACAGAGAGTCTTAAAGATTACGTCCCTTTCTACAATTTATCAGAAAACCTGATTAAGCCATTGGTGATCTCAGGAGTGAAACTAAAATGGTCCGAGGAACACGGCGCATGGTACAATACTTCCAAATTGGCTGTATCCAATGTCATGAAGTCAGATATCAATGCGAAGTTTGATGGATTTATGGAGTTGAAAAAAGACGCTTCAAACAATGATGTTTTAAACATATTCATCCAGGCAGCACCTGGCCTGTGGTATTACATTAGCTACCAGGCAGGCACCATGCTGCTCTACTCTTCCAACAGCAGATTTAATAGCTCAGTTAGCGCCAAGTCTAATTACGGTAAAGCTAAGCCCGGAGAGATGGTGATCATAGAGGGAGATGTGGCAGAAACGCTTAAGTTTGTCAACGATTTCAGACAGAAGTATTATGATATTACCACTCCA
>JAHCMM010000186.1 GCA_019192515.1 Cyclobacteriaceae bacterium SS2
TCCAATCCTTTGGGGATCTGTGCCCCGTGGATCTTCTCCTTCGTGGGATTCTTATCTAACAGATCCGATTCGTCTTTTGAAATGGATATAAATTTCTTTCCATCTGCATTTCCCTCTTTTGATTGAGTCAGCCGGGTCCAGATCACAATGGATTGCTGGTCAGCCCATCCATTGTGGAAGCCATTCCCAAAAAAAGGACCCTCCTGCTGAGCCTCAGATCCCTTCTGACTACAGTCAAAAAGAAGTGCAACGAGCAGGCAAAGAAAAACTGCTTTAAAGCGCATATTAATTAGGTTAACAAGTTGTGATTGGGTTTAATAAAATTCTCCCACATGATATGCGGGAGAATTTTATACAAGTTATGATTTAAATCTGATCAATCAATAATTCGGATTCTGGGTCAAACTCCCTTCCAGGTTTTTCTCTATCTCACTGAAAGGAATCGGCCACAGATCGTTATGATCTGCATAGGTGTTACCAACAAACGGATTGAGTCGTCTTGTGCGATCAACCAGCATACCAAGTCTGGTAAGTGTGAGGACCCGAAACTCTTCCAAATACAGTTCCCTGGCTCTCTCATCCAAAATGTAGTCAATATCAACGTCCCCGGAAGCGATTAATGGAGCTTGTGCCCTATCCCGAACCACATTGATATCATCTGCAGCATTTTGCAATTGGGTAAGCCCCAGGTAAGCTTCAGCACGGATCAGGTAAGTTTCTGCCAATCGAATGGCATAAACATCTCTGAAAGCCGCATGACTGAATGATAGTCCACCTTCTACGATTGGGTTTTCCAGAAATGCTTCTGGTGGCTGATCCCCAGGAGTAGACGTTTTGGCAATCCACGGATACATATTACGAGTGGTATCGTTGAGACTGGACATCGCGATGGGCGTATTATCCGCAAAGATCCATTGCCCATTAAAGTCACTATCAGGATTTCTGATGATAAAATCCCTTGTGATATTGGCAGGTGAATTTCTGATATCCTGGTTATATCCGCTTCGTTCCCAAAGCGTTTCAAAAAAGAAGTAGCTTGGTCTTGTAAATCCTGAACTCCTACCACCAGTATATGCATTCGGCTCAGGCACAACAGTAGTAGTAGTACCATCCAGGTTTTGAACTTTTGCCTGCCAGATCCGTGGAGCAAATAATCGCTCCAGCTCCGGACCTCCTCGTGAGGTACTTCCCGGCACATTGTATTCATCCTGCAGCACCCAGATGGCTTCCGTATTTCCGGAAGATCGATTTTGGTTACCGGCTCTGAACAAATCCCAGTACACGTCCGTGTCCCATTGTTCTGCAATAAGGTACTTTTCATTAGCTCTGGTACCAAATCGATCCGTCATCAGGGCTGTTGACGAGTGGTCTATCACCATCGAAGCAGCATCCACGGCATCCTGCCATCTTTCCAGAGAAAGATAGACTTCAGCCAGTATGTGATATGCAGCAAGTGTATTGATGCGATGGTCCGGAGCCTCATCTATGGTCATCAAACCCTGTGTGGCGTCTTCCAGATCACTAGCAGCCTGCTGATATACCTCAACACGGGGGCTGGTATTGTAATTTCTGTTAGGCTCCTGGGTTTCTTTGAGCACAATCGGAACCCCACCATATAGATTGGCCAGCATCTTGTACATGTACCCCCTGAAAAACTTGGCTTCAGCAACAAACAACGTTTTCTCCTCTTCTGTTAATTCATTATCATCAGAAGCGGCCCGATCGATGATCACGTTGGCATCGTAAATGATCCGATAAGCAGGCTGCCATAAAGCACCGAATACAAATGCATCGTTGGTCGGCAATAAAACAGACTCCATCGGGGTATTAAAACCAATATCCTTATGTACATAACAGATATCAGTTCCCTGAATCCCTGCATTAGGGAACTCATTTCTACCATCGCCGGAAAAGAATTCCGTACGCACCCGATCATAAAGGTTCATAACCGCGGCATCATAATTTCCCGCTGTCACATAAGAATTCTCAGGAGAGTAAAAGTCGACTGGTTCGGTCTTCAGAAATTCTTCTTCATCACAAGATAGAAAAGCCAATACCATTACGAGTCTCAGGATGTTGTTTTTAAACATCCGATTTATCATATTCAATGAAAATAATTTATTGTTATTCATGATTTCTTCTGTTTAAAATGTAACATCAATACCAACAGTATAGGCTTCCATGATAGGCCTTCCACCGGTGTTAATACCCTGCCCGGTTTCTGGGTCCCAACCATTCCACTTGGTGAATGTCAAAAGATTCCTACCACTCAAGGTAATTCTGATATTCTCAATAAACTTGATCACGTCAGCTCCCAAACTATAGGATAGAGATACATTTCTCAACCGCACAAATGACCTTGGAGTGTACCTGGTCCCGGCTATCCCATCAGCTCCTTTAATACCAGGGCGCTGATACCTGGCATCCGGGTTTTCAGGACTCCAATAATCCACTCCTCTGGGATAGGTAATATTAAAATGATTCTCCTGATTAAATATCTGAAGCCCATAAATGGTATCATCTCCTAAATATCTGTCCTTGCCACCCTGAATAGAATTAACAAAGAAGCTCAGGTTCCACTTTTTATAGTTAAGTGAGTTATTTATTCCAAACCTGTAGGCTGGTCTTGAGTTACCAATAAAGGTTCTGTCAGAAGGATCAATCGTGCCGTCACCATTTAGATCTACTACCCGGTAAGCACCAAACTCATATCCCGTCGGTATCTCCTCTCCTAGTTGCCAAATACCGTTTATTTCATAATCAAATATCATCCCAGTGGATTCCCCAATGAATAGACCTTCTGAAATCAGATCATCTTCTTTCCCATCCTCATCTACATCGAATCCGAGTAGTGTTACAATTTCATTTCTGTTTCGGGAAAAAGTGAAGTCAGACGTCCAGGTGAAATCATTTTTCTGAATATTCGTCGAGCTGATCAGAATTTCTAATCCCTTATTATGAATTTTTCCCAGGTTGTCTGGGAATATTGTATATCGGCTTATCGCTGGAATATTTACATCATAGAGCAGATCTGTGGTATTGTTGTTATAGTAATCGATTGAACCACTGATCTTATTTCCAAACAACTTGAAGTCAAGCCCCACATTTATACCTGTGGTCTTTTCCCACTTCAACCCAGAACTGGCTAATCCACTGATCCATTGGGTATAGATTGACGAACCATCTCCTGAGATGTATCCAAATCCCCCAGTCACTTCTGCAAGCGTCTGATATCTTCCAATAGTACGATTACCTGTGGCACCATAGGACACCCTCAGTTTGGACCAGTTGAGCCAATCCACAGATGGCATAAAAGATTCTTCTGAAAAGATCCAGCCAGCAGCCACTGATGGGAAATATCCAAACTTATTGGCCTGACTGAACCCAGAGAATCCATCTCTTCTAATGGTCGCATTCACCAGATNTCGTCCCATCAGTTTGTAAGAGACCCGGGCCATGTTGTATAGGCTTGATTCTACCCAACCTCCGGAAGATACTTNCTGCAGATCAGCTGCTGCGGCCTGCAGGAGGTTATAACCTAAAACGTTGTTGATAAAGTTGGATCCCTCAGCACGGGTAAATTCAGACTGACGCTTCTCAACACCATATAAAAGCGTAGCCCCCACTTCATGAATATTATCAAACACTTTATTGTATGACAANATATTATCCAGACTCCAGGTGTACTGAACCTCATTCCTTTTAAAGCCATTACCAGTAAAGTCGGCCCCAAAACTTCTAAACTCAAATTGTCGATTAGACAGGTAGTTATTTCCAAATCTTAGCTTGTAATCCAGGCCTTCTATTGGTAGAAAAATGGTTGCTGTAAGGCTGGCGTTCAGATTTAGTCTCTTATCCTGGGTATCAGCTGTCTCTTCATAAAACGGGTTTATCTGATTCCCAGTAGGTCGGTCTACCAACACCCCATTCTCATCAAATGGCGTAGCATATGGCTCAATGAATCGATCACCCAATCCAAAAATTTGCGGACCATACTCACTGAGGGTCATCAAACTTTGAACATCAAAATCAAACCATTCGGTAACAGAGGTTGACAAATTGATACGTCCATTAACTCTGGAGTAGTACTCATCCCTCATATGACCGGTCTGGTCTGTATATCCCAGAGAAACGTAATAATTATTGCTCTCTGTAGAATTGGAAATTGAAAGATTATGCTGAGTTGTGTAAGGGTTATCAGTAGTCATATAATCGTACCAATCAAAGGTCCTTCCAGCATTGAATTGATTGATCTCGTGATTGGTTTTAAAGTTTGTGCTCTGGTCCCAGTTTGGATCCCTATCGAGATAGCCTGAAGATTCCGTTCTGCTATTAAGAATATCAGAATGCTCGATCTTTAACATAAATGCGTCACCGTTTGATTCGGCTCTCAATTCATTATGTGGTTTCTGGAATGAGTACATGCCGGAATAGGTTATCGTAGGCATACCATCCGATGTTCCTCCCGATTTTGTAGTAATCATAACCACACCGTTTGCTGCTTGAGACCCAAATATTGCTGCCGCACTTGCGTCTCTAAGTATATCAATTGATTTGATATCGCTTGGATTGAGATCAATTAGCTCCCCTCTGAAAATCACATTATCAACCACGATAAGTGGATTTTGCTCACCAGACAAAGAGCTTTGTCCCCTGATATTCAACACTGGGTTTTGTCCAGCCTGATTGACCTGTCCAATATTTAAGCCTGGCACAGCACCCTGAAGTCCTTCCATTACAGAAACATTGGGTTGCTTATTCATCTCGTCCAGATTTGCGCTCACTATGGCTCCGGTCACATCTTCTTTCTTCTGTGTACCATAGCCAATCACAACCACTTCTTGTAATGACGCCACATCAGCTTCTAGTGTAATATCAATCCTGGTTCGTCCATTGACAGGGATTTCCTTGTTTTGATATCCCACGAAAGACACAATCAGCATAGCGTCTGATGCTACAGAAATGGTAAAGTTTCCATTTACATCAGTAATCGTTCCGTTAGAAGTACCTTTCTCCAGGACAGTAGCTCCAGGCAAACCTTCTCCTTCTTCATCGGTGATGGTACCTGTGATGGCATCCTGATCGCTATCCAATGTAAAGGATTCCTCCACACCAATCTCCTTGGCAGTCTTCTGGTATACATGGATGTTATCGTTGATTCGCTTGAAATTTAAGTCGGAGGCTTTGGATATCTCCTCCAGGAAAGTGCCCAGGACAGCTTTTCTTGTTGACAGATTTACTTTCTTGTTTGTAACAAGTTGGTCCTTGTAAGTGAAATAGAAATCAGTTGCATTTTCAATCTCCCTGAAAATTTCAATCACTTCTCTTTCACCGGCACCTAATCTAAGCTCAATCTCATACAAGCTCTTGACTTGCGCTGCACTTTTCTCCGCATGCAAAAACGAAGCAAAAAGTGCTTGTAAAAATATTACATAGAAAAGGGGTCGTGACATAATGATTATTTCCCTTAGTAGATGATTTTTCATATTTTTAGGTTGTTTTAGTAATTAATTGCTAGAACTCTACCCCTGCACCAGGAGTCCGTCAAAACATCAGGTGTGGGGGTTCATTTTTGGGTAATGTTTATGTGCTATTCATATATCCGGATTTTTTTGTTGTCAATGCTATAGTTAATATGTGATGTAGTACTGATCCCTTCCAGGATCAATTCAAGTGATTTGTTCTGATATCGCCCACTGTAAGTACCTTCAAGATTGACTCCATCAGCAATCTCAAATTCAACCCCGTACCAGCGCTCTAATTGACTGAAAACTTCAGGAAGCGGTTTGTTCTCAATTATGAGAATCCCACTATACCAGGCGAGAATATCCTCGTCATATTTGGTCTTGAGAATTGATTGGGTTTGCCTGCTATAAATACCCATATCAGCAGGTGAAAGTACCTGGTGTACTCCGGATTCATTACTGATTTTTACCCGGCCAGTCACTACAGACACCGTAATGCTATCCAATTCAGGGTATGCACACAGGTTGAAGGATGTTCCCAGCACTTCGGTGAACAGTCCTCCTGATTGAATGATGAATGGCTTGCTTTTATCTTCTGCTACGTCGAAATAGCCTTCCCCGGTAAGCTTCACTGTCCTTGTAGCCATCTCAAATCTTTCCGGAAACTCAAGCGAACTACCAATATTCAGCTTTACGATGCTGCCATCCGGTAATTTGATGGTTTTTCTTTGTCCAAGCTCTGTAGACACTTCAACCTGCTGAATCGCCAACTCCTCAACTGGTTCATAAGTCTCCTGATAACCTATCAGGGCTACAATCAGGAGGGCAATGGCTGCTGCAATACCATATGCCAGTCGTTTGTATCTATTACCAGACGGAGAGGCCGCTGCCTCATCTGCTCTTAATAAACGTTCGAAAATCTGTGAGTACTCTGTATCAGTTAGCTTGTCTGTGTATTTATAATTCACAGATTTGATGAGCTCTTTCGCTCTCTCCAC
The DNA here is from genome assembly GCA_019192515.1 of Cyclobacteriaceae bacterium SS2. Taxonomy (GTDB): domain Bacteria; phylum Bacteroidota; class Bacteroidia; order Cytophagales; family Cyclobacteriaceae; genus UBA7330. The sequence continues at coordinate 6,464 of JAHCMM010000186.1, forward strand.
CTCAAGGCGCTTTTCCGGGTTTGCACTCAACCACTTCTCCCAAAATTGTGTTGCTGCCGGGTCCTCATCTATCACCCATGAAACAAAATATTCGTCTCCTAAAAAATCCTGTACCTTATACTCCTTATAGTCCATCTTGAAACTTTAGAACTACTTATATAAATAGCTCTTAATCCAGGATGACCATAGCATATTGAAATATTTATGATACATTCAAAGAATAAGCATAAACACTAAATAGAAAAATGATAAATCCTTGAAATTATTGAGAATATCCTAAAGGCTAAACAGGTATGCAATCAGGAAAATTACCCCTTTGTAGGGAGAAAGGAGATCTTTGAGCGAATCCAACGAACGATAAATCAGTGCCCTGGCAGACTTGACTTTAACACCCAGTAATTCCGCAATTTCGGTATACTTCATTCCTTCATAAAAGTAGAGTAAGACGGCTTCTCTCTGAAGTGGAGGAAGTTCATTGAGTTTGTCCGCTATCAAATGCTGCTTTTCCGCATCCAACTGACCATTGATCATTTTTACTTCGGAAGAAATAGTGACCATAAAAGACTCATTTTCGGCAGTTTTTTCCTGTTCTGCCTTTTCCCGATTCTGATTTTTCTCAACTGTTGCCACAAGCTTATTCCTGAATGACCTCATTAGGTAGTATTTGATGGATGTGGAAGCACTCAGGTTTTTCTTTTGCCTGATCAGGTCCAGGAAAAGGTCCTGCAGGCAATCTTTGATCATGTTCCTGTCCCTGGTAAATTGATAACCGTAGTTGAAAAGAAAGTTGGAATAGTTCTGAAAAATGTAGGTCAGCGCCTTCTGGTCTCCAGCTTTGAAGCGCTCCCAAATCAGATCTTCTCGTTCAGAAACACCACCATCGTGCTCTGAAATCCCATAGGTATTTCTCAGGGGTATAGGGGCAGTATTTTTTTTTGGTTGGGTCAAAAACGAAGTTTGAATTAGCCTTAGTGTTAATAAATTTATAAAAACACCGATACTTAATTGCCTGAAAGTTACTTTTTTAAATCAACTTAAGCTTTACTTAATAAACTCATAATGTATATCTGCTTCCAACCTGGTGGAAGCGTCTATGATTAGGTATCCGGATTATTTCCCGCTTTTTTAAAATATCCTTTGATTGGTATTCGTTATTTTTATCCCCGATGAAAAGGTTAATCCCTCTTCTTTTAGTGCTGAGTTTTTTCACCGCAACAAGCCAGAATTTCAAATCATGGAAATATCTGGACAGATACTATTCCCTTCAGGTGGGGACGGGTAAAAACATCTATTTTGGTGAGCTAAAGCACAATTACAAGCTTCAGGAAGGACTCTCGCATGTAAATGTGGGTGTGGAGGCCAGACTTACTTCCCGATTGGCTGCCAGAAGCGAACTCTACGGTTTTATCCTCAATGGCAATGACAATAAAGCAGCTGACAGCACCTATGCCCGACAAAGAAACCTCTCTTTTAATTCAGTAAATGCCGAACTGAACCTTCAGGCGGTATTCTTTTTCAAAAGCTACAATGGTGATTTTTATCGTCGCGACCCGTTTGATCCATACATTACAGGTGGTATCGCCATGACCTATTTTAGTCCAAGAGCCAAATATCAGGGAGAGACTTATAAGCTCAGAGAATTCAATACCGAAGGCGTTAATTATGCTCCAATCACCATGGCTTTCCCCATTGCCCTGGGGGTGAAGCTCAGGATGAATGAGTTTATCAACTTCAACATTGAGGCGAGCTACAGGATCACCCTGACAGACTATCTGGATGATGTCTCTGCTACATTCCCGACCAGCATTGGTGATACGCTGCGAGCTGCCTTAAGTAATCGCAAGGATGAAGTGGGTGTGGTGAATCAACAGGCATATGATCAGCTCTCAGCTGGTGGCCCGCGAGGAAATCCCCGAAACAATGACCACTATTTTTTCCTCAGCTTTAAAGTTGAATTCTTCTTACCACCCGGATTCTTCAGTGGTGGTGGCAAAGGTGCGCTCATTAAGAAAAGTGATGTGAATTAATTTACAGATCCTTTTGCTGCTCAGAGAATTTCGGAAGCGTATTGGCATGAAAATCAGAGGCTTTTCCGTCCAGCAACTGGATAAAAGTCTTTAGCAGAATATGACAATCCAGCCTGAAAGATAGTCTTTCCACATACTCGACATCCAGTTCAAATCGTTTTTCCCAGCTAATGCTGTTTCTTCCATTCACCTGCGACATGCCGGTGATACCCGGTTTTACTTCCAGTCTCCTTTTCTGATGATCAGAATAATGTTCGTCGTACTCTACAAGTAAAGGGCGTGGACCCACCAGGCTCATATCCCCTCTGACAACATTCCAAAGTTGTGGCAGTTCGTCGATGGACCATCGTCGCAAAAATTTCCCGAATGAAGTGACCTTACCTTCCTTCATCGTCCTCAGTTTATAGAGCTTAAATGGTCTGCCCCTCAACCCACTTCTTGTCTGGCCAAAGATGACAGGAGCCCTGTCCTGTATCCACACCAAAAACCCAACGATAAGCAGAGGCATGATACACCCAATTAGCAGAACACCGGCAACCAACCGGTCCAACATACTTTTTACCACAGAATACATCCCTACATGATCGATTCTTGTAATAAAAGTAGACATTTTGTGATTTTATTGATACTTTTCAACATCGAAATGATCTCCCCTGAATCGGAATCAATATTAATTCATTTTCAAAGTATTTAACGGTTGAAAACTTTACGTTTTGTCATTGCGCTGATAATTTCTCTTGTGATTTTAATAGCCCTGGACAACTCCTTTTCAGGTCTTCCTGCATTGGGAAAATTTCTAAGCCCACATCATGGTTTTTGGCAAAATGGTGAGCCGGCAGGTACCCGTCCTTCACAACGACTATCGCTGGAAGGACTAAAGGAATCGGTGACTATTTACTATGATACGCTGAAAATCCCGCATATCTATGCCAACAACAGCCATGACCTATATCTCACCCTTGGATATATCACGGCAAGAGACAGGCTGTGGCAGATGGACTTTTATTCCAGAGTAGTCTTTGGTAGACTATCGGAAGTACTGGGTGACAGGGCCCTGAACTATGACAGGCTTCAGCGACGAACCGGGATCAAAGCCATGACTGAGGCGATGTATGAAGCAATCATCGAAAAGCCTGATATAAAAGAAATGCTTGAGGCTTATTCTGAGGGCGTCAATCTTTTGATTGATGAACTTGATTTTTCCTCCTACCCCATCGAATTCAAATTATTGGATTACGAGCCTGAAGCCTGGACACCACTAAAAACGTGTATGGCTTATGGCTTGTTGAGCAATACGCTCTCCAGGAGCGAGGGTGACCTGGAAAACACCAATGCCCTGAACATTTTTGGGGAGGAGCTGTACAATGTACTCTTCCCGGAAAATCCCGAGGGAATAGATCCGGTTATTCCCAGAGGCACACCCTGGAATTTTGAACCCCTGGTTAAATTTCCTGAGCTGCAAGCTTTTCATGCGCCGCTTATTAGAAAGACTATAGAGAAACCAAATCCGTTGAATGGAAGTAACAACTTTGCTGTGTCCGCCACAAAATCAGCGACAGGAAATGTCCTACTAGCCAATGAAATGGACCTTCAACTTACACTTCCTTCCATTTGGTACGTGAGTCACCTTCACACCCCCGACCTCAATGTGATGGGTGTCACCGTTCCCGGTACACCGGTGATTTTGGTTGGTTTCAACGACTCCATTTCCTGGGGTGTCACCAATTCACCCCGTGATCAGGTAGATTGGTACCAGGTAGAATTTAAAAACAGCTCCAGGGAAGAATATCTTTACAACAAGCAGTGGTTTAAGACCTCCAAGGTGGTAGAGACATTTGATGTAAAAGGAGATGCTGACTTTTACGACACGATCGTACATGTACATCATGGTCCGGTAGTTTACGACCGGAATTATCTACCCGAAAATGGTAAATTCAATGCTGCCATGCGGTGGGTTGCGCATGACAAGAGTACTACATTTCTCACCATGTATGGCATTAACAAGGCTCAGGATCACGATGCTTTCGTGGACGCATTGAAGCATTTCACAGGGCCTCCACAAAATTTTATTTTTGGTTCGAAAGACGGCACCATTGCCATGCACCTTCCTGGAAGGTTTCCCATTAAACGACCCGGACTGGGTAAGTTTCTGATGGATGGGGCTGATCCAGCTTCAGAGGCCAAAAGTTTTATCCCCTTTGAGCATCGGTTAAAGATCATTAACCCAAAGCGGCAATTTGTTAGCTCTGCCAACCAGCATCCTGTGGATTCGCTTTATCCCTATTATGTATATGATCATCATTATGAATATGACCGCAACAGGAGAATCAACGATCGACTCAATATTCTGGGCAAAGTCACTCCTGATGACATGAAGAAGCTCCAGAATGACAACTTCAATTACAGGGCTTATGAAATCCTGCCTGTTATGCTGGATACACTGGACACCACATCATTTCAAGCTGAGGAATGGAAGTATTTCAATATGCTAAAATCATGGGATTACTTCAGTGAGCCTGAGCTAATAGCCCCTACCGTCTTTCAAATGTGGTGGGATATTCTATATAAAAATATCTGGGATGAATTTGATACCATTTCCGTATCCATTGACAAGCCAAGCCATTACAACACAGTACAGCTGCTCAGGACCAGGCCTCAGTTTCTACTATTTGACAGACTGGAAACAGATATAAAAGAAAATGCCATCACGCTATACAATCAGACCTTCCGAACGACTGTAGACTCTATCGTAAAGCTGCAGGGACAGGGTGAAGATATAAGATGGTATGTATTTAAAAACACCTCTGTCAATCATTTGCTCAGGTTATCTCCGTTTTCATCCGAATCCATCAGAATTGGTGGATATGGGAACACTGTAAATGCTGCTTCCGGTGGACATGGACCCAGCTGGAGAATGGTTGTAGAACTCACGAAAGAAGGACCCAATGCCTGGGGTGTGTATCCTGGTAGTCAAACTGGTAATCCGGGAAATCCTGAATATGGACATATGATCAATGACTGGGCCTCTGGCACTTACCACAAACTCACTTTTGCCACAGATCTTAC
>JAHCMM010000187.1 GCA_019192515.1 Cyclobacteriaceae bacterium SS2
CTAATTGACATGAATGAAAAATCCATGAGACTCCTGACTGAGTGGGGCGAGGAGAAATCACAACTACTATTTCATCATCTGGAAGCCGGGGAACATCCCAACTATCCAAATGGCAGAACGGACAATACGCATTTCAATGAATTGGGTGCCCGTAAAATGGCTCAACTGGTTTTGAAAGGAATTGTTGAGCAGGATCTTGGATTACAAAAGTTTATAATCGAATAAAACAGGTTGCCTGTTCCTAGCTCTTCATGATGGCCTCTTCCATGTTATAGATAGTGTGAATTACCTGCATCAGGGCAGCCACTGAGACAATATCTCTATCTTCATTTGCAGGATACTCACCAACATTGATAAACTTTTGGGCCTTTTCCGGATCACTTTCAAAGAGCTCCCTGCTGTCATTTAGGTATCCCAGCAACAGTTCAAGTTCCTTTTCTTTCAAATCTCTGCATATGATAAGCCTCGATGCTTTTTTGATGTTTTCTTCATCTGTAAGATCTTCTGCATCAATTTTTTCAGCCAGAACCCTGGATGCTTCCAGCACAGTTGGGTCATTGAGCATGATCAGTGCCTGAAGAGGGGTGTTGGTTGATTGTCTTTTTTCCTCACAGTGATCTCTGGGCGATGAATCAAAAGTGAGCATGACCGGTGGGGGGACCGTTCTCTTGATGAAAGTATAGATCCCTCTGCGGTAAAGCTGGTCGCCATGATCCTGAACATATTTTCTGAGGGATCCCCTTCCCGAAGATGCCACTTCCCACATTTCCGCTGGCTGATAAGGTCTTACACTGGGTCCTCCAATCTCTTCATTCAACAATCCACTACTTGCAAGCACCATATCCCGGATAAATTCAGCCTTAAATCTGCTTCGATGCATCCTGGAGAGGTAAATATTTTCAGGGTCCTTCTTCAGTTTATTTTCCTGGATTACCGCCGATTGCATGTAGGTAGAAGAAGTCACAATTTGTTTTACCATCCGTTTAATGTCCCATCCATTTTCACGGAAATCCACTGCAAGCCAATCCAGCAGTTCTGGGTGGGTAGGCAGATCACCCTGCATTCCGAAATCACCAACAGTCTTTACAATACCCTGTGTGAAAAATTCCATCCAGATCCGGTTCACAAAGACCCGGGCTGTCAATGGGTTGCTATCACTCAGCAGCCATTTGCTCAGTCCTAATCTATCCTTTGCATACTGAGTTGAGTCGAAAGGAAGGACCGCCTTCGGAGTCGCGTAATCCACCACTTTGCCCTTGGCATCATAGACGCCCCGCTCCAGGATATGCGTTTGACGAATGCCAGCAGAATCCGCCATCACCATAACTTCCACCGATCCGGTATCCCTGTTGTTGATAAATGTGAGGATCTCTTCTTTGATTTGCGGCGTGATCGTTATCTTGGGTGCATCCGCAAAAATCACTCCCAGCCCTCCTGCGAGACCTTTTTCAGGTATTTTGTCAAAAAAAGCTGAAGTACTGTAATATTCTTCAGTGGAAATTGGATCGTACTTGTGATCATGGCACTTCGCACACTCCATCGTGAGTCCAAGAAAGGCTTTACCAAAAGTATCAGTACGATCAGAAACATATTCCATCCTGTACTCTTCGTCGATGGCTCCACCTTCCTGGGTGATTTTATGGTTGCGGTTAAACCCTGTAGCCAGTAAGGCTTCGAGGTTATCCCCGGGGAGGAGATCCCCTGCAAGCTGCCAGGTGATCAGCTTTTCATAAGAGTAGTTCTCATTGAAAGCATGAATGATCCAGTCCCTCCATGGCCACATGGTCCGAAAGCCATCATTCTGATAGCCATGCGAATCAGCATATCGGGCAATGTCCAGCCAGTGAAGAGCCATCTTCTCCCCATAATGCTTACTGGCCAGCAGCTGATCAACCACTTTACTATAGGCATTATCCGAATCATCCTTTAAAAAAGCTTCCTGCATATCCAGGGAAGGAGGCAACCCAGTGAGGTCGAATGAGACTCGTTTCAGAAGCTGCTGCTTTGTGGCTGTTTCATTTGGAGTGAGCTTCTGTTCCTCTAGTTTCTGTAAGACGAAATAATCAATTTCATTGCGGGTCCAATCTTCATTTTTAACAAGCGGAATTTTTGGTTTTTGCGGAGGAATAAAAGCCCAGTGAGGTTTGTAGTCTGCTCCTTGTCGGATCCATTTTTCAATCACCCTGATCTCATAATCACTAAGCCTTAAGTTGGAACCGGGCGGCGGCATCATCTCTCCCGAGTCAGTCGAGGTCATCTTGAGGAAAGCCAGTGATTCTTCCGGCTTTCCTTTTACAAAGGGATATGCATGCTCATACTCCGCAAGAGCAGAAAAGGCCCCTTCTTCGGTATCCAGTCTTAGGTTAGCCTGTCTGGCTTTCACATCAGGTCCATGGCAGGCAAAACAATTATCAGAGAGGATAGGTCTGACATGAAAATTATAATCCACCTCCTCGGGAATCTTCCTTTCATGCGAAAGACCCCGGTCATCCGAAACACAGGATGTAAAAAGTAAAATAACTGATAAACAGGCCCATAAGGATAAAAGGGATTTTTCCTTCTGTTTATCAATCATATGCCAAAAGGTTGATTGAACCTATGAAAGGATTCCGTTTGGTAAAGTGCCTGTGCTGTCTGAGAAAGTCTCTTTTTCTACGCCCACAGTCTGAAGCATACTCACCAGCAGGTTTGACATTGGCATATCCTCGTACACAGAATAAGCACCGTGCTTCACACCCATGTTCTTACCTCCGGCAAGTACCATCGGGTAGTTGACCGCATCGTGTGTAGTACTACAGGCACTGCCATACAATGCCAGCGTATTGTCCATCAATGATCCATACTCGTCATGAGTATTTTTGAGCTCATTCAGGAAGTAGGCATACTGCTTGGTCAACCACTGATCATATTTACCCCACATCTCCCAGTGTCCATCAGATAAGTCATGACTGATTGCATGGTGACCAAGGTTAAAACCTAAAGCTAGTTTGGGGAAATTATCATTAAAGCCCATTCCATCTTCTCGCCCCATCATAAATGTGATCACCCTGGTAAGGTCCGTCTTAAATGCCAGGATCATCAGATCGAATGTAGTCCTGAGGTAGCTCTGTGGATCTACAGTAGGATTGACATTGAAGTTGAGGTGATCCGCATTGAAAGGTTTCATTGGTATATCCAGCCATTGCTCATTTCTACGAACCTGCTCCTCCACCGAATTCAGTGAAGTCATGTATTCGTCTAACTTTTGCTTGTCGTGAGAACCCAAATTTCGATGAAGACTCTTAGCGTCATCCATCAAAAGATCAACGATCTTCAATCCCTGGTAAATGCTTTTTCTTCGCTCGTTGGTAGGTGTGCCTCCGCCAGGAGCAAAATATCTTTCAAAGATTTCACGATGTCTGTGCTCTGATGGGATAGGTAAGCCCCTGTGATCAAAAGAAAGGGTAGAAACCCGTGACTTATAACCGATACCTCCGTCTGTTGAAAGTGCTAAGTAAGGGTACCTAGTATATTGGCTCAATTTGTGAGCTGCTACCTGATCCGCTGAAATCTGGTTGTTGTACTCATTACCTCTTAGATCTCCACCAGTGAGCCAGGTATCCCCAGCGAGGTGACCAAGGAGATGACGGCTCTTTGGGTGACTCATTCCTCCGATGATAGACATATCATCCCTAAAAGGTGACAAAGGTGCAAGGGTGTTCGTCAGCTGATAATCTTTTCCATGTCCGATGGGAAACCAACTCCATTTTTTGTGATAGGGACTATCTACCGGAGGTATTGCTGCTCCATTTGGAAAGTAAACAAAACAAAGTCTTTTGGGCATGCCTTCCTCATACCTGGCCAGTGGTTTACCCATCGCTTCCAGGTACGGAAGCATGCAGGTAACTCCTAAACCCTTTAAAAAAGTTCTTCTATCTAAGTGCCATGACTTTTTCATCTTGTTCTATTTTGGATCCAATAAATGAATCAGATATTGCAATATACTTAATTACAGATTGAAATCGGTAATCGTCATCTTTCACGTTTTCAACGATTTCGCTGATTTCCTCCTCATCTGCATACGAAACATCCCGTCCTAACGCATAGGTAAATAGGTGTTTGACCAGAGAAGTTGTGAAATCATCCATTTTTTTATCAAGCAGATAATGCTTGATCCCTTCGATACCCACTACTTCTGTCTTGTCAGGTAAAACAACGCTGGCGTCAATCGGTTTTTGCATCGCCATTTTTTGATACCTTCCAGAAGCATTATAATTCTCGAAAACTATGCCGTATGGGTCAATCTTTTTGTGACAGTCCATACACGAGGGTTTTTCTCTATGTACCTCCAGTTGCTCTTTCAGAGTCATCTGGTCGAAGCCTGGTGTTTCCGGATCGAGCTCGGGAACATTTGGTGGTGGTGGTGGAGGCTCATCTCCCAATATTTTTGCTTTTAGCCAAACACCTCGCTTAATCGGGTGCGCCTGGGTACCATCCGAGTGACCATTCAGGAATGCTCCCTGAGAAAGCAGTCCTCCTCGAATTGCATTATTTTCAAGTGGGACAGGTCTAAACTCATTCCCTGATACACCTTCAATGCCATAAAACTCAGCCAGATTTTGATTCAACATGGCAAAATCTGAATTGATGAAGTTTTCAATGCTGAGGTTTTCATCAAGTATCTTATGAATGAAGTGGTAAGTCTCCTGCCGCATATCGGCTTTGACAAACCGGGAAAAATCGGGAAACTCATTGACATTTGTGCTCATAGTCTCCTGTCTGTCGATTCTTAGCCATTCATTTGAGAAGGTTCTGATCATGTTCCAGATTTTTGGGTCTTTGATCATTCGCTCAACCTCATCTTCCACATTATTTTCCAGCTTTCCTTTTCTCGCCAGCTCGATCAATCGCTCATCCGGTGGACTGTTCCACAGAAAATAGGAAAGCTTTGATGCAAGTGCAAACTCGATGTCTTCTTCAGTTTTTGGATTCTGGAGGTAAATAAATCCTGGGGAGCAAAGAACAGCTACAAGCGCTTCCTTAACACCATCCTCATATCGTGGATATTGATCTTTGATCTCCTTCCAGAAATTCATATAAAGATTAAGTTCACTTTCCCTGGCAGGTCTGCGGAAAGCCTTACCAATAAAGTGCTCCAGTACTTCCCTGGTGTAAATCTCCGGGTTTGACTTATTCTTGGAAGCAATGAAAATGCTGTTATAGCTATTAGATGGCCATGACTCGTAGTAAGGTGCTTCAAACTCAATTGAATGGATCATCAATGGTGGTCCTGAATTTCTGTTGTCTTTTACCAGGTAGTTGTTCCATAGACCCAGGATCATGATGTTGGAAAGGATCTCCGTATCATTAAAGTCTATTTCAGGAATAGGTAAATTCTCCAACCTTTCTCTGAAGACAAATTCTTCAAATTTTCCGGTAGCAGACGATACGCTCAATGGCTGGCCAAAAGCTCGGTAATCCATGCCATCATCCGTCCTTGTACCGGCAAAAGCCCTTATAGTAGGGACCTCCTTTTCATACTTGATCCTGCTTTGTTCAGCTTCCTGCATCAATTGTTTGGCGGTAGCGTGCTCAGGAGGTAAATAACTCACTAATACATTTCTAAAACCCGTGAAAAACTTTCCACCGATTTCAAGATTGTGTTTCCCCTTATTCAGGTACATCAGGGTAATGGGCCTAATGATTTCTTTCTTTTTGCTTTCCTCCTCAGTCATGTGCAGCCTTTCTTCAAGCCTGAATCCATCAACACGGAGATAGACAGATGGCATGTTATCGTCAGTTACATAGGGATGAGTGAAATCTATCTGATAATATCCATCCTGATCTACTTCAAAGTCAAACTGAGCCGAACAAGAAACGGTGATATCTTCAGGCACAAGCTGGCCATCTTTAAGTATGAGATTTGGACTTTTCTTTTTTGGTTCTTTAGCAGAGAGAACAGTGGTATGATTCGTGATCCCTATGGGCTGACCATCCCTCAAACTGATCATTCCTTCAATATCGTTTTTTAACTGATATCCACGTGAAGCATGAATAGTGAATTTCAATTCCCCGCTTTCTGGAAATACTTTTCGCATCAAAAGCTTAAGGTTAGGGGACGGTCCCTGCCATGATTTTGGCGTAACCTCCTTATGAGGTACCGCTGAGTATAGAATGATCCCATCATCCACGACACCATATCGATCAGAAGCCGAGCCTCGCATACCTATGCCCACATTATTTTTGATGGAGTCGATGTCCGCTTGAGAATATCTCGTCCCCGGCTTGATTGGGTTTCCTGCTTCATCAAGTATGTCAATCACAAAATCATCTTTGTTGACCGGATCACTTTGATAACCTCCGATCATGGCGGCCACTTTATCTTTTCCAATCCCTTTTCCGAAAGTGATCTTGTAACGCGTCACCGGAGGTTTCTCCGCGGGTCCAATGGCTTCGTCCAAAGCCTCGCGTGCTATTTGCTGATAATATTCGAGGTAGAGAGGGGTCACCTGGAGCACTTCTCCATTGTTGGTAAAACCCATTTCTGATTTCGCATCTTCAGGCAATACTGACCCAAAGTTCACCGGAACTTTTAGTAGATCATTCAGACTATTGGTGTACTGGTCACGGGTGAGTCTTCGCATTACAACGCGACTCTCACTCTTTTTCAACTCGATGTCATATTTCAGAGAGGAGGTCAGCCATTCCACAAGCATCTGACGGTCCTTGTCCGAGAGTGGTGGTTCATCTTCAGGTGGCATATCCCCCAGGTTGATCATGTCAAGAGCCGCTCTCCATTTGGCTCCATCCTTACCATGGATAATATCCGGATCCAGGGTATTAAGTTGAAGGCCTCCTTTTTGCTCTTTATCTCCGTGACAGCTATAGCAGTTATTTTCCAGAATTGGTACGACCGATTCCTTAAAAACCGGTTGTAGATCTTCCATTTTGTATACCGCATTCTGTGAAATAAGATGAGCCAATCTTTTATTCCGATCGTTGCCCATGATCGATTTGATCTCATCCGGAAGTAATTCTGTAAGGTAGTCTGAACCATGAGTAAGAGTACCTCCCATATGACCCGCAGCAGAAAGCAGCAGCATATTGACTACAAGTGCTCCATGATAGATTTTAGAGAAATGTTTCTTTTTGACTGTGATCTCGGCCTGGTGAAGAACCAGCAACCAGATACTTAATAAGGCTGTGAACCAACCCAGCCATTGATGAGTCAGTCCCTTAGAACCGTACCCACCATCAGATGCCAGTAGCAAACCAGCTAAAACTGTGGGTATTGCAGTAATCACTGCCAGCCAGATCAGTAGCTTACAGGCCATTGCCAGGTTATACTCTGGTTTGAAAAGATTGATTGCCTCAAGCGTAAAAAGGGCAATGAGTATTCCAATAGGGAGGTGCACCAATAAAGGATGGAATCTTCCAAATATTCCCAACACCCAATGGCTCTGCCCTTCGAAAGGAATCAGCACCAGGACGACAAGCACTGCTGTGAGCGTCAGTGCTACTTTCATTATAGATCTATTTGCTGATTGTTGATCTGACATCGTTCAATTTTAGGGTTTTGAGCCAACTTCAAATATACTTAGGAATGCGTTGAACGTGCATAGTACACCCTCCAAATCCATGAGCAAAGGTTTGCACAAAGTTACTTTGATTGCCAAAGATCCTAAGCTCCCTCTCTCCGCAATGTGTATCTTTATCCCGCTTTGAAGATCCTGTACATTCATCAGTATTTCCGCACACCTGAAGAGGGCTGGTCTACCCGGTCTTACGAATTGGCGCGTGGTCTGATTGCGCATGGGCATGAAGTCTGTATGATAACAGCTCACAATAAGCTGAGTGGGAACAAAATGATCGACGGGATAGGGGTTCATTACCTCAAAATCCCCTATGAAAACCATTTTGGTTTTTTGAGGCGGGTTTTTACCTACCTGAAATTTGTGAGACTAGCCAAAAAAGAAGCCCGCAAGATCCATCCGTTAGACAAAGCCTATGTCATGACCACACCATTGACGACTGGCCTGATTGCTTTGTACCTGAAAAAGAAACTCAAGATCCCATATCTGTTCGAAGTTGGGGACCTGTGGCCTGAAGCTCCGGTACAAATGGGCATAAGCAGAAATACATGGCTCACTAAAAAGCTCTATGCATTCGAGAAAAAATGCTACGATGAAGCGGAAACGATTGTTGCTTTGAGTCCGGCTATCCAGGACTACATGCAGACGATCACCAGGACCAAAACAGTAATGATCCCCAACCTTTCAGACTGTGAATTTTTTAAACCGACTGAAAATCACAATAAGATATTCCAAATAGGCTATTTCGGCACTTTTGGTGTAGCCAATGATCTTGGTCAGGTGATTGATCTGGCCCGTTTCGCTCGCAAGCAATCGCTTTCGGTACATTTTACACTGATGGGAAACGGGGCAGAGGAACAAAAGATAAAACAGGCATCTAAAGAACTTCATAATATCACTGTCCTGCCCTTTGGAAATAAGAAAGAAGTCAGAAAAGTGATGGATAAAATGGATGCCATTTACATCTCATATAAAAACATCCCGGTGCTCAATACTGGAAGCCCTAATAAACTTTTCGATGGACTGGCTGCCGGTAAGCTGATCATCATCAATTTTGAGGGTTGGATCAAAACACTGATCGAGTCCGAGAAATGTGGCTTTTCTCATGATCCGAAAAAACCAGAAATATTTGAAGAGAAGATTCTTCCGTTTATCACTGACAGAGCTTTGCTCAAAACCTACCAGGAAAATAGTCGGCGGCTGGCTGAAAGCAAATTCGAAAAATCCCTTCTGACCCAAAAACTGGTAGCGACAATTCAGGATTAGTTACTTCGGCTTATAGCCCGACTTACTGAAGATCCTGTCATGATTTGTATCATCCAAAAGTGTCAACAAATCGACTTTATTTTTACGCATGTAGTCCTCCACGATCCGCCAACCTATCCAGGCACCGACCCGACCCGGGCATTTAGCACTGATTTCATAAATATTGGGCCGCTCACCCAGGAACTTCTGTTTCGTGAAATGACTGGTCTCGTACAGGATCTTATTTTCCACAAAATTTGCCCAGATGATTTTCTCATTTTCTTTCACCACTTCCATTTCTTCGAAGGAATAACCCATCAAAATGGAATCAGGTACGCAAGGAAGCAGTCGGCTGGTGAGATAATATGTTTTCCCGAAATCAATCATTTCCGATAGCAGCGTATTTTTTGGACTCGTCGCTACCTGAGTTGACGCCATAAACTTGGCAATGATGGCAACCAGGTGCTCCTTGTCATATCTCTTCAGCATGTAGTTGGGAATATTGATAGGTCGGTAAGTGGCCTCGTCCCCAATAAAAAAATCTATCCCCACAATGATCTGGGAATCGGTGATCAGCAGGTCGTTGTACATGCCCGTCACGGTAGTGACAAGGTTAGGTGTCTGCTTATCAGGAAATAGCGTTTTGAGTCTGCCAATTACTTCTTCCAATTGACTTTTTACCTCAGAGATGTCTTCGTAAACTTCCGAAGCTTCCGTATAAAGTGTATCGATAAAATCATCTTTCGAAAGCTGGAAAACCTTATCGGCCAGTATGTCCAGATTGGGATACTGATCTCCATCCAGGAAGTATTGAGTATAATTCGGATTATCCTCCAGGATCTTCCTGACTTCGGATTGAGAAGTCGCCGCAAATAGCTCCTTCTCCAGTCGCTTTACTTCAATATTTACTTCCTGCTTTTCAATCAGCCCCGACTGTCTGCAGGTTTCCTGCTGACACGCCGCTGATAAAAGAAGTGAAAAGATTATGAATACTGTTCGCATACACCTTAATTTTAACTCCTAAAATTAGCCATTATTATTTGACTATATGAGAAAGATCGTTCTGTTGGTCCTTTCATTATTTGTCTTTTCATTCTCCAATGCCCAGCTCCAACTCGGATTGAAATTTTCTCCCCAGATGAGTATGGGCAGGACGCTCCTCACGGACAATACCAGGGATTTTGAAGCCGATGATCCGGGTTTCAAGTTTGCCCTTGGTCTGATGGTCGATTACGGCTTTGCTGAGAATTATTTTTTCAGCACCGGAATCTCTTTTATGCCCAAGCGAGTAGCTTTTCTGATCTCTAACGAAGACGGTAGCAGTCTTCCTGCTGGCGTCAATCCCTTTGAGGATTATAATGTACAGTACCTCCAGGTACCATTGTCGTTGAAACTGTATACCAACGAAATACAACCGGATATGAAGATATTTTTCCAGGTAGGGGCTGCTCCCGAGGTCAAAATCTATGACCAGCCGGTGGATGAGGATTACAACCTGGTGGAAGATTTTCAGTTTATTGATGCTGCAGCCATTCTGGGTGTCGGGCTGGAAATCAAAGTAGGTTTAAATACTGCCCTGATGGGTGGCTTTTCGTATCAACGAGGTCTTGTGAATCAGCTGCGAACGCTGAACAACAATGGTATCAATTTCCAGGAAGACCCATCGTATCGCAATACGATTGTCTCCCTGGATCTTGGAATTAAATTTTAAACTTCTATTGCTTCACCTCTTCTGTTGAAGACATTAAACTCTGTAATGGCCAGTGAAGAATCTGCCATCAGGTTTACCCATTTCAGATATTTAAAGTACCATTTTACCCTCTTGGAGATAATCCCCTTGGTAAAGTAGGAATATAAAAACGGGTGAAGGGCTATGGTGAGCTTATCTGCAAGGTTGCCTTTCAGCAAATGCTCAACTGTTGCCTCTATCTGATCAGATATGGAAATGGCTGCAGTGATTTGACCTGTCCCGCCACATGTAGGACATTGCTCCTTAGTCGCGATATTGAGCTCTGGTCTCACCCGTTGACGGGTAATCTGCATCAATCCGAACTTAGACAAGGGCAGAATGGTATGCTTCGACCGGTCATCTTTCATCTCGCTTTTCACACGATCAAAGACCTTCTTCTTATTTTCCTGTCTTCGCATATCGATGAAATCAATCACAATGATTCCACCCATATCCCGCAACCTCAGCTGACGCGCAATTTCTCCAGCAGCTTCCAGGTTCACTTTCAGTGCTGTAGTTTCCTGGTCATCCTCATTGTTGGACTTATTCCCACTGTTCACGTCGATGACGTGCAGGGCCTCCGTATGCTCAATGATCAGGTAACCTCCGTTTGATACGCTTACCGATTTCCCGAAGGAAGTCTTAAGCTGCTTTTCGATCCCGAAATGCTCGAAGATCTTGAGTCTACCCTGAAAAAGCTTAACGATCTTTTCTTTCTCCGGTGCAATGTTGCCGATGAAAGATTTGATGTCTTCGTAATAGTCTTTGTCATCAACCTGGATGCTGTCGAAAGATTCGTTAAGCATGTCCCTGAGGATGGTGTTGGCCCGGTTGATCTCACCGATTACCTTATCCCGTGGGTTTGCTTTCTTCAGTGTTTTCACACCGTCGATCCAGATCTTGATTAAATTCTTGAGGTCTTTGTCAAGCTCCTTCACATCCTTTCCCTGTGCTACAGTTCGGATGATCACACCAAAATTCTCTGGTTTGATAGAGCTGATCAGTCGGCCGAGTCGCTTACGCTCTCCGGAATCCGTAATCTTTTTAGAAACGTTTACCGTATTCGAGAAAGGTACCAATACTAGGTATCTTCCTGCTATTGACAACTCACATGAGAGTCTAGGCCCTTTTGTGGAGATCGGTTCTTTTACCACCTGAACCAGTATCTTCTGGTTCTTAGTTAAAACCTGGTTGATCTTTCCCAGCTTATGGATATCCGGCTCGTGCTTAAACGTGTTAAGCTTGGCACTTGTATCTTTTCTTGTTAAAGCAAGTTTTGTGAACTTGTTTAAGGATTGTACCTGGGGTCCAAGATCTAAATAATGTAGGAACGCGTCTTTCTCATAGCCTATATCAATGAACGCAGCGTTCAGCCCTTGCACCACTTTTTTGACGGTGCCAAGGTATATATCTCCTACATTAAATCTTTCTCCCTCGTCTTCCTGATGGAATTCAACAAGTTGCTTGTTTTTTAAAAGGGCAATTCGACATCCATTTTGAGTTGAGTTGATTATTAGTTCATTACTCACTACTCAAAATTTAGATTACTTCTTCTTGTGTCGATTCTTTCTTAGTCTCTTCTTACGCTTGTGTGTAGCAATCTTGTGTCTTTTTCTTTTCTTACCGCAAGGCATAGTCTTTACTTTTTAATTCAATAATTTTTTAAAGTTCTTTCAAATATTCGGATGCCATCGCCCTGGTAGCGGCGTCAGCATCTGCATTGTTCAGTACGCTTTCAAAAAGCTCCTTCCCCTCTTCCTTCTTTCCTGACTCTGTGAGAGAAACAGCTTTGTAAAAAGCAGCTTCATAATCCGTGGAGTCAAGCGCTAATAATTTGTCAAATCGGTCGATGGCTCTGTCATATTGCCCGGACTGCACTGCGAGTACACCCAGGTTTAGGATGGCCTCCCTGTCATCGGGATTTGCCTCTACAATTTCGCGCAGCATCATCACACCCTGCATAGGGTTCTCTGATGCCATAAGCGTCATCGCCAATTTGTTTTTCAATGAACTGTTCTCCGGTTGCTCTTCAACCAGAGTAGTTAGCAGGTTTCTTGCTTTTGCAGCAAATCCAACTGCTCTTTCTCCAAGGCCTCTGCCAGATCCTATCCTGTAAGCCTGATAGTAAATCAGTGCTGCCAGCTGTCGGGCTTCTATGGAGTCATCCATAGAAAGGATCCTTTCTGCATATGCAGTTGCGCTATCTGTCAACTGAAACTGCAGAAACTCCTTGGCCAAAGAGTCCGCAAAGTTAATACTAATTTTAGAATTTCCACTCTCTGATAGTCTGGCCTTCAAATCGGCAATTCTTTGTGTTGCCGATTCATCCATTTCTACCTCGTGCTCCATGCTCATGGCAGGCTCATCATTCTCCACAACTACCTTTGGTAATTGGAACAAAAGAATAATCAGAATTACCCCTCCAACCGTTAGAAATATCTGCTGTTTATTCATTTACCCCTCAGGCCTTTTTAAGGTCCTTGCTGGACTTGATCTTCTCAGCAAATATTTTTGATGGCTTAAAGCTCGGCACATAGTGTTCCTCTATCACTATGGCTGTGTTCTTAGAAATGTTTCTGGCTATTTTCTGAGCTCTCTTCTTGTTGATAAAACTTCCAAAACCTCTGACATAAATATTCTCGCCCTGCGCCATTGAATTTTTGATAACTGAAAAAAATGCTTCAACTGTTACCTGCACATCTGACTTATCAATTCCTGTCTTGTCGGAAATCTCATTGATTACATCCGCTTTTGTCACAGTGTTTTTATTAATTAGGTGATACTTTAAAAGAAATAGGCGGCCCAAATTTAATTTTGTGTGAGTGAAATAAAAAGTTAAAGATCATTTAATAACTAAATCATAGAACATAACCTCACTTCATCACTAATTAGCTGGTACTCAAAAGCTAAAAGGGAACTCCCCTGGAGATCCACAAAGAACCCTTATAACGTCTGGTTATCAGAAATTATTCTGCAACAAACCCGTATCGACCAGGGATTACCCTATTACCATCGATTTATAGAATCTTTTCCAACTGTCTCGGACCTGGCAAAAGCTAAAGAGGAAGTGGTGCTAAAACACTGGGAAGGTCTGGGTTATTACTCAAGAGCCCGAAACCTACATCACACGGCAAAGTATGTTTCTGATCATCTGAATGGACAATTTCCAAAAGAGTACAAAGCGCTGCTGAAGTTGAAAGGTGTCGGACCTTACACGGCAGCAGCCATTGCCTCAATCTGTTTTGGTGAAGCCACACCTGTAATCGATGGGAATGTATTTCGGTTCATTTCCAGATTCTATGGAATTGACGACGACATCTCTCAACCGAAAACAAGAAAGGTTTTCATGGATGTATTGATAGGGTTGATCGACGAAGCCCATCCTGGAGAATTTAACCAGGCTATTATGGAATTTGGAGCTACTGTTTGTAAACCAAGCCCGGATTGTGAAAACTGTATTTTTAGTCAGGAGTGCTATGCAGCTCAGCACAAAGCACAAAAAAAATTCCCCGTGAAGCTTTCAAAACCAAAAGTCAAGGAAAAGTTTTTTCACTACTTTCTCATTGAATGCAATGGACAATACCTGATGCGGCAAAGAAAAGCTTCTATCTGGAATGGCCTGTATGAGTTCCTGCTTCTGGAAGCAGGAAAAACTCTGGATTCAAGTGATTACCCGTTTGATTCAACACAAGTCAGTCTCATTCAAATCAGCGAAAAGTTCAGACATTTGCTTACACACCGGATACTCTGGCTCAGGTTCTACCATATCACCGTGGGAGAAAAGTACTTTTCTTCTCTGATGAACGAATTTGATTTACAACCGTATTCCTATGAAGAAGTGTTAACTTTGCCGAAACCAAAATCGATCATCAACTACTTGCAACAGGTAAGTATTTAATATAATTTTATAATATGTCCGGAGTAAATAAAGTAATCATTGTTGGCCGTCTAGGAAAAGAGCCAGAAGTAAGACACCTTGAAAATGGAGCTTCTGTGGCTAATTTCCCCGTTGCGACTTCCGAAGTCTATAAAGATAGAAATACAGGAGAGCGTAAAGAGCAAACCGAATGGCACAACGTGGTACTTTGGCGCGGGCTGGCAGATGTAGCCGAGAAATACCTGAAAAAAGGAGACATGGTCTATGTAGAAGGCAAGCTCCGTACCCGCTCATGGGAAAAGGAAGGTATCACACGCTACACCACAGAAATCGTTGGGGACAACATGACGATGCTTGGCAATTCCGGCGGAGGACAGGCATCAGGAGGATCCCCTCAATCACAGGATAGATATCAGGAAAGCGAATCCCAACCAGTCAATCAATCTCAGGAAGATGCCACTGATGATCTACCATTCTAATTGTTTCACCAAATCAGCAATTATTGGATACATCTCTTGACGATCCTTATCCCTCGGTTTTACTGGCATATTTAACAGATCTTCCTGTTTCCTTTTTCTTGATAAATGGGATTAGCATTTTGGTCTTGTTGTTTCTGTCCGGATTGATCTCCGGATCTGAGGTGGCATTCTTTTCCCTCAACCATGATCAGATTACCTCGAGCAAAAGCTCTGAAAACAGGCAGGATCATTTGATCCATCGTCTGGTACTGAACCCGAGAAGGTTACTGGCCACCATACTGATACTCAACAACCTGGTGAATATCTTCATCGTTACCATCTCCACCTTTGCTACATGGAAGGTGGTGGGGAGTAAAGATGCCGATGGGCTCATCATTATTGTCCTTACTGTGGCCATCACCGTTTTGATTATTTTCTTTGGTGAGATTGTGCCCAAGGTCTATGCCAACCACAACAACCTGGCATTTGCGAGATTCACTGCCCCACTACTCAACCTGGCGGATAAAATTCTGTTCCCGATTTCCTGGATGTTATTATCAATCAGCAATGTGATCGAGAGCCGGATCCAACGGAAAGGATACAATCTTTCGGTAGACGAAATCAACCAGGCCCTGGAAATTACGGCAGATAAAGAAGTGAGCGAGGAAGAAAAAGGAATGCTGAAAGGCATAGTGAATTTCAGTACCCTGTCTGTAAAACAGGTGATGAAATCCCGGATCGACATCACAGCCGTAGACACGAATACTGACTTTCATGACCTGATGGATCAGATCAATAAGACAGGGTATTCGAGGATCCCGGTCTACAATGAAACAATAGACAAAATTGAAGGGATTCTGTATATCAAAGATCTTCTTCCTCATCTGGATATGGGCGAAGAGTTTCACTGGCAGTCATTACTAAGACCCGGCTTCTTTGTACCGGAAAGCAAAAAGATCGACGACCTTTTCAAAGACTTCCAGGAAAAACAAGTACACATGGCTATCGTGGTAGACGAATACGGTGGCACATCGGGATTGATAACACTGGAAGACGTCATTGAAGAAATTGTCGGTGAGATCAATGATGAATTTGATGATGACAACGACATCGCCTACAGCAAACTGGATAGTAATACCTTTGTTTTCGAAGGAAAAACCTCTCTTAATGACTTCTGTAAGATCACCGGGCAGGATATCCAGGAGTTTGATACCATCAAAAGTGAAAGTGAGTCATTAGGTGGCCTCCTCCTCGAACTTAACAACAAGCTGCCCAATGCCGGAGAAAAAATCAGATTCAGGAAT
Source organism: Cyclobacteriaceae bacterium SS2 (assembly GCA_019192515.1). Classification (GTDB taxonomy): domain Bacteria; phylum Bacteroidota; class Bacteroidia; order Cytophagales; family Cyclobacteriaceae; genus UBA7330. The sequence continues at coordinate 16,185 of JAHCMM010000187.1, forward strand.
TTCCTATTTACAATCGTGGCAGTAGACAATAAAAGGATTAAGCGCGTTAGAGTATTTATTGGAACTGAGAGTAAAACCGAAACCAGCAAAGACTTTACAGATTGATGAGCAGATATTTTATTTATACCCTGATTTTCATTTTTTGTGCCTGCACCCCAGACTACCTTCCCAAGCCCAAGGGTTATAATAGAATAGAACTCCCGCCATTTGCGTATCAGCAGACACCAGATTCATTGCCATATGCATTTGAGTATTCCCAACATGCAAAATTGCTCGATGACACTACCTGGATCTCAGAAAGATATTGGGTAGACATTTACTATCCGGAAATGGAAGCCAATATTCAGATTACCTACAAACCGGTTTTGAGCCTGGATTCCTTGCTGAAGGGATATTACAGCGATGCATATAAGCTTACATTTCAGCACAATGTAAAAGCATATGCCATTGACGAAAAGATTATCGAGTTACCCAATGGAAATTTCGCAAGCGTCACCGACCTTGAAGGTGAAGTGCCGACGCAGTTCCAATTTCATGTTTCCGATAGTGTTGATCATTTTTTGCGGGGAGCACTCTATTTTGAGACTGCTACGCAAAATGATTCCCTGCAGCCAGTCATTGACTATATCAAAACAGACATTCTTCATATGTTGCAGTCCCTTGAATGGAATTAAATTAGCACAAAGGGCAATGCATGGTTAGTTTCTTTGATCGCAAAATCGAATTCCTGAAAGGAGTAGGGCCGCAAAAGGCCGAGCTCCTGAATAAGGAACTTGGTATTTTTAAGTTCAGGGACCTGCTGCAATACTACCCATTCCGGTATGAGGACCGGACCAAATTTTATAAGATCCGGGAGCTCAATGATTCCCTGCAGTATGTTCAGCTCATCGGTCAATTCTCAGGATTCCAAACGGTGGGGGTGGGCAGGAAACAAAGGCTTGTCGGCACCTTTCATGATGACACTGGGGCACTGGAGCTGGTTTGGTTTCAGGGAGTGAAATGGATCAAAAGCAGGCTCACGGTTGGAGTACCTTATCTGGTTTTTGGCAAACCCACCCGATATGGAAGCAAAATGAATATTGCTCATCCGGAGGTAGAGGTGCTGACCGAGAAAAACAAAGCTGGCAGCTACTTACACCCTGTTTACTCTGTCACAGAAAAACTCAAAAAGAAATTTATTGATAGTAAAGCCATCAGCAAGATGATGAAATTGCTGCTTGTAGAAGCTGTTCATCATATTGACGAAACCCTGCCTCAGCATCTGATCGATCAATATCGGCTACAGGATAAAAAAACGGCACTTATCCAGATTCATTTTCCCAAAGATTCACGGACGCTCCAATATGCCCAATACAGGTTAAAGCTGGAAGAACTTTTTTATGTACAGCTAAGGCTTCTGAAAATGAAGATCTCCCGGATGGATGCTTATCCGGGCATCCGATTCAATAACAGTGATCTTCTCAACAAATACTACAACGATCATCTTCCATTCGAACTCACCGGGGCTCAGAAAAGGGTAATCAAGGAAATTTATACCGATTTTCGGTCAGGCAAGCAGATGAACAGGCTCATCCAGGGTGATGTGGGAAGTGGAAAAACCATGGTCGCTTTTCTGAGTATGCTGATTGCCATTGGGAATGAAACTCAATGCGCCTTCATGGCACCCACAGAAATCCTGGCAGATCAGCATTTCAATAATCTGAAAGAGCAGGCCAGACCACTGGGCATCCGGGTGGCCAAACTTACCGGCTCATCAAAACAGTCAGAACGTAAAGCCCTGGACGTCGCTTTGAAAGCTGGTGAAATACATATTCTAGTTGGTACGCACGCACTGCTCGAAGATCGGGTAAAATTTCAAAAGCTTGGGCTAGCCATTATTGATGAGCAGCATCGCTTTGGGGTGGCTCAGCGTGCTAAGTTGTGGAGCAAAAACAGGAGTACATACCCACATATCCTGGTGATGACGGCTACTCCCATCCCGAGGACGCTGGCTATGACCCTTTATGGTGATCTGGATATTTCTGTCATTGATGAGCTCCCTGTTGGGCGAAAACCTATCAAGACCTACCACATGACAGATACCAAACGCATCCAGATGTTTGGATTTATTGAAAAAGAAATTGCTAAAGGCAGACAGGTCTATATCGTATATCCGTTGATTGAAGAATCCGCCACACTGGACTACAACCATTTGATGGATGGCTACGAAGGCATTTCCAGACGATACCCGGATATGCCGATCTCTATTGTACACGGTCGTATGAAGCCTGAAGACAAGGATTGGGAAATGCAACGTTTCATCAATAAGGAAACTAAGATCATGGTGGCCACCACGGTGATAGAAGTGGGTGTGGATATTCCCAATGCATCCGTCATGGTGATAGAAAATGCCGAAAGGTTTGGTCTTTCTCAATTGCATCAGCTTCGAGGTCGGGTAGGCCGGGGTGCAGAGCAGTCTTTCTGTATTCTCATGACCGGACACAAGCTTACCACGGAAGCAAAAGAAAGGATCAGGACGATGGTAGAAACCAACGACGGGTTCCGGATTTCGGAAGTTGACCTTAAACTGAGGGGTCCAGGAGATCTGATGGGTACCCAGCAAAGTGGATTGATGGATCTTAGAATCTCAGATTTAGGTAAAGATGGCGAGATCCTTAAGCAGGCCAGGTCAATTGCAGTAGAGGTCCTGAATGAAGACCCGGAAATCACGCTTTCAAAAAATTACCCGATCAAAAAACAAATTGAATCGTTAAGTAAGAATGTAATCAATTGGAGTACGATTAGCTAAATTGAAACATATGTCACCACGAGATAAGAAATATGCTGAATTGATCAAAAAACAAATCAGCAAGCTGGACAACGAACAATTTGATTTGGATGCCTGGAAGTCATCTGCCTATGCCGTGATTAAGCGGATCTTTGGTGATTTTGATCCACGGCTAAAACAGATAGAGGGATTAAGAATAGATTATAGTAGCTGGACTTTGAGAGACAGCAGTGCAAAGTACAAGCCCCTGGAGTCCAGCAAAAATATCGGGCGAGAGATCATGCAAAGTGCCCTGGAAGAAATCGAAGTCTTTGGTATGGATACGGATTCCAACCATGATTTCGAAAAATATTTTGATGACACTGCTCTCAAAACACTTCAAGACCCGAATGCGAGCCCTGAAGATAAATTGAAAATCATCAAAAAGTTGAAAAAATCAGACCTGGAAAACATTGTCGCTTCCCTGTTCTGATTTTATCTCCTCACAATCTTGATCTGTCTGTCCAGGCCATTCACCATTTCATCAAATGGTAATCTTATCAATGTCCACCCGTCTTCAAATGTCGCAGAAATCTCTTCCACATTGATTTGCTTGATCAACGGTATCATAGCAATCACATAAGGTGCCTTCTCAGGAGAATTCTGATCAATCTCCATCATTTGATGTATATAAAGATGACTGTCAAGAACTTCCAGTCTCAGGTTTTCCAATTCTACCCCTGGAGTTTTCACTTTTATCAACCACTCATTCTCTAGAGAATGGATTTTAATGGTCGTTTGTGACATCCCCCCATTGATGGTATTTAATATATCTGCTGTTCTCGCTAAGTTTCTAACTAAATTTCTTTCCACTTTCATAACGCTCCAGTCTTGTTCGTAGTAGATATCTCAAGGTTCGTACCACATTTATCTAACGTGGAATTGCCTGCCATATTGACCTGGTGGAACAAAAGAAATTTGACAAATTGACCGAAATAAGATCCGTCTACTTTTTTACTTCCACACCTTTCCAGAAAGCCACATAGCCTTCAATGTTTTTAGCCAGTTCACTCGTTTCAGGATAAAACCAGGCAGCGTCTTCATTTTGCTTGCCTTCAACTTCCAGGGAGTAATAGCTTGCCTCACCTTTCCATGGGCATATCGTATGGGTATTACTTTTCTTGAAAAATTCTTCTTTGATGGCCTCAGGTGGGAAATAATGATTGTTTTCTACCACAATAGTTTCATCACTCTCTGCCAGGACCTGGCCATTCCATAGTGCTTTCATATTAAATAGGTCTTTTTGAGTTAATCGAACAGTAGCAGGTTCGGGTTGTCAGAGATTACCAATATGTCTTCCTATTGACTATTGGGTTTGACAAAAAGCTGATCGTCTATTGCTGTCCCCAGCAGAATCTCATCGAAGACCCATTCTTTGAACCCATCCTCAGTTCGGACCGTAATGGCTGTAGGCATTAGCAGACCATGATGCGATTTATATTTATCAAAAGATAGCCTGGCCTCTACAGGTTCTTTCCCTTTGATCTCTAAAATCATGTGCCTTAACTCTTCAGACTCTTTATCTATCAGGTATGTCACCAGATGCTCAACCTCTTGCTTTTTGAAAGCATGAAACATTGTACCATCCACTACTTCCAACCCACCATACTTCAAATCTTCACGAAATTTGGATAAAGGACTGCCGATGGTTAATGCATACTGAAGAACCAGTTTTTCTAATGGGAGGTTTTCATTTGTGAGTCCTGATGTCCAAAAAACCTGGTGATCCAATGCCAGGATATAATTTTGACCATCGACTCTTACCTGATTATTTTCCTTGTTGATAATTGTGATGGGAAAGGCTTTATATTCCTCATTTACATGTTTGCCCAGAATCTTGAGTGTTTGAATCTGAGACCAGGTAGTTTGCCCATACTTCTCCAGGTGACGAGACAGTATTTTATCCCCTTGCCCAAACAGAAATGATGGCAAAACAATCAGTGTTATAAGAAAAAATCTTCGCATCTGTTTATTACAACGCAAAGTTGATGCCGTAGATTTTATGAGCTTGCTTTGTAAATAGGCTCAGGAGAAGTGAAGACATTCTTTGGAGCTTTGTCCCACACCTTTATATCCGTAATTTTTCGTTCACCCCTGTCGCCTGAGAGCAGGATTTCTCCGTGTTGTTGGTAGTTGTCCCAGGGCAAAACAAATGCCGGTTCTTTGTCTTCTGCATTTCTGAAATAAGCCCATTGACGGATCAACCTGGTCTCATCGCTTACCCATACTTCGTATGCATTTTGTGGGGTGTTGCCCACTTCTTCAAAAGTGAGCCAAAGTACACTTGCTGGTTCCCCTGCTTTGGTAGTATCATCCCGAACATAGTTGATCGTCACTCCTGAGTCTTTGAGTTTGAAAGGCATAAACAACCAGTAGGAATCGTTGATCCACATATCCAGTGCAGATTTTAAATACTTATTTACCGTATCTGCATTCTGGAGTGCTTCTCCAGCTCTCCACACCTGACCCGTCATATCATCCATATCCAGACTCATTACCATATCATCTCTATCGATGCGGACTTTGTTTTCTGCCTTGTCCCAAAACAAATGACGTCTGCCAAAAAAATTCCATGATACAAACCGGGTATTGTCCCAGGCCTCCCTGCCGCCCATGGCATTCATGGCCTGATCAGCCAGCATTATGGCAATTGGATTGGAGTCCTCTATGTTAAATCCTTCTGCTGGTGGGTTATTGTAAAGGATCAATTCTCCTGAACCGTCTCCATTTTGGTTGGTCCTTTTACAGGCGAAAAAAAGTGTCGACAGAAACAATGCAAGGATCAGGAATCTCATTTTATTTATTGTTTAGGTTCAATTCTTGGAAAATAATTATTCTTTATATTCACATCTCCGGTCATCCTATCCGGGTCAATTCTTACACTTGCAACTTTCTTCTCCTTTACAAAAATTTTACGAGCAGTTCTTTCATTCATTCTCCACACCTCTGCCGGTATAATTTCGAACTCTGTGGAAGTGTCTTCGTATTTCCACTCCAACACTATCGGGCTGACCAGCCCTCCTATATTTTCAAAAGTTACTTCATAAAAATTAAAAGATGACATTTTTTCCCGGTATTTCTCATCTTCTATTACTTCCCAAAACTCACCCTGGTATGGCTTACCGTAATTAAAGTGATAGGGCTCCTTGTTGATATCCGTAGAATCTATGAATTCTTCTGTTGGTTTTTCGGCCGTCATCCGAAACCACTTCACTGATTTTACCGATACATCTACATGGTCAGTGGAGTAGAACCAGGCTCGCCAAAACCAATCGAGATCTACCGCAGAGGCTTCTTCCATGATCCTGAAAAAGTCAGCATAAGTCGGATGCTTGAACTTCCAGGTGTTGGCATAGGTTTTCATCGCGAAATCAAACAGCTCCGGACCCATCACAAGATTTCTCAATACATTGAATGCTGTAGCTGGTCTCAGGTATGCATTCCCGTATTTGCTTACAAAGTTTTCCGGATCTGTCATGATTGGTCTGTAAGCACCATGGGTTCCATTCATATAAGGAACCACTTTTTCCGACGGTCCTCTCCTGGAAGGATATCCCCACATCCAGTCTTGCTCAGCCAGGTATTGTATATAGGAGATTATGCCTTCATCCATCCAATACAGAGCCCTTTCGTCACTATTCACAATCATCGGAAAATAGTTGTGCCCCACCTCATGAATGATGACACTGATCAGGCTATACATATCCTTATCATCATACTTGCCAAGCAGGTCCGGTCGGCCATAACTAAAATTGATCATGGGATACTCCATGCCCAGCGATGCCGCATTCACCGAAATGGCAACAGGGTATGGGTATTCAAATAAGTAATTCGAAAAGAACTTGAGTGTATGTGCATTTGCTTTGGTTGCGTAACTTTTCCAGAGAGAATTTGACTCTTTGGTATATAATGACATGGTCAGTACATCCTTTTCCCCTACATCCACTGCCATGGCATCCCAGGCAAATTTCCGGGATGCAACGAAAGCAAAATCCCTGACATCTGTAGCATCAAAATGCCAGCGTTTCATTTTGGTCGAACGGCTGGGTTCATTGCGTTTGGCTTCAGCCGTCGTCACAATCAAGACTGGTTTGTCATATGTAGACTTTGCTCTTTCAAGCCTCTCAATCTGTTCTTTGGTAAGTACTTCTGTTGGATTCATCAGTGTCCCTGTTGCCGCGACGATCATATCTGCCGGCACTGAGATAT
>JAHCMM010000188.1 GCA_019192515.1 Cyclobacteriaceae bacterium SS2
CCTCGGGCTGGCATGCAAGCACCAGGATGATTGAACAATAAAAGAAGTATGGGATAAACTTCATTTGAAGGAAAACGGAATGATAAGCATCTTTATTCCGTCGCGTGTTCTTTTAATTTCTCTGTATTTTCTGCTATTCTCAGCTGCTCAATGAATTCATCCAGCTCTCCATTCATGACGGTAGGCAGGTTATGCACTGAAAAGTTAATTCGGTGGTCGGTCACGCGACCTTGTGGATAATTGTAAGTTCTGATTTTGTCAGAGCGGTCCCCAGATCCTACCATAGATTTTCGTTGGGCACTTATCGCATCATTGTGCTTCTTTAGTTCCAGATCATACAACCTTGACCGCAAAACTTTTAGGGCCTTGTCAAAGTTTGCATGTTGCGAACGACCATCCTGGCATTCTACCACCAATCCGGAAGGATGGTGGGTCAATCGAACAGCAGACTCAGTTTTATTGATGTGCTGCCCACCAGCTCCGGAAGCCCGGAAGGTATCTCTACGTACATCTGCCATATTTATTTCTACATCTACTTCCTCTGCTTCAGGCAATACCGCAACTGTAGCTGCAGAAGTGTGTACTCTTCCTTGTGATTCAGTTGCTGGTACACGTTGCACCCTGTGTACGCCAGATTCGAATTTTAATTTAGCGTAAACGTCCTCGCCATTCACAGAACTTACAATTTCTTTGTAGCCTCCGGTAGAACCCTCACTAAAGTTTAGGACTGAAAACTCCCATTTTTGGCTTTCAGCATAGAGCTTATACATCCTGTAGAGGTCTCCTACAAAGAGTGAGGCTTCGTCGCCACCTGTCCCTGCTCTGATTTCCAGGATTACATTACGGCTGTCATTGGGATCTTTTGGGATGAGCATCATCTTCAACTCTTCCTCCAGATCTTCCACCTTTGGAGTGAGCTCATCTATTTCTTCCTTGGCCATCTCACGAAACTCGGGATCTTTCTCCTTGGCCAACACGTCTTTGGCATTGATCAGGTTATCCTTAGCCAGGGAATACTCATCATATTTTACCACGATTTTTTCTAAATCACGGTACTCTTTGTTGAGTTTGGTGTATTTGCTCATGTCAGCCATGGCATCCGGCTGCACGATCAGCTGACCGACCTCTTCAAACCTTTTTTTAATCTCCTCAAGTTTCTCAATCATCTGCCCTAACTTTAATCTGGCAAAACTAACCAACACCAAAGATATTTTATGGATAAACAACTTGATACCCTGTTTTTCGGCCTTCTCATGATTCTTTTACTGTCGAATTGCTCACCGGAGAAAAAACAGGACACCTCCGGCATCCGCAATGAAATGAAAGGCCGGGAGCTGGTAAGAGTATCTGATGCTGACCTGATGGCCAAAGGAAATGAGCTTGGGTTGGAGATTGTAAAAGCTTCACAAGGTACCTTACAGCAGGCGCTGCTTGGAGCCATTGAAAGTGAAGGGCTGGTTGGGGCCGTGGAATATTGCAATGCGAATGCATATGATATTGTGAAGACCCTGGAAGATAGCCTTGATGTGAAAATTAAAAGAGTGAGTCAAAAGCCAAGGAACCCATTGGATGAACCTGACTCGGTTGAAGGGATGATCCTGGAAGCTTATGCCTATGACTTTTCTCCAACCAATGCGGTGAACCAAATACTGGAGTTGGATGAGAAGACCCTGATTTTTACTCAGCCCATTGCCATCGCCAATGGACTTTGTCTCAATTGTCATGGTACTTCCGGTGAGCAGGTAAAAGATGAGGTCCTTACAGTGATAAAATCCAAATATCCCGATGATAAAGCATTAGGCTATTCCCTTGGAGAGCTCAGGGGCATGTGGAGTGTGAAGATCCCCAAAAAGACTGTAGTGAAATCATTGACGGAGTAGGACTGGTCTGAGCAATGGTATTCGCAAAAAATAATGGAATAGGTTATTTTTATTTATTCTAGAAACAACATAAATCCAGAAGCCCCCTTAAATGAATGAATGCAATAACTATCTGAATATTCAGAGCCGCAGAGAATTTCTAGCCAAAACCGCGATGGGTTTTGGTGCCCTCGGTCTTGCCTCTTTGATGAACCCGACAAGCCTGATGGCCGGTTCTGGCCAGGCAAACTCCGTTGGGCTTCCGGGACTTCCGCATTTTGCTCCAAAGGCCAAAAGGGTTATTTACCTGTTTCAGAGTGGAGCTCCCTCACAGATGGACCTTTTTGATCCGAAGCCCTTGCTCAATAAGATGTATGGGGAGGAATTACCGGATTCTGTTCGCCAGGGGCAGAGGCTAACCGGGATGACGGCCGGTCAATCTTCTTTTCCATTGGCCGGGTCGCTTTTTGATTTCAAGCAATATGGGCAATCAGGTGCCTGGATGAGTGAATTACTGCCTTATCAATCCCAGATTGTAGATGAATTGTGTTTCATTCATTCTATGTATACCGAAGCAATTAATCATGACCCGGCGGTTACGTTTATGCAGACTGGTTCTGAGCTTGCCGGTCGCCCTTCGATAGGCTCATGGGTCAATTATGGTTTAGGTAGTGAAAATGAGAACTTACCAGGGTTTATTGTCTTGATCACCAAAAATGGAACAGGTCAGCCACTTTATTCCAGGTTGTGGGGAAATGGTTTTTTACCATCAAAATATCAGGGTGTACGATTTCTTTCGGGCAAAGACCCGGTACTTTATCTCAATAATCCATCGGGGATATCTAAGGATGATCGAAAAGCTCAGCTTGCAATACTCGAGCAAATGCATGAGGCACAATTTGACCAGTTTCAGGACCCGGAAATAGAAGCCAGGATCGCCCAGTATGAGATGGCGTATCGAATGCAAAGTTCTGTGCCTGAAATCAGCGATATCTCCGGAGAGCCCGACTACATCTATGATCTCTATGGTGAGGACTCTCGTGATCCCGGAACGTATGCCGCCAATTGTTTGCTGGCACGACGGTTGGTAGAAAAAGGTGTAAAATTTGTGCAGCTCTACCATCGCGGTTGGGACCATCATGGCAACCTGCCCGGCCAGTTACCGAAATTATGCAAGCAAACCGATCAGGCATCTGCAGCTTTGATCCTGGATTTGAAGCAGCGCGGATTACTGGATAATACTTTGGTCATATGGGGAGGAGAATTTGGCAGAACCAACTATTCACAAGGCACCCTGACGAAAACCAATTATGGCCGTGACCATCACCCCAAATGTTTTAGCCTCTGGATGGCTGGGGCCGGAGTGAAAAAAGGGATGAGCTACGGAAAGACTGATGATTTTAGCTACAACATTGTGGAGAATCCAGTTCACGTTCACGACTTTCAGTCTACTATGATGCACCTTTTGGGAATTGACCATGAGCGCTTTACCTACAAATTTCAAGGTCGTCGTTACAGACTGACGGATGTGCATGGTAAGGTTGTAAATGACATTCTTGCCTGAAAAGAATTTATCCTGTGATCATCCAATCAACCCAACATATTATCCAAAGAGTCAGTGATACTTACTGGCCCTGCTTTTTGGTTCTGGCCCTGCTACTACTTTCTAATTGCCGTTCAGAACTTCCTGAGGATGTTGAGCTGGCCTATCAGGAGTTGCCAGAAAAGATTGACTTCAATATTCATATTCGTCCGCTGTTGAGTGATCGCTGTTTTGCCTGCCATGGCCCGGATGAAAATTCCAGAAAGGCAGATTTGAGGTTGGATTTGGAGGAGGATGTGTTTGCTCCCTTGCCAACCAATGGGGGCAAAGCTTTTGTAAAAGGGAATCTTAAAAAGAGTGTTGCCTGGCAGCGTATCATTTCCGACGATCCGGAATTTCAGATGCCACCTCCGGATTCACACCTTGAACTTTCTCCCACTGAAAAAGCCCTGATTGCCCGATGGATCGAGCAAGGAGCTAAATGGAAGAAACACTGGGCATTCATTCCTCCGGAGAAATCAAAAGTACCTGAGCCCGGGATATCGGATGGGACGCAGGAAAACGAGATCGATCATTTCATCCAGTCCAAATTGGAAGGGTTAGGATTAAAACCATCTCCTCCGACAGACAAAGAACGACTGATCAGGAGGGTGACTATGGACCTGACGGGTTTGCCACCCACCATACAGGAAATAGATGCCTTTCTTATGGATGACTCCAAAGATGCTTACGAAAACCTCGTTGATCGCCTGATGACTACTGATGCTTATGCAGAACGCATGGCGATGGAATGGCTGGATGTTGCCCGATATGCGGACTCACATGGGCTACACTCCGACGGACTTCGTGAAAACTGGCCCTGGCGGGATTGGGTGATCAGCGCCTTTAAAAAGAATTTGTCGTATGAGGATTTTGTTACCTGGCAGATTGCTGGTGATCTGTTGCCTGATGCTACACGAGAGCAGATCCTGGCGACAGGCTTCCATAGAAACCATCCAATCAATGCGGAATCCGGCATTGTGAGTGAAGAATTCAGGTTGAAATATGTGGAAGACCGTACCAATACCACAGCAACGGCCTTCATGGGACTGACCATGGAATGCTCTAGCTGTCACGATCATAAATTCGACCCGATCTCGCAAAAAGAATACTACCAGATGAGTGCGTTCTTCAATAATGTGCCCGAGTTGGGTATGATCGGGACGGACAAAAACTTTGGTCCGCTGCTGATGCTGCCGGATCAAGAAACCGAGCAAAAAATCGATAGTCTGAATACTGAAATTGATATGCTAACAAGCAATATTGAGCTCAGACAATCTTCCATTGATGATATCAGGGCATATGTGGATGCCATTGATCCTTTGGCAATAAAAGCGCCACAGCCTGATATTTATTTTCCATTGGAGTCCATTTCTGAGAAAAGAGATAAAAACGGACGTGTTCAGCAGATCCTGGACCACAATTCAAAAGGGACAGTATCCGGGGACGCTGAAGAGGTGGTAGGTGCTAAAGGTAAAGCGGTCCGGATCGATAAGGACAATGAGCAGTTATATTTTGCTGGTGTGAAAAATTTTGATCTTGATGATGCCTTTTCCGGGGGGGCCTGGGTGAAGATAGAGGATAAGGGAAGCTTCCAAACCATCATGGGAAATATTGGGGATAAGAATACCGGCTGGCGGGGATGGGTATTTTATCTGGATAGTGAGAACAAGCCCGCTGTCAAAATCGTCCATACTCTTTCACATAATTACCTGCATGTTACTACCGAAAAGGAGGTTGCCCTGGATGAATGGACCAGCTTGTTTTTCACCTACGATGGCACCGCTACTGCCAGTGGGATTCAGATCTATTTCAATGGCGAGCCTTTGGAAACGACGATCCATTGGGACAACCTGTATAAAAATATTCGTCCGGTTCGGACACGGGGGTATGAACCTGATCCGAACAAAAAGCTCAGGATGGGAATTGCCCACAACTACCTGTTTACGGATACGGATAATGGAGCTTTTATTGGAAGTTATGATGAGGTAAAGATCTACAACATGCATTTGACAGCTCTTGAGGTTGCCGCTGTTTTCAGAAAAGAAAATCAGGATAGTCCGTTTATACCGCAATCGGCTGATCAGGCTAAAAAAGAACATTACCTCGTCCGAAGTGACCCGGAGTACAAAAGCCTTTGGGAAAGACGATCAAGCCTTCGCACACAGAAATTTGATCTGATTGATCCTATCCATGAAGTCATGGTGTTGGATGAGATGTCGCCACCCCGTACCACTCACATTCTGGAGCGAGGTTTATATACCAGCCCTGGGGAAGTAGTTAATCCTGGGACTCCGGAGGTTTTAACACCCTTTCAGGCGGAATGGCCCAGTAATCGATTGGGTCTGGCCAAATGGCTATTCAGTAAGGATCACCCCTTGACAGCCAGGGTAGCGGTGAACCGATACTGGCAGATGATATTTGGACGAGGAATAGTGGATACCCCACATGATTTTGGTACCCAGGGTTCGTTACCCACCCATCCTGAGTTATTGGACTGGTTGGCAATTGAATTTCAGGAAAGCGGGTGGGATGTTCGCCACCTGCTAAAATTGATGGTAACCTCCTATACCTACAAGCAATCTTCTGTAGCCACTCAAGAACATCTGTCTATTGATCCGAAAAATAAGTACCTCGCCCGGGGAAGCACCTATCGATGGCCTGCGGAGATCATCCGCGACAATGCGCTGGCCGCTAGTGGACTGCTGAGCAGAACTGTGGGAGGTGAGAGTGTGAAACCATACCAACCTAAAGGCCTTTGGAAAGACAAGAATGAGTTTTCCGGTTATCTCAACAACTATATTCCTGACACCGGGGATAGTTTATACCGCAGAAGCATGTACACGTTTATCCGACGAACTTCTCCCCATCCGGCCATGATCGCTTTTGACGCCCCGGATCGATCCAGGTGTATTGTGAAGAGGGAAAGTACCAATACACCTCTGCAGGCACTTGTCCTGATGAATGATCCCCAATTTGTGGAGGCATCACGTGTGCTCGCAGAGCGTATTCAGAAAGAAGGGGGAAGTAGTTTTGAAGATCAGGCAGCCTATGCCTTCCGATTATTGTGTAGCCGTGCACCTACAGCAAGGGAATTGGAGTTGCTGAACAAACAATATGAGATGGCACTCAATAAATACCGGAATGATCCTTCGTCAATAGACGGTTTACTCGAGGTTGGAGATGCTCCGGTGGACCAAGGCCTTGACCAAACACAGACGGCTGCTCTGACAATGGTCACCAATTTGGTGATGAATTTTGATGAGACTTATGTGAAACGGTAAGTGCTAATTTTTGTGGATTGATAAAAAAACATGAATTATTTCGAGAAGTACCCCGTTGATTCAAAATTTAGACAATTCTTTTTTCTTGCTTAAAAAGAAAATAAGAGGGGAGAAATATTACTAGTAAAGACGGCGATTTCAAAAGATTGAGAAACGTATCAAAGAAATTAAAACTAAACAATATCCATTCACCGAAGATGAGTTTGGTAACGAACATGATGACCATACCGATAATAAGTGTAAGTTCAACAATCCCATATAAATGAGTGAACTTCTTACTTCCGGTGAAACAGTATGTAACTGTTGTATGGATGATAGCTCTATGAAAAATAACTGCTGATACCCAGAGAAAAGGTCCCTCATAGGTGTCCAGATCCGATTGCAATCCTAAAATATTTGAGAACTCATAATACCAGTCTAGCGTGGTATCACTCATAAAATCTATTACAATCTGATAGGAAATTAAGAAGAAGCCAACCAGGTGCCTTATTTTAAGTCTTCGAAGCATTCTTCTTTGCCCAGATTACCCACATCCAGAGGATGATTCCATATACAACCAGCACAAATGTGTATTTATGATTGAATTCAAATGTTTCAGTATTATATGTGAAGTTCAGGACCAATAAGAATGTCCTTATTGTATTAAGAACATGAATGGTTATTATCCCAATCACACTAAAGATAATTTTTCCTGGAATATTATTTGTCGGGTAAGCTAAGACAAATGACAAAAACAAGATCATAAATGAAAGACCATCACAGGTCGTACCAATTTCAAGGATGGCTTCGTCATTTAGGTAGATCAAAGAATGATCATATCCATACTGGTACCCAAATAAGGCTAGTATTTTAATAGCACTTGTCCCTAAAAAATCAATGAGCAACTGATGTAAACCAGAGGATTCGAATAAGAGGCTATTTAACACACTAAAAAAGACGAGCAATAAGACAACACGCCCACAGAAAATCAGAATCCTCTTATTTTCCTTTAGTAATAGTCTAATAGTATCGGCCAAATATTCCCTGAAATATTATAGAAGGGTTGTTAAACCACCTTTTTATTGTTTCTCAATGCAACAGCTCCAGTTGCTCCTGCGGCTAATAAGAAAAAGGCAAGCCCTCCATCGATTGGAATAGAATGTTTATTCTTGCTTTTTTTAAATTTTGGAGGCTTGGTAGCTTTCTTGAATGTCTTTTCTTTCTTTTCCTTCTTAATTGAATGGCTTTCCTCTTTGGCATTAATATCCGATCCAAAGGAAAATAGTAAAATAAATGCTGTGGCGATGATAAAATTTTTCATATTTTGATTTCATTTAGGCGCTTCTCAAAACAAGTAGGCAATCTCATAACGATTTCCTGATATAAAGTAAGAAATAAATAGCGTTTAATGCAAATTGTTTAGGGTGTATAAAGAGCAGTATGCATATTATTTCAAAAAAAAGTTTCTTTTATTATTCAAAAACATGGAAAAATTATAGTGTCAAAAGGGATTAACTATCAATGGGACTTTCAAAGTCAAAAGAAACGCTTCTAATGGATTGAGGTAGGAGAAACTCATCAGTAAGAGTTTGAAAGATTTGATCACATAAATTCAAAGTACCCGGGGCGGGACTTGAACCCGCACGGCCTTTAGGGGCCACAGGATTTTAAGTCCTGCGTGTCTACCAATTCCACCACCCGGGCTTGGGTGATATGTTCACAAAAAAAGATGCCGCAACTAGTGCGGCAATGACTGAGCGGGAGACGGGATTCGAACCCGCGACCCCGACCTTGGCAAGGTCGTGCTCTACCAGCTGAGCTACTCTCGCTTTTCTACTCTCCTTAGAAAGGACTGCAAATTTAATGGAAGCTTGATTAAAGACAAGGTGGTTAAGAAATATTTTAATCATGGTGTGATGAGTAATTGAAATATGCAGTTTTTCAGCTCTTTTGATTGAGTATCCATTGGGACAAAGAGAACGGCCACTAACCAGTCACTTAAATAATTTTGCGTCACAAAGAAAGAAAACCCCACAGATCAGCAGACCAGGGGTTTTACTATTTATTGAACTTAATGAAGATTATCTGTCTCTTTCGTTCGTTGGGTGGTTAAAAAATATCTTTCAGGTCAGTAAGTCGGAATGGGGGTTATAAAATTTATACTAATTGCTTCGGGGTTTTCTTTGGTTTCCCAAACCTTCTAACGGAAAAGTACTGGAAGCTGTAAATGATTAAACCTGCAAGTAGAAAGGCCTCTATGCCTGTGACTATGCGACTTTCTACCACCGTAGAGGTAGACCGCTCCACAAGTTTTTTGCCTTCCATGATCTGTATCTCAGCCAGGATTTCCAGCTCGGTAAAAATTGAGTCGAATATAATCTTGTGTTCATCCTGATCCTCAGGCTTTAAGCGCAACAGCTGATGTAAATGTTCTTTTAGTAATTCTACATGCATGGCTTCTTCTTCTGTAAGCTCTGTTTTGGCATATTGCACAAAGTAGCTGTTAATAGACTCATCTAAATTTCTTGAGAGCGCCTCATCAGGTGGCTTGTGCCAGTTAGACTCTTTGAGTTTTACCAATGAATTTAGTTTATACAAATAGCCCTTCGCCACTAATCGATTCTCATATACCGAAGAAATGGTGTCTTCCAGGTCAGTAAACCTTTTATTTTCCACAAGACTGGTAATGAGCAGGATCAATGCCACGGAGGCCCAGATCAGGGCACTACGAAGGTTCCTATCCAAAATATCTTTCCATTTCATGTCAAATCAATACTTAGATAGCTCAGCGTAAATGGCCTTGCTTAAAAGTGAATCCATTTTATCATGTGATAAAGCTTCTGATTGATGAAGAACGGCCTCCTTACAAGTCATGGCATCCTTGCAATGTTCTCTATGCTGAGATATTTTTTGAGACATCGCACTCCCGATGTTTTTACTCATCGCATCTATTTTTTCGCTGGTTTGGATCTTTACTCCAGCATTATACTGAGCGTAACCTCCAAAAAACAGCGCAATCATGAGGATCAAAAAGCGTGTCATGCGAACTGGGGTTTAAGGTGTTCAATTATTTCGGATTGATGGGTGACCTCAATCACCTCGAAGTATGCGGTGAGGTTATGTATTTTCCAGGAAACCTGATCTCCCACAGACCTGCCGATGAGCGACATGCCAATGGATGAAAATACCGATACTTTAAACTCATTGGGATTGGCATCCTCAGGCAATGCCAATGTTACGGTCAGGAACTTTCCAAGATTTTTTTCTTTGAGCCTGATTCTGCAATTAAGCTTGATCAGGTTGACATTAATTTGTTCGGCATCAACCAACTCTGCATTGAGCAACTCCTGATAGAACTCTTCTAGTAAATGAGGAAACTCTGCATGCAATATGGCTCCTTCTCTACGACTCACCAACTGGGCATAATCTGAGGTAATTAATTTCCTTTTTATCATGGGTTTATTTTTTCAATGAGTCATTACAGGAAGCATGCCAGAAAAAAACAGCCTTTTAGGCTCATTTAAACAACATTTTTAAAATACGGCAACGGGTATAAATTACGCGATGGGGAAAAATTACCCATCAAAATAGCTCATTCCATGATGTAAATAATAATTAGTTTTGAGCCAATGAAAGTTCAGGACAACTCGACAGATTTTAAACTCCAGGAAAGGGTCAAAGAGCTCAAGTGTCTCTATGAGCTATCAAGAATAGCATGGGAAAAAGAAAATAATTTGAATGCTATCATAGACAAAACCCTGGAGATTCTTCCGATTGCCATGCAATTTCCATCTGTTGCTGAGGCTTTCATCTCTGTTGGAAAAAAATCCTACAGCACATCCGGCTTTGGTGATTGTAAACATACCATATCATCAGTCCTGGCTATTGGCAGTGAAAACTACGGATCTATAAAGGTTGGCTATCGCGAAGATGGTGAGGTCTCCCTGGGAAACTCACCTTTTTTGAATGAGGAAAGGAAACTTATCAAGATGGTGGCTACGGAGTTGTCTCTTTATATCAACCGGGCTTACATAGAAGAGGACAGGAAGAAATTACAATTGCAATTGCAGCACTCAGAGCGACTGGCATTTGTTGGGGAGCTGACTGCTGGCATTGCACATGAGTTAAATGAACCTCTCGGGCGGATTTTGGGTTTTTCCCAGCTGATTAAAAAGAGTGGGGGTCTGAGTTTTCAACAAGATGATGACCTGGAGCGGATCATCAAAGCATCTCTGTATACACGGGAAATCATCAAAAAACTGATGATATTCTCCAGGCAGATGCCCCAACAGCTCGATCTGGTGGATATCAATGAGATTGTGGCAAACACCATCTATTTCATAGATATCCGCTTTCAGGATCAACAGGTAAAAGTGGAGCAGCGGCTGGATCCTAAACTGCCCAGAATTCAGGCGGATCCCGTTCAGATGAGCCAGGTGCTGGTAAACCTGATCACCAATGCATTTTATGCTTTGCCAAAAGGAGGAAAGGTAACAGTGAGTACCCGGCAAAAAAATAATCAGGTCAGTCTGATCGTAAAAGACAATGGTATAGGGATGACTGCATCAGTGAAGAAGAAGATTTTTGAGCCTTTTTTCACAACTAAACCTCCCGGAGAAGGTACCGGGTTAGGGCTATCTGTTGTTCAGGGTATTGTGGAGTCACACCGGGGGCGGATCACTGTTAGAAGTACTTCAGGTAGTGGTTCGAGATTTGAGGTTTTATTACCCGTTAAAATAGAGGAGGATATATGAAAGCGAATCAAAAAAGTCGTGAAGTACTGGTTGTAGATGATTCACCAGAGACAGTAGAGTTGATCAAAAGAAACCTTGCTTCAGTCGGCTATCAGGTTTATACGGCTCATGATGTCCAGTCTGCTATCAAGCTACTGGAAGCCATCCACATTGATTTGCTGATCACCGATCTGAAGATGCCCGGAGAAAACGGACTTTCTCTTGTTCGCCATGTATCGGAGAACTACAAAGGGATGGCTGTATTGGTTATCACGGGATTTCCTTCTATTCAAACTGCTGTGGAGCCCATTAAGATCGGTGCCGAAGAGTATTTGGTCAAATCTTTCACCGATGAAGAACTCTTCAGGGCCGTGGAAAAGGCCCTGAGCAAAACTCAGCATAAGAAGCAAAGTGATGAAGTTCAGTTTTCCGTCAGGGAACATGGGATCATTGGTGAATCAGACGAGATGATGAAGGTTTTTAATACCATCAATAAGGCAAGATCAGCCAAAGCTACCGTCCTGGTAAATGGAGAAAGCGGAACGGGAAAAGAGCTTGTGGCGAGAGCTCTTCACTATGGTCATGATGGATCGGCAGGGCCTTTTGTTCCTGTCAATTGTGGAGGAATACCAGATACATTACTCGAGAGTGAGCTTTTTGGATATGTAAGGGGAGCTTTTACAGGTGCCACAGAATCACGGGTAGGCTTCTTTGAGACGGCGAACAAGGGCACTTTGTTCCTGGACGAGATCAGCAATACCAGTATGGCCATGCAGGCGAAGCTGCTTCGTGTGCTACAGGAAAAGGAATTTTATATGGTAGGATCCAAAACCCCCAAGAAGGTGGATGTAAGGATCGTGGCTGCTACCAATGTGGACCTCATGAAGCTTGTTGAAAAAGGGCTCTTCAGGGAGGATCTTTATTATAGGCTCAATATCATCACTGTGGATCTGCCACCATTGAGGGATAGGGGTAATGACATCGTTTTGCTCCTGGAGTTTTTCCTGAACAGATATACTAAAGAGTTGGATAAATCCCCAATGCGATTCTCATCCAAGGCCATTCATACCCTGAAAGAATATAGTTGGCCTGGCAATGTGCGGGAGCTGCAGAATCTGGTGCATCGGCTCGTGGTAATGGCAGATGATTCTACGATTGACGCACCTGACCTACCAGTTTCATTTCGCTATTCTGCCACCAGGTCTCGCAGGCTGGATCGTAAGCTGGATGATGTAGTCAGCGAATACATACAAGAGGTATTAGCGGCTAACCAAAACAACCTGACCAGGGCGGCAGAAAGCCTTGGGATCGACAGGAAGACGCTACGTAACAAGATCAAGACTTGATCCTCCCGAGGAAATCGGAGATCCAATTCATGGCATCCTGTTCAAAATCTACATCACAATCTATCCTGGGCAGAATGGATTGTGCACCATGTTGTCTGAGCATCAGGTCAAAATCTTTACCTGCCTGACAAAATAATGCGTATTCTGAGTCCCCCAATGCAAGCAAGGCATAACGGATGTTATTCAGGGGCATATCAGGTTTGCTTTTAAGCCTGTAAAAAAGTCTTTCTGAGGATATCGGTGGTTCGCCAATGCCGTGGGTGCTGATAATGACAGCCAGAAACCGGACAGAATGAAAATCCGAGGTGTCAAAATCAGCCATATTCCTAACAGAGCTACTGATTCCCAGTACTTTAGCTTTTGAAGCCATCAATTTAGCGATACTTTCAGCATGACCTGTCTCTGTACCATAAAGGATGGTCAGTAATGATGAACCACTTTGATCCATCTAAAGTGACTGGTTATTCGCCTGCTGTATCAATTTAAACTTGGAGCGGTTCTGACCCTTCGCGATTTTAAAACTGAAAATATTAACATGATCAGGACACCAAAGATGATCAGGAGAGCCATTTCCAGGCGGGAGGTGATATTGTCTGAGGCAACAATCCGATTAGACTCCGCAGTTAGTTTCTGGCCTTCGCTCAATTGAATACTCGTCAGTCCATCGAGGTCATGGAGAATGATGTCATACTGGTTTCCCAGCTCAGACTCTAGGGAGTCCTTGATTTGAATAGATGAGCTGTTCCGGATTTGATTTTCAAGTCTATTAGAAAATTTCAGATCTGATTTCAGGGAAGCCAGAAGTGAACTCTCCTCAGCAGTCAGCAATGTCTGATCGTACTGGTGGATGATCTTTTGAATGGAATCATTTTGCTCGGAATAGATATTTCCAACCTCATCGAGATGCAATTTCTTTTTATAGATCTCGTGGGAAAGCTTATATAGATAATTTCCAGCCACCAACCTGTCAGAGTAGATAGATGACAAGGAATGCTGTAACTTAGAGAGGTTGTTTTTATGTGCAAAAATGACCAGTACCATCATCAGCAACAGCACTAACAATGCAAAACCAGCTTTATACTTTTGGTTAAACATTTCCTTCCATTTCATCATTTCAATAATTTAATGATCTCTTTTCCTCACCCGGACCTTCAAACTTATGGTTAATTTTCAAAAACTGTAATCCGGGGAAACATTATTTTCACTTTACTGCCTGTATTGGGAAATACTTTTAGAATTTCCAGGTCCTTAGTTTCACCATTGAAATCAATCGAAGCATGGTCACCTGCCATTTTCCCCAGGAGAGCCGAGCCAATGGGCGAGAATACTGAGATGTTACTATGGTCTTTCACTTCCCTGGGAAATACCAGTTTCAGGCCAGCCAACTTCCCGGATTGCTTTTCTTTTACCACCAGGTGACTATTCATTTTCACCAGGTTTTCTGATGTTTGAGTCTCCTCAATCAGCTCTGCTACCATCAGATCGCAGTAGAATTGCTCTACGATCTCAGGGATTTTAGCAAAAAGGAGCGCATAATATCTCTGACTCATCAATTGTTCGTAATCTTCGAAGGTTACCCGTTTTCTCATTATATGTTGTTGCTTTTTGCAGACTCTATACAGGAAATATGCCAGAAAAAAGTGGCTTTTAGAGGTGATTAAGGCCGATTTCAACTTTCTCTGGTGGGGAGAATTTCCCCGTTGCACAAAATCGCCCCGATTCTGGAAAGGAAACAGATTTCCGCATTCTTGCTAATCAAGTGGACCCTATAGGCCAATTGATTGTTCCGATCACGAATCGTGGTTTGAGGGCGATAAGAGTCATTTTTAACAACTTTTAACTTAGGGAATTATCAAAAAAAAATCGGTGAATTTTTAATTTGGCGGCTGAATAAATTATGTGAAACCCTAACAGAATTTAATGACCTAATCCTTATAAAATCATAGAAGGTTTATCTGTTTGAAAGGCTGATTGGAGCATCTTAAAAATTTGTAACAATATGGAAAAGTTTTTTACGCCGATAAGTAAAGTACGGTTTTATGTCATGGCATCAATGATCTCATTGATGTTTTTTCAGGGCCCTCATGCTGCCCTTTCTCAAAGTGTGAAACTCTATACCCCTTATACCAAAATATCTGTTCCGCCCGGAGAGACTATCAGTTACACTGTAGATGTAATAAATGATAGCCGGAGCATTAAAAATGCTACAATCTCGATTAAAGGAATGCCAAAGGACTGGACTTACACGCTCAAGTCAGGAGGCTATACCATAGATCAGATCTCAGTGCTCCCGGATGAAAAGAAAAGCCTGACGCTGGCTGTGAATGTGCCATTCAAAGTAGAAAAAGGTAACTATACTTTTGGTGTGTCAGCTGCTGGTCTGGGTTATCTACCACTGACAGTGAATGTGTCTGAGCAAGGCACCTACAAGACGGAGTTTACTTCCAAGCAGCCTAATATGGAGGGGCATGCCAGCTCTACTTTTACGTTTAATGCAGACATCAAAAACAGCACTGCGGAGGAGCAGCTATATGCCTTGAGAGCTCAGGCTCCGCGGGGATGGCTGGTCACTTTCAAGGCGAACTATAAACAAGCTACATCTGTAAATGTGGCACCAAATGCTACTGAAAGCATTACGATCGATGTAAACCCACCGGATTATATCAAAGCAGATACTTATACAATACCAGTCCAGGCTGTCACCTCCAACACCTCAGCCAAACTCGATCTTGAGGTGGTGATATCCGGATCATACGAAATGGAGCTTACAAGTCCTACAGGGTTGATGAGCACTAAAACTACTGCTGGTAGTGAGAAACGAATAGATATTTCTGTGAGGAATACTGGTTCTACGACACTTCGTGATGTGACGGTGACCTCGGGGAAACCCAAAGAGTGGGAAGTCGTCTTTGATCCAAAAGAAATCGAATCCATTGACCCGGGTCAGGGGGCTACGGTCACTGCTACAATTAAAGCCGCAGACAAAGCCATTCCCGGTGACTATATTTTGAATATGGAAGCCAAAACACCTGAAGTATCGGCTAAGGCAGCATACAGGGTAACTGTAAAAACTCCGGTCTTGACGGGCTGGTTAGGGATTCTGATCATACTAGGTGTAATAGGTACAGTAGTCTACCTGTTTAGAAAGTACGGAAGGAGGTAATTGTGGCTGATCACATAATAGAATTATCCGGGCTTACGAAGAAGTACGGTGATTTTGTGGCTGTAAACAAGCTGGATCTAAAAATTCCGAAAGGAGAGATCTTTGGTTTACTTGGACCAAATGGCGCTGGCAAATCTACCACTATCCTCATGCTGCTTGGGCTGACGGAACCGACTGCAGGGAGTGTAAAAGTTTGTGGGATCAACTCCACTCGTGAGCCAGTCGAGGTGAAAAAGAAGGTTGGCTATTTGCCCGAGAATCTGGGCTTCTATGATGACAGGTCCGGATTGGAAAATCTGGTATACACAGCAAAACTCAACCAGATGACGGAACAGGAAGCCAAGGAAAAGGCCAGGTCTTTACTGGAGCGGGTTGGCTTACCGGATGTACACAAAAAGACCGGCACCTACTCCCGGGGAATGCGCCAGCGGTTAGGGCTGGCTGATGTATTGATCAAATCTCCTGAAGTGATCATTCTGGACGAGCCCACACTGGGCATTGACCCAAAGGGTGTACAGGAATTGCTTCAGTTGATCAAGCAGCTAAGTAAGGAGGATGGGCTTACAGTATTGCTTTCTTCTCACCACCTACATCAGGTGCAAAAAGTTTGTGATAGGGTGGGACTATTTGTGAATGGTAAACTCATTGCAGAAGGAGATATAGCCTCTCTGTCTACCCAGCTCTTTGGTAGAGAGCCCATCACAATTGAGGCCAGGGTAATTGAGCATTCAAAGTCCAAAAAGGATGTGGAAAAGGTGATCAGCAAATTAAGGCACGTAAAAGCGGTTCAAAAAAATGAGGATACCATGCTCATCGATTGCACAGAAGACGTCACCAATGAGATTGCCCAATCAATCATAACTTCAGGATTCGGGTTACATCAGCTTTATCGAAGGGAATATGGGCTGGACGATATCTATCAGCGGTATTTTGAAAAAAATCAGGTATGAATATGAGTAAGACATTTACAAGTAGGCTGTCAGATCTAAATCTGAAATATTTGATGGGTAAACTAAGCTCTGATGGTCAGAAGGTGAAACATCCGTTTTGGGTCATCGTGGAGAAGGAAATATCGGATCATTTCCGGAGTGTCAGGTTCATGATACTGATGGGGATTGTGATCCTTACCTGCATGGGATCATTGTATTCTTCCCTTTCCAACTTTAGTGAAGTAGTCAAAAATAGTGAAGATGAATTTTTCTTTTTGAGACTCTTCACGAGTACCGACGGGGCCATGCCATCATTTGTCGTGTTTTTGAGTTTTTTAGGGCCACTTTTAGGGATTGGATTGGGTTTTGATGCGATCAATTCGGAACAAAACAGTGGAACGCTTAGCCGTATTATGTCTCAACCCATTCACCGGGACAACCTGATTAATGCTAAATTCTTAGGGGCGCTGATCGTAATATCCATATTGTTTTTTGCTCTTGGATTTTTAGTCATGGGCTTTGGGCTGTTTTTCATTGGAATACCCCCTACGGCAGAAGAATTTCTGAGGTTTATATGTTTCACGATTATCAGTATTCTTTATGTTGCCTTTTGGCTAAACCTGGCCATCCTGTTTTCAGTAAAGTTTCGGCAGGCTTCAACCTCAGCCCTGGCTGGTATTGGGGTTTGGCTATTTTTCACGGTGTTCTACGGCTTGATTGTAAACCTGATTGCAAAAGCTAAAGCACCGGCACAATTTGCGCCACCTGAAGTTGTCATCAAGTATCAGGTCTTTGTTAAGAATCTGATGTCGATTGTTCCCAGTCAACTCTACAGCGATGCCACCACCACATTATTGAGGCCGTCTGTAAGAAGTCTAGGGCCGCTTACGATGGAACAAATGGCAGGAGCAATTCCTAATCCGATACCTCTAGGGCAAAGCCTACTCCTGGTTTGGCCGCAGCTTACCGGATTGATTGCCGCAGCAGTACTGTGTTTTGCATTGACTTACCATATGTTTATGAGAAGAGAGATCAGGTCTAAATAGATGGGAAAATAAGACAAAAAATAAGCGGCCCTCTTTGGGCCGCTTGGTCCTGGAAGAGTGTTGGCACTCGTCCAATCTACTCTTCACCAGGGCTCTTATTGCTTCTTTTCGACTTTTTTGGTCGAGTCGGTTTTATTAAACTTAGAGCGGTCAAAAGGGTCTAATCCGAGAAATTGTTGATCATCGATCAAATGTCCACCTCCTTCTTTTATCAGATGATGGAAGCTCTTGGTATGTATCCGGTTTTGATTCCTGGAGACCATCTCTTTTGTTGTTTTTGATATAGTGAAGATCTACCATTCCAATTAATATTTTCATGAGCAAAATCATATCAGGAAAAAATAATTGTCATCCACATTGCAACAATTTGAATAACCCATCGTAATATTGCAATATGTATATCAAAATCTTTTAAGATCATCTCATCCATTTTCTAAAAAATTTTGATTTCATCCATCGTAATAATACGATATAACAATTAAACAATTTTATCATGGAAAATCTAAACAAGTTTCACATCGGCATGCATGTTTCAGACATTCAAAAAACAGTAGCTTTTTATCAGCACCTTTTTGGAAGTGAGCCGATCAAGCAGAAAAGTGATTATGCAAAATTCGAGCTTGATAATCCCGGTTTGGTGATCTCATTTATTGAGTCTCCGGGAAAGGTTGGCAGCCAGTTTGGGCATCTTGGCATTCGGGTAAATTCTCAGGAAGAACTGGAAGCCAAAAAGAAAGAGGTATCCAATTACCTTCAGATAGCACTTGAAGAGGAGGCAACAAACTGCTGCTACGCCATTCAAAATAAATTTTGGGTGAATGACCCGGACGGATATGAGTGGGAAGTATATCATTTTCTGAAGGATGCTGAAAATAAGCCTGCATACTCTGCTGTGAATTGTTGTTAGTGAACCACAATGAAAACCAACCTAACTTTGACTTTTTTATGACCACATTATCTATGAAAACGGAATTCCATCCAGAATTGGAAGATTATCTACAGCATGTGCTTAAGGACATTGAGCAGATATCTAATGAAAGAAAGGAGCTGTTAAATGAGTTTACAGAATATATCCGAGCAAAAAAGGAAGCAGGTGAAGAAATCAAACTCAATTTCATTTGCACCCACAACTCCAGAAGAAGTCATATGGGGCAGCTGTGGGCTCAGGTTGCTGCAAACTTTTATGAAATAGACAACGTATTTACCTTTTCCGGAGGAACTGAGGCCACAGCTTTCAACCCAAATGCCATTGCAGCAATGGAAAGATCCGGATTCAGGGTAATAAAAGGTATTGGAGACCAGAATCCCAGGTATGAAGTATCGTACGGCAAGAAGTCACCAAAAATGGTTTTGTTTTCAAAGAAGTATGATGACCCGGTCAACCCGTCAACCGATTTTGCTGCAATTATGACGTGTTCAGAAGCAGATGATGAATGTCCGATCGTACGCGGAGCCGAAAAAAGGATCCCACTGCATTATGAAGATCCCAAAGCTTTCGATGGCACACCTCTGGAGGCGGTAAAGTATGACGAGCGCTGCAGACAGATCGCTATTGAGATGTTTTATGTGATGTCCGGGGTTTGATATTTGTTAAATGAGGTTAAAAATTGAGTGTTAAAATCCATCCTTTTTAAGTTTTATAAAACAGGGGTATTTTTGCTCCCCAAAATTGAATCATAAAAAACGAGATGGATCAGGACATCAAGAAAGAACACCAGAAGAAGATCAAAGAAGTAATTGGTGAAGTAGGCAAGGTAGTAGTGGGCCAGGACTATATGGTCAACCGATTGCTGATCGGGCTATTTACCCAGGGTCACATTCTGTTGGAGGGTGTTCCGGGTCTGGCCAAGACCCTTACAGTGAACACGCTGGCGAATGTGCTGAAACTAGATTTCAAAAGGATTCAGTTTACTCCGGATCTCTTACCTGCTGATCTGATTGGAACAATGATCTACAACCAACAAAAAGCTGATTTCGAGGTAAAGAAGGGCCCAATCTTTTCGAACCTGATCCTTGCCGATGAGGTGAACAGATCCCCAGCTAAAGTACAGTCAGCCTTGCTCGAGGCGATGCAGGAGAAGACGGTGACCATTGGAGAAAATACTTATGCACTGGACCGGCCTTTCCTGGTGATGGCTACTCAAAACCCGGTTGATCAGGAGGGTACTTATCCGTTGCCTGAAGCCCAGGTAGATCGTTTTATGCTCAAAGTGCATGTGGGCTATCTATCCAAAGAGAATGAACTTGAGGTAATGAAGCGGATGTCCAACATGGCTTTTGATGCCAAGCTCAAAACCATCCTGACCAAAAAAGACATTTTTTCCATTCGTGAGGAGATCAACCAGGTAGTGATTTCAGAGTCATTGGAAAAATATATTATCGAGCTGGTCTTTGCTACACGGAATCCTCGTGAATATGGTCTGGAAAATGAAGCTCAGTATATTCAGTTTGGAGCTTCTCCACGTGCGTCAATCAACCTCAACCTGGCAGCTAAGGCTATTGCCTTCTTTGATGAGCGTGACTATGTATTGCCTGAGGATGTGAAAGAAGTGGCCTACGATGTGATGAATCACAGGATCCTGCTCAACTATGAAGCAGAAGCAGATGGGGTCAGCACACACGACATCATCAAGGCCATTTTGGGTAAAGTGCAGATAAGTAAGTAAGTTTTTAGAAGTCTAGTATCCATTGTTTGACCTTTCAAACAAATGGGTTTACAATCTTTAATTTTCCAATTTTTTGACCATGCTGCAAGTCTTCAGTATACAAGACCGCAGCATCAGAGGCGAGTGATGCTGCAATGATCAGGGAATCGTAGAAACTATAGTTGGTTTTGCTCATGATAGAAAGTGCCTCATCATAAAGCTCTTCCGTAGGATAGACATTTATGATTGGTTTTAGGAATTGCTTCACGTATTCACGAATCTGTTCAACTGAGAATGGTGTAATAAATTTCCTTGTGCTGGTATTGATAAATTCCTGAACTACCTGAAAGCTGATTATTCCGTTTCCTGTTTCAAGAGCTGTGTTTATCAATTCAATTGAAGTATCCCGTTTTTTGGGTTGACTATGATCAAAAGAATAAACGAAGATATTTGTATCCAGAAAAAATCTACCTCTCATTCATCTCCTCTCTTGTGAACTTTCTGGAAGAATTGATGTCTTTATGTTTATCCATAAATATTTTGTAATCCTTGCTGGTATTGGGGGATGTTATATATTGACTAAGCCAGTTTCTAAAGCGTTCGTTGAGGGTAGTGTGCTCTCTACGTGCTTTTTCACGTGCTTTTTCAATTAGCAATTCATCGGCACTTAAGGTAATGTTTTTCATGTATTTTTAATTCATAGTGTACACTACTATAGTGTAATATACTGAAAATTATAATGGTGAGTTACAATGGGATACCATTTTTGAAGGATTTAGAGGGGTATAATTCAAAGCCATTTTGGGTAAAGTCCGGATCAGCAAGTAATTCTTTTGAGGGGCAGTTCTTCCTCAGAAGCAGTTACTCCAAAAACGCTGTTTAATACCTCTGAAAGGCATGTAAATTTGCTTTTTCCTAGTTGAATTAATATTAGGTTAACACAAATAATATTAGGTTAATTCTCATTTCACAATTCCATAACCTGCGTAATGCGGGCTTAATAAATATCATATTAGTTTAATGATATGGTAATAGTACTGCCCCCACTACTTAACATACCCACCTCACTTTTGCACTTAAATTGATTCTGTTGGTAATGAGTCTAAACTGAAATCTCATTCAGACAGGATTGTGCGGGGTTATTGCAATAATTAAAAAAATGGATGAGATGAAGAGAATACTATTTATTGTATTGTCGCTATTATTTTTTAGCGTTTCTGCACAAGAAACAGGTTCTATTGTCGGAAAAGTTGTAGACAGTGAAGCAGGTAATGAGGCTTTACCTTTTGCAACAATCGTAATAGAAGGTACCACTACAGGTACCACGAGTGATTTTGATGGACTTTTTGCCATTACAAATCTTGCTGCTGGTTCGTACAATCTGCAAATCAGCTCGGTTGGCTATGAAACTATCACCTTAAATGACCTTACTGTTGAGCCAGGCAAAGCACTGGAGGTGAATGTCCCAATGTCTACAGGAAGTGTTAACCTGGAGGCAGTTGTGGTTACATCTAAGGTGGAAACAGAATCGGAAATTGCGCTTTTGGTTTTACAAAAGAAATCTGTTGAAATAAAAGAATCTATCGGTGCACAAGAGCTTTCCAGAAAAGGGGTTAGCAATGCTGAAGCAGCAGTTACCAAGATTAGTGGCGTAAGCAAGCAGCAGGGAGTAAAGAACGTTTTTGTGAGAGGCCTTGGAGATCGATACAACTCCACTTCTTTAAATAATCTTCCGCTTCCATCAGAAGATCCTGAATACAAGAACATCACACTCGATTTCTTTTCATCAGATATCATCAACAGCATAGATGTCAACAAATCATTCAACCATCACTTGTATGGCGATGAAGCTGGCGCAAACGTCAATATTTTCTCAAAAAGACTTGACGATAACAAGCTTCTTGAAGTTGGGGTATCTACCGGTGTAAATTCTCAGGCACTTTCTGCTTCAGAATTTATTCAACCTGCAGAATCAAATTTCCTGGGGGTTACCAATAGGGAAAATCCTATTACGGATCTAAATACTTACGGCTTTGAAAACAGTCTGGATGCTACTGCCAATAATTCTCCAATCAACCTGGGGTTCAATCTGGCAGCAGGTAAAAAATTTAACCTGGGATCAAATGATCTGAGTGTATTTGTAGTGGGTGCTTCTGCCAATGATTATTCATACAGAGAAGGAAAAGCTCGTGGTGCAGTAAATGGTCTTGGCCAGTCAGGGAAGGACTGGAATTATGAAAAATATGTAGCCAACAGAAATCAGATCCTGATGGGGAACTTCAGGTTAGATCTGGCGGGTCCAAATTATCTGGCATTAAACAGCTTGTTTATCCATGATAATACTGCCAGTGTTGGTGACTATCGAGGGGAAAATATTCAAAACATCTCAGAGCTGGATGATCGTACGGCTTATCTGCGACGTCAGCAGGTTAATGACAACAGTCTTTATGTGAACCAGCTGATCGGACACTTTGAGCTGACAGATAAAATCATCTCTGAAGCTGGTGTTTCATACAATATGGTACATGGTTCGGAGCCAGACAGAAGAACCAACACTTTTGTAAGGATGAAAAACACTGGAGAGTACAGAAATACTGCCGGTAGTGCAGGTGTCAATCATAGATTTTTCTCTGAGCTTACAGAAAATGATATTGCAGGATATCTGAAATTTGACTACAGATTTCTTGGAGGTGAAAACAATAGTAGAATCCAGCTTGGATACAACTACAGGAATACAAACCGTGAATTCTTGTGGAGGCAGTTTGGCCATGATTTCACTACTCAAAGTGCAGTTGATATCAATAACCTGGATGGCAGCCTGTTTAACCAACAGTCAATCAATGACGGTACTTTCGCCCTGGTTACCAACTGGGGTAGAGGCGGAGCTTTCAATGTCTTGAAACCTGAAACATATAATGGAGATAAAATCATCCATGCTCCATATGCTTCTTTGACATACGAATTTAATCAACGTCTGACGTTGAATATGGGCTTGCGGTATGAAATGATCAATCAGGAAGTTACCTGGGATACCGGGCAACTTCCTAATACCTTTGGTCAGAACCTCGCAGTTACAAACCCTACCTATCTTCTCCCAAGTTTTACACTGAAAGCAAGCATTACTGAAAATGACATTGTAAGACTTGCAGGAAGTAAAACCTATACATTCCCACAGTTCAAAGAATTAGCTCCATTCCTTTATGAGGATGTAAATTTCTTCAGTTTTGGAAACCCTGATCTGTTGCCAGCTCAGAATTACAATATCGACCTGAAGTATGAAAAATACTTTAGCCGTGGAGAAGTCATTTCATTCACAGGATTCTACAAATATGTGGACAATGCGATCAACAGGGCGTTGGTTGTTTCGGCAGCAAACGAACTATCTTATGTAAATACCGGAGAAGCTACTGCCGCAGGAGTAGAAATGGAGTTGCGTAAGTCTCTGTATCAAAGAGAGACAGGAAACAGCTACCATGTATTGAATGCTGGAGTGAATTTCTCCTACCTGCACACCAATTCAAAACTTGTTGACGTAGATACGGATGCGCTGGATGTAGAATTTACCAACAGTAGCAGTCAGTTGGAAGGGGCATCACCAATTCTCCTCAATGCTGACCTGACGTATTCTATCGATAAAGATGGGGAGCCAAAGTTCGTGAGTACTGCAGTTGTTAACTACTTCAGCTCAAGGGTATTTGCTTTTGGTACACTCGGACGTCAGAATTTTGTTGAGAAGGGAATACCGACATTCGATATCATTTCAAAATTTCATTTAGATAGCAAGTCTACAATCAGCCTGAATCTTAAAAACTTACTTAACCCCACCTATAAGATTTCAATGGAAACAGTTGAAGGCCAGGATTTCACCATCGAGGACTATCAACTGGGGATGAATGTATCCCTTTCCTACAGTTTTAAATTTTAAACTCAAATAATAATTTAAATTGAAATGAAAAACCTACAAAGCCTATTTTTACTTTTATTCGTTGCTTCGGCAACCGTTTTCACCGGATGTAACGAAAGTGAAGGTGGAGATCCAGATCCTGTGAAGGATGGTATTATCACATCTCAGGATGATGATGATTTGGATCCTGAGTCTTTACAAGGTGAGGTAAAGGCTGACATTGTTCTGGATGCCAATACCACCTGGATTCTGACTGGTCCATTATCTGTAAAGGATGGATTCACTTTGACTATCGACCCAGGTACTACCATCAAAGCTGCTGCAGGGGGTACGAATGTTTATATTGCGATAGAGCAAGGAGCAAAAATAGATGCCGAAGGTACAGCTGCAGCTCCTATCACCATCACATCAAATGCTGACAACCCAAGAGCAGGCGACTGGGGTGGATTGATCGTTTGTGGTAAAGCAACGATCTCTGGTGAAAATGCTTCTGCTACATCTACCACAGAAGTACTTCCGTTGACTTATGGTGGTGGTACTGACGACGAGGATGATTCAGGGATCATCAAATATGTTGAATTGTGGTATACTGGTGCCCGAATCAACGGTGAGAAGGAATTCAATGGATTTACTTTCTACGGTGTGGGATCAACTACTGTAGTTGAAAACATTGCCGCATTCTATGGTGATGACGATGCTATTGAGTTCTTCGGTGGTACAGTAGAAGTTGTAAACGCATTGATGGTGAATGCAAGAGATGATATGTTTGACTGGACCCAGGGATGGAGAGGAAAAGGAACTAATTTTTACGGATTGAGAACTGAAGGTTATACTGCTATCTCCGAGGATACAAGAGGTGTAGAAGCAGATGGTAACCTTGATGGAAATTCACCTTCACACATCAATCAATCAAATCCTACAATCACAGGATTAACTATCATCAACGAAGAGCCACTAGTAGACTTTGCGGATCTAATAAAAATCCGAAGAGGAAGTGGAGCCACAATCACAGGTCTCTACGTGTCTGATGTGTCTGATGCTTCTGATTTCATTGACTTCTCTGACAGTAAAGGGATGGCTGATAATGCTACAACTGTAACTGGAAAAGGAGTCGGAACTGTAGATGTTCAGGATGTTAAGACCCAATCGGATTTTGATGATCCTGCTGATGGAATTCAGGCTGATGAAATGACTGATGCCACATTCACATTCGATGATGCTGCAACTTCAGTAGACTTTGGAATTTTCAGCTGGACAAGCTGGGAGTAATTCAGAGGAAAGACATTCTAAAAGGGGGCTTCTGTCCCCTTTTTTATTGTAAATTCTTTACCCTTTCTTTCACCTGGTCAAGTGCTGTATTGACCTCAGAAAGTTCTTTAAAGGTCACATTTTCCTTGTTCGCATCACCACTTACTTTGTCCAGCTTTTTGGAGACCTGTATGGCTTGCTTTTCCAAGGACTTCAGTTCATCCTCCAGAAAGGACCGGTAGTATTCCTGCTTAAACTCAAAAAGTAGAGTTTTAACCTGCTTGAGATATTTCTGTTCGAGGTCTTTGGGCATGTCATCGTTTTTCAATGTGAGGTAGAAGAGTGAGCCCTCTTTAAACTTCACACTTCGTGAGATCACCTTAACGTTCATCATGTCTTCATGAACCAACGTTGTTTCATAGTACCTTCTCATGTTCACTGGCTTGCCAAATTCCCGGGAGAATTTCCACCAGCCCTTACGCACGTCTTTGCTATCAAAATCAAGAAACGTTTTGAAGCCCGGGTAGACATTGGATTCAATGGTCAGGTTTGTCATTTCGATTTCAGGTGAATAGACCTGAGAGAACACCTGCGTAAATGAAACGATTAAAAGAAAATAAAAGAGGATTTTACAGACCATTTGTTTACCTATTGTAAATCTATCAAATACACATGACAAAGGTATTAATCACTGGAGGAACAGGTATGATTGGTTCTGGCATCAGCAGGCAATTGACCAAAGCCGGTCACCAGGTTGTTCATCTAAGCAGATCAACGAGTTCTTCATCCGAATATTCTAATTATTCGTGGGATGTAGCTAAAGGAATTGTTGATGAAATAGCATTTGAGGGTGTCGAAGTTATTATCCACCTGGCAGGAGCGAGCATCAATCAAAGGTGGACAGAAAAGAACAAGAAAATTATCATCTCTAGTCGAGTCAAATCTGCTAACCTTCTTTTTGATGCTGTGCATAGACTCAAAATCCCATTAAAGGCATTTATTTCCATGTCAGCAATTGGATATTATGGTGGAGATACCGGTGATCAGTTAATAAGCGAATCACACAAGCCGGGGAGTGATTTTTTAGCTGAGACGGTCAGAAAATGGGAAGAGGTAGCAGATCAATTTCAATCTGTTTGTCCTGTTACTAAATTTCGTACCGGAGTCGTGCTAAGCGATGAAGGGGGAGCCTTACCTAAAATAGCTGCTCCAGTGAGATATTTTGTTGGAGCACCAATCGGTTCAGGTAAACAATGGATGAGTTGGATTCACATCGATGATGTGGTGCGGGCTTTTTGTATGGCTGTTGAAAGTAAGCTATCTGGGACGTTCAATCTAGTTGCTCCAAATCCTGCAACAAACGCTCAACTCACCAAGTCTATTGCCAGGACCCTGGGTCGTCCGCTTATTTTACCCAATGTACCCGCTTTCGTCCTCCGAATGGTGATGGGTGAAATGGCAACCATTGTCATCGGAGGCAACAATGTCTCAGCCAAACATTTGGAATCTACCGGTTTTAGGTTTAACTACCCGGAGTTAGACCAGGCACTGAAAGATTTGTTGGGTTAAGGGAATTATTTTTGTATCGATTAAATTCACTATTTCATAAATATCATTGAATGGATAAGGAACTTCCTGCGGATAATGAGCAAGACAAGAAAATTGTAGAAGCCTTTAAGGACAAAGACTGGAATGAGATCAAGATCTCAGACAGCTGGGTAATCTTTAAAGTGATGTCTGAATTTGTGGACGGCTTTGAGAAACTGGCTAAGATCGGACCCTGTGTCTCCATCTTTGGGTCTGCCAGGACAAAGAAAGGTGAACCCTACTACCAGATGACAGAAGAAATAGCGGCCAGGCTGGTAAAGAGTGGTTACGGGGTGATCACAGGTGGTGGTCCGGGTATCATGGAAGCCGCCAACAAAGGTGCACATGACCAGGGAGGCAAGTCCGTAGGCTTGAATATTGACCTTCCTTTTGAGCAGGAGAGCAATGTTTTTATCGATCGCGACAAGCTGATCTCATTCGATTACTTCTTTGTAAGGAAGGTGATGTTTGTCAAGTATTCCCAGGGTTTTATCGTTATGCCAGGTGGCTTTGGTACCCTGGATGAGCTTTTTGAGGCCCTTACATTGATCCAGACCAACAAAATCGGAAGGTTCCCAATCGTGCTAGTCGGAAAACAGTACTGGGGAGGCTTAATCCAGTGGTTCAAGGATGTGTTGGTTGCAGAAAAGACAATCAGTCCTGAAGACCTTGACCTTTTCAGATTGGTCGACTCGGCTGAGGAGGCTGTTTCAGTGATAGATGAGTTCTACAGTAAATATTTGTTGAGTCCAAACTTCTAAGAATAACGGGTGAGTATAGCAGAGGAAACAATCCAATTATCCAGCAGGGATAAAGAGCGGGAAGAAGTGATTGAAATATTTGGTGCCAGGGAACATAACCTGAAGGATGTAAACCTTACCCTGCCCAGAAACAAGCTCATTGTGATTACGGGGATTAGTGGGAGTGGCAAATCCTCTTTGGCTTTCGACACCATCTATGCCGAAGGTCAGCGGCGGTATATGGAGAGCTTCTCAGCTTATGCCAGGTCGTTTATTGGCAACATGGAAAGACCTGACGTTGACAAGATCAATGGGTTGAGTCCGGTAATTTCCATTGAGCAAAAAACCACAAGCAGAAACCCCAGATCTACAGTGGGTACTGTCACGGAAGTATACGATTTTCTTCGGTTGCTCTTTGCCCGGGCAGGAGAAGCCTATTCCTACCTCACAGGAAAAAAGATGGTGAAGCAAACCGAGGAGCAGATCGAAACCTTCATTTTCGATGAATTTGATTCACAAAAGCTTACAATTCTCGCCCCTGTGGTGAAAGGGCGAAAGGGCCACTACCGGGAGCTTTTTGTCCAGGTAAGAAAGCTGGGTTTTGCAAAAGTTAG
Source organism: Cyclobacteriaceae bacterium SS2 (assembly GCA_019192515.1). Lineage (GTDB taxonomy): Bacteria > Bacteroidota > Bacteroidia > Cytophagales > Cyclobacteriaceae > UBA7330. Next base: position 28,660 of record JAHCMM010000188.1, read on the forward strand.
AGTGAATGGAGAAATCACAGATCTTATTCCCAAAATGCAGCTGGATCGATACAAAACTCACGACATTGAGATTGTCATCGACCGTGTGATTGTAAATAAAAAAGACAGAAACCGTATCAGCCAATCCGTCAAGACTGCCCTGAAACATGGTGAGGGCATCATGATGGCCATGAATGAAGCCGGTAAAGTCTTCAATTTCTCCAAAAACCTGATGGACCCTGAATCAGGCCTGGCTTATGATGATCCGGCCCCAAACACTTTTTCATTTAACTCTCCATACGGAGCTTGTCCAAGCTGTAATGGGCTGGGTGTGATTGAAGAAATCTCTAAAGAGAGTGTGATACCAGATCCGTCACTCAGCATCAGCCGGGGCGGAATTGCCCCATTGGGAGAATACCGTGACATTTGGATCTTTAAGAAAATAGAAGCAATCCTCAAGCGGCACAACCTCAACCTGACAACACCTATTGAGCAAATCCCCGAGGATAGCCTCAATATACTGCTCTATGGCGATAGTATACCGGTAGCGGTGAGCTCAGTGAAATACCCTGGCACTGATTGGCACACTAAGTTTGAAGGGATCATCTCGTTCCTGGAAAAGCAAAAGGACACGGGGTCCGAAAAGATCCGTAAATGGGTTGAGGAATTTACAGATATCCGCAAATGCCCTGAATGTGAGGGCTATCGACTAAAAAAGGAATCACTTCATTACAAGATAGACGATAGACATATTGGCCAGCTGGCGGAAATGGATATCGATCACCTGAGTCACTGGTTTCATAACATTGAGGAAAGATTGAGTGAGCGCCAGAATATCATAGCGCAGGAGATCCTGAAAGAAATCAGGAAACGGATTGGTTTTCTCACAGATGTTGGACTCAACTATTTGAGTTTAAACAGGCCGCTAAGGACACTATCCGGTGGTGAGGCACAAAGGATCCGTCTGGCTACACAGATAGGTACTCAGCTAGTAAATGTATTGTACATCCTGGATGAGCCGAGTATCGGGCTGCACATGCGCGACAATGACAAGTTGATCCATGCATTAAGAGATTTGAGGGATCTGGGAAATACGGTGATTGTAGTAGAGCATGATAAGGAAATGATGCTTGCTTCTGACTTTATCGTTGATATCGGTCCTGGTGCGGGTATTCATGGTGGGCACATTGTAGCAGCGGAGAAGCCTGAAGAGTTTATTCGAAATAAATCAGTCACTGCGGATTATCTCAATGGCCTGCGGAATATTGAGCCACCCAAGAAAAGACGAAAGGGCAATGGCTCGGAACTTATTTTAAAGGGAGCCACAGGTCACAACCTAAAAGATGTGGACATGACCATTCCTTTGGGTAATATGATATGTATTGCCGGGGTTTCCGGAAGTGGAAAGTCATCACTTATTCATGAGACGCTTTACCCGGTGTTGAGGACTCATTTTTATAAGTCAAGGAACGAACCGCTTCCTTATAGATCTATCGAGGGACTTGATCATATCGACAAAGTGATCGAGGTAGACCAATCTCCAATTGGCCGGACGCCAAGATCAAACCCTGCTACATACACAGGGGTCTTCACAGATATACGATTACTTTTTTCAGAGCTCCCCGAATCAAAGATACGTGGCTATAAGCCTGGTCGATTTTCTTTCAATGTAAAAGGGGGCCGTTGCGAAACCTGCCAGGGTGGTGGTATGCGGGTGATAGAAATGGATTTCTTACCCGATGTGCACGTCCATTGCGAGACCTGTAAAGGCAAGCGGTATAACCGGGAAACATTGGAAGTGCGGTTTAAAGGAAAATCGATCTCGGACATTCTTGATATGACGGTAGAGCAGGCTGTAGAATTTTTTGAAAATCAGCCCAAGATCCTGAGAAAGATTGAGACCCTAAATGAAGTGGGATTGGGCTATATATCACTTGGACAGCACGCAACGACACTCTCCGGAGGCGAAGCACAGCGGGTAAAACTGGCTACGGAGTTGTCTAAAAGAGATACCGGGAAGACCTTTTATATCCTGGATGAGCCTACAACCGGTCTACATTTCCAGGATATCCAACATCTGCTCGAGGTGCTGCAAAAGCTGGTGAGCAAAGGCAACACTGTTCTCATCATTGAGCACAATATGGACGTGATCAAGGTAGCGGATCACATCATTGAGCTTGGTCCGGATGCAGGCGAAAAGGGAGGTGATATCATTGCGACAGGTACACCGGAAGACATCATCAGAAACAAAAAGGGTTATACCTGGAAGTATCTGAAAGATGAGCTGGAAAATACGCCGCTCATGTAAGGATAGTGGCAGTCATATCATTATTCTGACCCACCCCCTAATTTGACTTAATTTATTGGCGAAAAGGATTCATATTTGTTCTTATGGCCATAAAGCAGTTTAGACCAACCGAGAATTAAGACTTGGAATTAAACCGTTCATTTTACTACCATATAGTGTTTCGGATATTCCATGCCTGCGTGCCGAAATGCACTACGGCATGCATGTGTCCTATAAAAAACACAAGACATACACATGAATAAGCAGAGAATCTATTGGTTGTGTCAGATACTGGGTTGGTCTTTTTATGGCATTCTTTCAGCATTTCTCTATTTTTTAGACACACAACAGGCGTCGCCCACACTTTTTCTCAACCAGCTGATACCGATCGTTTTTCATATCTTGCTGACCCATTTTATGCGGTTTATTATTATCCAGAGGGGATGGCTCACACTCAATTTGACCAGGGTAATACCGCGTATTTTCTTGGTCACCATTGCCCTTTCATTTATAAATTATGTATTGGTCATCATCTATACCTATTTTATTGGGGAATTGTCGGAGAGGGACTTTCAGGGGTTGGCGATTTTTGCCTCTACCATCCTGTCAGTCATACTTTATCTCATCTGGGCCATGATCTATTTCACTTTTCATTATTTCGAAAGATCTAATAGGACCCTGCAGTATGAGGCTGCCGCAAAAGAAATTGAGCTCAATAATTTACGTTCTCAGCTCAACCCCCATTTTATTTTCAATGCGCTCAACAGCATCAGAGCCCTGGTAGATGAGGATCCAAAAAAATCTAAAAATGCCATTACCCAGCTTTCTAATATCCTGCGAAACTCATTGATGGTGGATCGCAAAAGGTTGATCCCATTCAAAGAGGAACTGGAAACCGTAAAGGATTACCTGGGTCTGGAATCAGTCCGGTATGAAGAGCGCTTGAAGACTAAATTTGACCTCGATCCGGAGGCCGAAGACTACCTGATCCCACCACTGATGATACAAACTTTGGTAGAGAATGCAATCAAACATGGCATTTCTACGTTGAGACAGGGTGG
>JAHCMM010000189.1 GCA_019192515.1 Cyclobacteriaceae bacterium SS2
GATGGCAGCACCGTGGTGACCATAGAAGACAATGGCCCGGGGATAGACGAAGATGCCCTTGAAAAGATCTTTATTCCATTCTTTACTACAAAGAAAGGTGGCTCTGGTATCGGCCTTACATTATCCAAACAAATCATGCGATTGCATAATGGTACTATCACAGTGAAGTCAAAAGTCAATGAGGGGACTACCTTTACACTTAAGTTCATCGATCAATCTATCTGATCAGAATTAGCTATCTTCATTAAAAAGTCAAAGATTGAAATATCTATTTATCATCCAGGGTGAGGGAAGAGGTCACATGACTCAGGCACTGTCTATGAGTCAGATCCTTAGAGAGGCCGGACATGAAATATGTGGTGTAGTAATTGGCAAAAGTGAAAGAAGACAAGTGCCACAATTTTTTATTGATAAAATAGGTACCGAAATCGAGCTTTTGGAAAGTCCGAACTTTGTCACAGACAAAAAGCAAAAGTCTGTAAAACCTGTCAAGACGATCATCCATGCAGTATTGGGTAGTAAGAAATACATACGATCATTGAATCGCATCCACGCAATTGTAGAAGAACACGAGCCTGATATAATCATTAATTTCTATGACTTTTTGGGAGGCATCTATAATTTTCTGAAAAGGCCAAAAGCGAAATTTATTTGCCTGGCACACCAGTTTTTGATTGATCATCCTGAATTTGATTTCCCGCCAAAAAGAAAACTGGATAAAGCGAGCCTTCAGATAGGCAATAAAATCGTGAGTCTTGGTGCTGATAGGATACTGGCCTTGTCTTTTCAGCCATTTGATAATGTAGAGCAGGAAAAACTTTTTGTTGTGCCTCCCTTGTTACGAAGAGAAGTTTGTCAGCTCAAAGTAAGTCAGGGGGACCATCTCCTGGTATATATGCTCAATCCCGGCTATAGCACTGAAGTCGATCAGTTTCATCAAAAATTCCCCAGTGAAAAGCTGCACTGTTTTTGGGACAAGAAAGATGCACCTGAGACGCTGGTAGTGGATGATCACCTTACCTATCACCAGCTTAATGATGAAAAGTTCATCGAAAAAATGGCTTCATCAAAAGGGTATGTGACCACTGCAGGATTTGAGTCTGTATGTGAAGCCATGTATCTGGGCAAACCTGTGCTGATGGTGCCGGTTCAGGGGCATTACGAGCAGGCGTGCAATGCCATTGATGCTAAAAAAGCCGGGGCAGGAATCTATAGTGATGCATTTGAAATAGAAAAACTAATTAATTATCTTCCTCGACATAAGGATGTAAGTAATTCCTTCAGGTCATGGGCTGACCAGGCACCAGACGTTTTTCTTAAAATGCTTTCATGATGGCGCTCATCAGCAAAAAAAAGATTCCTTATAAAATCAGTCCTCATCTGAGGAACTACATGACCAAATATGACAGGATCATTGATTTACCTGTTGAGTATTCTCACCTGTTGAGATATGACAACTCCATTCCTCTTTACGATGGAAAAGGAAATGACACGCTTTGGGAAACGGTGTTCTACGCCCAGGATGACATGGAGACCATCCATTTTGCTTTGAAAAAAATCTACTCCATCATAAAGGCTGATGGAGATGTGAGCGTGATGGAGCATTTGTTTGTAGACCGGGTGGACCTTTGTGTATATGGTAATACGCAGCCATTCAGGGTCAGGATCGTCAATCGTATCAATGACAACTTTGATTACTTCTATATCAAGAATGCAGATGCCAGCAGGATCTACGGGTTGGAACTGGAGCATCTCCTTTCACCAAATAAGATCAGCTATGTGGTCTATAAAGACACACTTATTGAGGAACATATTGTTGGCATTCCTGCAGAACAGTTTATTAAATACCACCTTAAGGACCCTAATCTGAATGAAATCAGGTTTTCAAAAGAGTTTGTGAAATTCAATGAGCGTTGCTTTGTGCGACTCCTGGGTGATATGCACTCGAGCAACTTCGTGGTGGACGTGACACCGGATTTTGAAGAAATCGACTATCGTTTCAGAGCAATCGATTTTGATCAGCAATCTTATGAGGGACGACGAGCCATCTACCTGCCACAGTATTTCAAGCAGAATAACCCCATCATCAAGATAGGACTAAAGCACATGACCATGGAGACTGTGCGCCAATATCAGCGAGAGGAGCGTGCCCTTATTGCCAACAGGGTAAAAGCTGAACGCATTCGAATTGACGACCTGCTTACTGCCATGAGCAAGGAAACGCTCTCCACCAGAAAAAATGTGCTACAACTTCGCAACGAGCTAGCAGAGTACTACAGCGACGATGATTTTCTAAATTGTGAAAACATGGGTGACCTTGTCAGGATGAGCCTGGAGATGCTTGTTCGGCACCCTGACCTTTATCGTGATTATTGAGGGGATAAAAAACATAAAATTTATAATTTCGTGGCTATTAAGTTTCAATCATGCGAATTAGTTCTTTAGCCCGGAAAATCAAGATAAAGCCATCTGAATTGATCGCCTACTGCGAGCAAAACAATTTTGAGCTTGACAGTGGGGCACATACAAAGTTATCTGAGGACCAGGTAGAAAAAATCTATGCAGAGTTTGCCCCTGAATTTTTAAAACAAGAAGATATACCGGAAGATCTTCCAACAGAGGAAATTACGGAGGCAAAGGAAGAAGTTGAGGTGACGCCCTCAACCCCGGTTATCGAGGAGGAAGAACCATTAGTAATTGAAGAAGAAGGACAACCAGAAGTAGCCCTCAACGATACTCTCCAAAAAGAAGAATCGAACGATGAAGAGTCAGAGGAAGAAATTGAGGTGATCCGAGCCCCTAAAATCACGCTTCCCGGATTAAAAGTGAAAGGTAAGATTGACCTTCCCGAGCCTAAAAAACCTGAACCTAAAGAAGAAAAAAAGCAGGATGAGCAAAAGATTCAAGGAAAGAAAAAATCCAACCGGACCAGGAAGGGCAGAAATGGTGAAGATTATAATCCCGTAGCAGCAGCCAGAAAGAGAAAGCAAGAACGTGAGGAGAAAGAAAGAGTAGCCGCTTTAAAGAAGAAAAAGAAGGCAAAAGCTCAGCATTATTATAAAATGCAGGAGAAAGTAGCTAAGACTAAGAAAGAAACGCAAAAGGAGGTTTTAGAAGCCAGAGAATCCAGGAAAGCGCAGGCGAAGGATGTAAATCAAAATGTTTTTCAGCGATTTTGGAGGTGGTTCAATACCTAGAATCTCCTAATGTAGGTAAACTCCAATCTTCTTGCCCATCATCACTTCTACATGTTCATCAATGGTGGTACTTAACTCATAGCCGGTATAGCTGGCCATGATTGGAAAAAGTTTGTGGCTGCGATTGACAAGTACAGCTGTCTCAAGCTTTTTAATTTCTACTTCCAACAGGGCTTTTAGACTGTGAGCAAAAGTCCTTCCGGTATTTTGAACGTCATCAATCAATACCACAGGCAAACCTATCAATTCTTCAAGCTCTACATCGAGTTTTACTTCCTCCGCCAGAGGCTTCTGCTTGTTGATATCCAACCTGATAAGTTTTGTTTTTTGCTTCCCATTGATTGCTCCGAGCTCAGCATTGATAAGCTCTGCAAGCTTATACCCCTTATCGTAAATACCTACAATAGCCAGCGATTTCTCATTGAAGTTTCTCTCATAAATTTCATAGGCTATCCTTTTGATGATCTGGCGAACCTGAGCCTCAGAGAGAATTAGGTTATGTTTTACTGTCATGATATTGGAACCGGGATCACTTTGCTATCCTTGAAAGTAGAAAGGATCACCATGGATTGCAAACTGTCCACCACTTCGATTTCACTCACCTTTTCCAACATGAGATACTGATAGGAAGAAATGTCCTTGGCTATTACCTTCAGAATAAAATCACCAGTCCCGGTGATGTGATGACATTCCACCACTTCAGGTATCTTGTTGATCTCTCCCAGAAAAATATCGATATTCTTTTTGTTGTGACCTTTAAGGGTGACCTGAACAAAAGTATGGACCCCAAGGCCTATTTTATCAGTGTCCAGTTGAGCATGGTAGCTCTTAATGATACCAGAGTTTTCCAGCTTCTTAACTCTTTCGAGGGTAGGTGCAGGGGATAAACCGATATCCTTTGATAGCTGAGCATTGGTAATCTTTGCATTTGTTTGCAGGATCTCCAGGATCTTTCTATCTATTTCATCAAGCTTTACACTTGCCAGGTTAAGTTTCATACCCAAATTTTATTTGCTACAAAGGTAATAATTATTGTAATTATTTGGATTATAGCCATAATTACTCAAAAAGACAACAATCTGTTTCACAAAAACCCTTATTTCTATAAGAATGTTTCTTTACAATTTTATAATTTTCGAAACAATGACGTCCCCTTTATACCTGAACTTAACCAAATAAGTACCGGCATCCAGGTTGGTAATATTCAAAATGAACTGGTTGAGGCCTTTCGGAAGGTCTTTATAGCTCTCTAGCATTTCAAGATTACCACCCACATCAAATACCTCAATGGTTGCTTCTCCACCTTCCGGCAAAATATACCTTAAGCTTGTCTCCGTAGTAGCAGGGTTTGGATAAGGAGGTTCGAAACTTATTTTTGGTTGAATTGTAATACATGCTTCATTATTGATGAGGTTGGCTGGAGGCTCCTCATATGCTGAACTAATAGAAATACACAGGTAGGCTGGCGCATTTGAAGATTTGGGCACTGAAGTACCTAACTTAACAATTGATTCCTGACCAGAATTAATCCTTTGATAAACCTGCTCCGTAACCGAAAATTGATTTTGGAGCTCAATGTTGACACTCATAGCTTCAATCGGCAGGTTGCTTGAATTTTTAACATCCAGCACAATATCATAATTATTTCCACCATCAACGAGCTGAACATCAGATACTACCAGGTCCACCACCGGCTCGATGGCATTGATAAACATCTCAGCGGTGTCGGCACATCCCGTTGAATTGTAGGTAATCAACTTCACATGCTGACTCCCTAAATCATTAAATACAATGGATGGACTTGGATTTGTTGTGATCAGTGCATCATTCACATACCATTCATTCACACTTGACATCTGAGAAGTATTACTAAAATCGAGTCGGAAAGGCGGCACCCCATAGTCGTTGGAAGCAGTAAATGAAGCCACAGGTGTTTGAGCAATTTCAAACGTCTTATCAGAGGTCAGTACACAACCATTTTCTGTGGTTATTTCTAAAGTAAAAGTATAGGTCCCTGATTGGTATCCTGTAATTGTAGCACTGGCGCCCTGACCAATAAGGGTACCATCTACAAACCAACGCCTGGATGCAATAGGGTCAGTGGTGCTGGTAGATACGTCTTCTAACCTGATGATCTCGTTGTTGCACTGTCCCAGGATAGTAAAATCAGGGATCGCAAGCTCATGGATTGTGAACGTCTCGGTAACGATAGAGGAACAAAGCTGGTTATTGGTGACTGTCAGCTCCACTTCATAGTCCCCGGGTTCATCGAAGATAACCGCCGGTGAAGCAGTATTATATGGCTGTCCATCAATCATCCAGGATCGGGTCAGTACTTCAGCTGGGTCAGTGAGATCGGAAAACACTGTAGCTTCTCCCAGACATCCCAGTTCAATACCAATGCCTGCATCCGGGGCAGCCCCAGCTGTAACAACTTCCTCATAGAACGATTCACATCCTTTCGTAGAGCCTGCAATTAGCCGAACCGTGTAGTCACCTGCTGTGGGGAACATGATTACCGGAAATTGGTCTTCTGATACCAACTCTCCGTCCACCAGCCATTGCCAGGAGCTGATATCTGCCTGATCGACCACCGACATATCCTCAAAAATAGACTCACTGCCCGCACAAACCAGATCATACTGGAAATTGGCCTGCGGAATTGCATTTACGGCAACCTCTTTGACCAACGTAGCAGTACATTCCAGGTCGTTTGTGACAGCCAGAGAGACCGAATAGGTGTTAGGAGTAGCAAATGTATGCGTTGGATTCAGTTCGGCACTTGTGTTACCGTCCCCAAAATCCCACAAGATCGTTCCTACCTCAGAATTATTTGTAAAGATGGTCGTCTCCCCATCACATACCGGATCCGCAGTGAAGTCGACCGCAGGAGACTCTATCACCTGGATCGTATCTGTGACCTCTATCGACTCACATCCTGGAATCTTTGAGATTACCCGGATAATTTTTTCTCCCGGCTGAGCAAAAGTCAGCTCCGGCGCAGTTGTCGCGGTATCCATCAGATCCGTCACCGTCCAAACATACTCTACAATACCATCCCAGGCTGCATCATCCTTCAGGTTACTAATAACTACCGGCTCACCCACACAAAAAGAATCCTTAGGTACCGTAAACACCGGAACGGGCGGCTCCGGGTAAATGGTAATACTTTCCTGTGCAAAGTTTCCACATCCCTCGTCACTCTCCACAGATAACCTCACTTCATACGTCCCCGCCTCCGCAAACTGATACGTTGGATTCGGGTCGGTACTATCCTC
>JAHCMM010000190.1 GCA_019192515.1 Cyclobacteriaceae bacterium SS2
CTGAAAATGGCTGACATAAATAATGGTAATATCAGAATGTTCACATATAGTCTCGATCAGCAACTTAAAGAATCGCTGCTGGTCAATGTCCAAGCCCTGACAAGGCTCATCAAGAATAAGCAATGGAGGTCCCTTCACCAATGCCCTTGCCAACAGTACCAAACGCTGTGTACTCTCAGATAAATTTTTGAAGAGTGTATGGGGAGGCTCCGAAACCTGCAGTACTTCTAACCATTCCTTTGCCTTTACAGCTTTTTCCGGATCTGAGGCTCTGAATAAGCCCATCGTGTCATAAAACCCTGACTCTACTACTTTGAGGCAGGTACTGGTGGAAGGAAAGTACTGATATAGCTCAGCTGACACCAGTCCTATCTTTTGCTTGATGTCCCAGATACTTTCTCCACTCCCTCGCTTGCGGTCAAACAAAACGATGTCATTCGAATAAGATTGAGGATTATCTCCGGTGATGAGGCTCAGCAAAGTAGACTTACCTGCACCATTGTGTCCTTTCAATAGCCACCGCTCTTTTTGTTTTACTTCCCAGTCTACATTTTTCAAAATTATTCTTTCCCCATATCTGACAGATATATTGTTCATTTTCACCATTATTTTATAGTGTGAATGAACGGGGATTAACAACCTTTCAATCTGTTTTTTATCAAAAGATGGATACTTCACCTGGGAAATTGAGGATGACATATCTTCTTTAGAACCTGTGACCACACTGTAATCTTTGATTTGGGCAACATGGGTGACCATCTCCGGGATTTCATGCGAGCTGGTGACCATCACAATAGAGATCCCGGAATCACCGATCTCACTCAAGATCTTATTCATCTCGTTCCTGGTTTCTGGATCAAGACCAGATAATGGATTATCCATGAGCAGTAACACAGGGTTTTTTACTAGTTCCGAAGCCAGCAGTAGCCGCTTGGCCTCTCCATTGGATAACATGATGAGTTGTTTATCCTTTAAGTGCACCAGTCCAAATCTGCTAACAACCCGATCAAATGTCCAGTACCCAGGTCGCTCTACAGACCTGAGTTTCTGAATATGAGCCTCTACTGTTTCTACAGTCTCGGAATCCAGAGAATTGTATCGTTGCTGATAATAAAGGTTGGAGGACGAGCTTGATAGATCTCGAAATTCATACTTGGCACCAACTATCGAGATCAGGTCTTTATAAGTAAAAAACGCATTTACTTTTTGATACTCGGGCAACATATTTTCCAAAACAGGATAATTGATTTCGCCCCTGCTGATAAATGCCTGGGTTCTGAGGGCTCGTAATAAGGATGTCTTACCCGAACCAGCCGGACCAATCAATGCCCAATGCTCTCCCTGATTAATTGTCCAGTTGATCTGATCAAGTAGTGTTTTCGAATAGCGATGAAGCGACGCATTTTTTATCTTCACCAAGGATCCCATATAGCCAGGTAATTTTAAACTTGGCTAAAGTAAAGATATGCTCGACTAGAAAAACAGGAATCTTTGAAAACCTCGATCAAATGGACCCTTCACCTCACAAAATATATTTCCTCATGGATTCAAGTACCTGAAAAATCTCAATAAGATGAATCTGTTTTTAAATTTAGTTATCCTTTGACATTAAGGATCCATGCCAAAAGGCTTCTGCCTCTTTTTCCATATGGTTTAGCCTCGTGTAATAATCAGCAAACTCCTTGAGATGAGCCCAGGCAATTTTCCCTGTAATAATTTCATCATCATTGGTCACGTTTGTTTCAGGATACCTGGAGCCATGTTCCAGTTCAACATTTAGACCCAATTTAAATTCTTCTATACCCACCTCTTTCCAGTCTATCCCAAGAATATTTCCAATGCGCTTTGCATCTTCAATTGTGAACGTTTTCATTTTATAATTTTTTAATGCTTCCTGTCAAAAAAATCAGGAAGGGGACTCGCCCCTTCCCAAACAGATTATTTAATAGCGATTTGCTTTTTTTCCGGAGTGGCTCTCTTATCCTTTTTCAAAGTCAGATGCAAGACCCCATCTTCATATTTGGCATCCACATCGTCCTTCATCACGTCATCCGGAAGCGTAAAAGACCTGCTAAAAGAAGAAGATTGAAATTCATGCCTGGTGTAATTTTTTTTCTTCTCCTCTTTTTTGATCTCGGTTTCCCCGGCTACAGTCAGAATACCATTGTCCATATGGACTTTGAAATCTTTCTTCTTATAACCCGGAGCGGCCAACTCAATTTCATAGCTGGTTTCATTGTCAACCACATTCACCGCTGGTGTTCCATTGCCTTTCATGAACCAATCCCTGGTCCAATCATCGTCAAAAAAGTCTGTCAAAGCAGACCAGTTTGGCATTGTTCTTTTTATCAAACTCATCGCTTTAATAGTTTAACTGTTGTGAAAAAGCAATGGGTTTAATTTCAATCAAATTGAGGTGATTCACAATGACTTCTGACAACACATCGAATGATTGTAATCAATTAATAGGTACCTTTTGAGGGTGATAATAGTCAATGTCGATCAAGACATTGATCACGCAGGCTTTAAGCAAAAATTTGATTAAAATGTTTAACTTCTGCGCATGGATATCAGGGTGAAATTTCTGGGCGCGGCAGGTTCTGTAACAGGCTCCAAATTCCTTTTGGAAATAGATGAATATAAATTGCTTATTGATTGTGGGCTCTTTCAGGGACTAAAAGAACTGCGATTGAGAAATTGGAATGAGCTACCAGTCAAGCCAGATTCTATTGATGCGGTTATTCTTACGCATGCACACATTGACCATTCCGGATATCTCCCCATGTTATTTAAAAATGGTTACGGTGGCAAAGTTTACTGTACTGAACCGACAGGCCAACTTCTGGAGATATTACTTACGGATAGTGCTAAGCTTCAGGAAGAAGAAGCTGCTTTTGCCAACAAGAAAGGGTATTCAAAACACAACCCAGCTAAACCTCTCTATACAGTCAAAGATGCCGAGTCAGTATTCCCTGGCATCGAAACACACTTAATAGATAAGGCTTTCCAATTAAATGATCACATCTCAGTACGATTCTTCCATGCCGGACATATCCTGGGTGCAGCGTCGGCAGAAGTTTCCGTAAAAACCTCCCAGGGCAATAAACTTCTTGTCTTTTCCGGAGACCTTGGGATGGATGATAATCCACTCCATCTATCACCAGATAAGCCACAAAAAGCCGATATTTTATTTTTAGAGTCCACATATGGCAACCGGCTACATCGTGAGCAAAATATTGAAGATGAATTTATTCAACTGCTGCATGAATGCGATGACCGGGGTGGTTGTCTTGTAATACCCGCTTTTTCTCTCGGCCGAACACAACTCATTCTTTATTACCTCTGGAAAATCTTTCAGAATATGAAATCCAGACCGGTATATGTTGATAGCCCAATGGCCATTAGTGTGACTTCTCTATACAAGCAATTCGAAAACTACCACCGACTCCAAAGCAAGGACGATTTTGGCCATCACATTTTCGATGCTTCATTTGTGCACTATGTGACCAAACAAGAGCAATCCAGGATGCTCAACACCCTGAAGAACCATGCCATAATCCTATCCGCTAGCGGAATGGCTACAGGAGGTAGGATCCTGCATCACCTGTATCATAGGTTACCAAACGAACGTGATACCATACTCTTCACCGGTTTTCAGGCAGAAGGAAGCCGTGGCAGGGCCCTGGTAGAAGGTGAAAAACAGGTAAAGATCTTTGGGGAAGAGGTCTCCGTCCATGCCAGGATAGCCACTTTGTACGGATTATCAGCTCATGCCGATCAACAACAGTTGCTGGAATGGGTAGAGGATATTAAAGACTCACCGAAACGGACATTTCTTATTCATGGTGAAAAAGACGGCATGATCGCTCTTAAGCAAAAACTGGAAGCAAAAAACTGGAACATTACCATTCCTGAATATCTGGAGAGCTTTACACTGTTTGATCATGTGTAGATATATACACTTGACTCAAACATACATAGTGCTTATTTTCTTGCAGCTTCCATAACCTGTCCGGTGGAGTATAAATGGCTAATCATGATATCTGCATATACCTCAGTTTGATCTGAATTCATTGATCCTAAGCAACTTCACATACCATGTATTTTGGAGTTAATGAGTTCCCAAAGACCAAATTGCCTTCACTGTATTTCTTATTTTAAA
>JAHCMM010000020.1 GCA_019192515.1 Cyclobacteriaceae bacterium SS2
ATACATCACGGACCTTACCCTGGTACTTATGGGTCTGCCCGTTGAAATGGAAATCTGTGAATTTTATGCCTTCGGCCATGGTCGACAAAGGTAATGAGTTTTAGGTATTAGATACCTTCAAATATCTACAGCACCAAAAACTGACTCAGATAATTCCTGCTAATCAAAAGAGAGGTTTCGATGTCTTCTTTACTACCTTCAAAGGATTTGTCTTCTACCTCAATGCATACAGGACCTCTGTATTTTACATCAGTAAGTGCTGCAAAGAATTTGCTCCAATTTACATCACCCAGGCCGGGTAGTTTAGGGGAATGATACTCAAGCGGATTGGCGAGGATACCTACCTTGTCCAACTTTTTTGGGTAAAGCTTCACGTCCTTCAGATGAATATGATGAAGCCTGTCCCTGAAGTCATAGATGGGCTGATAGGCATCCATGTGCTGCCAGATCATGTGCGATGGGTCGTAGTTCAACCCGAAATTTTTATCCGGAATGATGTTGAACATACGCTCCCAGATCACCGGGCTGATCGCCAGGTTCTTTCCGCTGGGCCATTCATCATTGGTAAAGTACATCGGACAGTTTTCGATCCCAACATTTATACCATGGTCTCCGGCAAGTTTTATTAGCTCTGGCCAGATCTTTTCAAATCGCTTAAAGTTCTCATCTACATTCTTACTTGGGTCCCTGCCAATGAATGTGTTGACATTTTTCAATCCCATCATAGCCGCGCCTTTGATAACTTTCTTCAGATGCTCCACATAGGTCTTTGACAGCTCAGGGTCTGGGTCGAGGGGGTTAGGGTAGTAGCTCATCGCGGAGACATAAACCCCTTTGGCCTGACAGTAATCATTGTAGTAGGAAGCTTTATCCTTATCCAGGGTGTCCACGTCGATGTGAGTGACCCCCGCATACCTTCGTTCGGCTTTACCTTTAGGCCAGCACATCATTTCCACACACTTAAACCGCTCTACAGCGGCAAAGTCGATAACTTCTTCAAATGAATTGTCCGCCAGAATAGCGCTTACAAATCCTAAGTCATGCATTGATTTGATCTTTTATCCGAAAATCAGTAGTTGTTTACTCCTCTACAGTGGCTACTTTTCCTTTTTCATGGAAAAATATCATCACAAATATCAACACCGCTGCTACGATGTATGCTGGGAACAACCATACACCAGTCCAGTTGGTAACTTCTTCATATGTGTAGGCGTCTTTTACCCATCCGGAAACCAGTGACCCAATAAACATCCCAACACCATAGGTAGCTAAAGTGATAAGCCCAATGGCCTGTGATTTGATCTTCGGACCGGCTTTTCTGTCTGTATAGATCTGCCCGGAGACGAAGAAGAAATCATAACATATTCCATGTAATAATATGGCGATATAAAACATCCACTCCAGACTGTCTGCATTACCAAATCCGAAGAAAACAAACCGGATGATCCAGGCTACAAGCCCTACGATAATAATCTTTTTAATGCCCAGCCGAACATATAGTATCGGAAGGATCAGCATGAAAATGACCTCCGATGCCTGTCCCAACGACATTTTGTTTTCCACCTTAAAGCCAGTAGGATCGGCATCCGGGAATGAAAAAATATAAGCGTCTGTGATAGCCGGATTTCCCCAGGTGTAATAGAAGGCCAAAGGGATACAAATGATAATTGATGAGATGAAGAAAATGAGATAAGATTTTTCTTTCAGGAGCACCAAAGCGTCTTTACCAAGAATTTGTCCAATAGAAACAGGTCCTTCGGATGTTGGAGGCGTTTTGGGAAGAAAGAAAGAAAACACCCCTAAGATGATGGAGAACCACATGGTGAATTCGAAGATAACAACTTCTCCGCCAACACCCATAAAGCCCACAATGTTTACAATGACGATCCAGGCTATGGTGCCCAGTACCCTAATAGAAGGAAATTCCTTCTCGGAGTTTTCCATCTGCTGCATAGAGATGGAAATGGCCAATGAAATGGTGGGCGTGAATGTAAGACAATAGAGCAGGATTGCCCAGAAGAACATATCAGGATCGTCGATCTGTAAAACCCAAAATAAGATGCCCGCACCTGCAAGGTTCAACCACGCCATCACTTTCTGTGCCGAAAAGAATCGGTCTGCCAGGATGCCCACAAAGAAAGGAGCAGCAATCATGGCAATGGAAAAAGCTGCATATGCCTGGCCCACCTGATCTCCCGTGGCGCCGAGCTGGTTGGTCATGTATTTACTCATTTGACCATACCATGCTCCCCATGCGCAATACTGGAGAAACATCATGGTCGATAGTTGGATTCTGGTGCTTGTTTTCATCGCGTCAATTATAGATCAAAAAGGCAAGTTTAACATCTTCCCTTCAATCTTTTTGGGAATTATTTTGAATAAACTAAAGCGAAAAGGATGATTTCATTTCGACATATATAAATAATACCCCTTGAAGCTAAAAGACTACCATTAGTAGTATTGATAATAATTGAGTGGCTATCGGTNATTTAGAGTTCAATCTTCTCCTTAAGCTCACCATGCTCATAAATCTCTCTAATCTCTGGTTCTCCCTTTTTATCATAATAGGTCCAGACTCCATTTCGCTTATTCCGGTGATAGGAGCCCTCGTACTCTTTGTTGCCATTCTTATGATAACGGATATACTCACCCTGTAGCCAGTTTAGCTTCCAGTTGGAAACAACCTCAGGCTCACTGTTAGGAAAATACTCAACAGATTTACCAGATTTGATGCCAAATGCATAAGTTTCTTCCTTGATTAGTTTTTTGTTCTCGTATTGAAGTCTCACCCCATGGAGTTTGCCGGATTCATAGGGTTCCACGAGAACCAGGTTCTCTTTGTCATCGTAGGTTTTCCATTTCCCATGAGGAAGCTCATTGCGGATGCTTTTTTCCAGTATTAGGTGGCCCTTCTCATTGTATTCCTTTAGATCCGCATCCATACCATAGTTACTGTACACCCCTGTTGATTTGATCTTTCCGTCCTGAAAAAATTCGGTGCTTTTTCCTGCCCGTGACCCATCCTTATAAGGTATTGTGGCCTTAGGGGATCCGTCATCATAGAATACCTCATAAACACCTTCCAATCCACCATTTTCATAGACTCCTCTGGACCTTAGCTGCCCATTTTCATAATAGTATTTTACTGATCCGGTTCGAGAACCTCTCCGGTTTACGGCTTCCATTTCCAGCTGACCGCCAGGGAAATAGGTTTTGTATTGACCATCCAACAAGCCATTTACAAGCTCAGCTTCCAGCTTCAGGTTTCCGTTTTCATAGTACTCTCTGGAAGGTCCGTTGGGTTTTCCATCCTTATAGTAGGTTTCCTCTTTCTTAATGTCGTTGCGGTAATAGGAGATGACCCAGCCTTCAGGTTTCCCATTGTTAAATTTGGTTTGCGCTTTGATTGAGCCATCCGGATGATAGGAGATCAATTCACCCGTCAAGGTATCGTCAGAAAAAATCGCTTCCTGGATCAGATGCCCCTCGGGATCAAACACTCTTGTTAATCCTTGCTTTTGACCATCGTCGTAGTGGGTGGTTCTTTGTATCGAACCATCTTCATAGAGGTTGATGAATTCTCCCTGTCTTTTGCCGTTTTCGTAGTGTCCCTTTACAATCACATTTCCATTGTGACTATACATTTCATAGAGACCATCTACCCTGGAGCTGTCATTGTCCAGAATGTGATATTTCTCCTTGATGTTGCCATCATCATAATACGTGATGATCGGCGTCTGAGCCATCAAACCCCAAGAATATACCAGTACCGTAACCAGGAAACCCGTTTTCATAACACCACACAAATAAACGAGAAATATTTGAAGAAATTATGCTTTTTGGATCACAATGGCAGAGGCCCCACCACCACCATTACATATCCCTGCTACACCAAATTCCCCTTTGTTCTTGTTGAGCACAGTAGTAAGAGTAGTCATGATCCGGGCACCGGAAGCACCTAGCGGATGCCCCAGCGCAACAGCACCACCCAGCACATTCACCCTTTCAGGATCCAGGCCAAGTGTTTTATTGTTGGCTATGGCCACAACCGAAAAAGCTTCATTGATCTCGTAAAAGTCGATGTCCTCAGGCTTCAATCCAGCCCGCTGGATGGCTTTGGGAATAGCCAGGGAAGGGGCAGTAGTAAACCAGATGGGATCCTGGGCAGCGTCGGCAAACCCAATGATTTTGGCTACGGGCTTTAATCCCAACGATTCCATTTTGCTTTTACTCATCAATACCATTGCCGAAGCACCATCATTAATAGTAGAGGCATTGGCTGCGGTGACGGTGCCTTCAGGATTGAAAACCGGTTTTAGAGAGGGGATTTTATCAAAGAATACATTTTTATATTCTTCATCAGAGTCCATCACGATCGGATCACCTTTTCGCTGTGGAATTTCCACAGGGATGATTTCAGATTTAAAATCACCATCTTCAGTAGCCTTGGCAGCACGCTTGTAAGATCGAATGGCGTATTCATCCTGCTCCTCACGGGAGATCTTCATTTCTTTGGCTGTATTGTCTGCACAACTACCCATTGGGAAACCATTGTACACCTCCCAGAGTCCGTCATGCATCAATCCGTCAATCAGCTGGCCATGGCCGTACTTGTAACCATATCTTGCCTTTGGGATGTAGTAGGGGATGTTGCTCATGCTTTCCATTCCACCGGCAACCACCACATCGTTGATTCCCAACATAATTGATTGGGCTCCCAGCATGGCTGCCTTCATCCCCGAAGCACAGACTTTGTTAATCGTGGTACAAGGAACATTGGTGCCAATGCCGGCACCAATAGCTGCCTGACGGGCAGGAGCCTGCCCCAGATTGGCCGATACCACATTCCCCATCAATACTTCCTGAACCTCTTTAGGGTCAATGTTTTGTCTGGAAAGGGCGCCTTTGATAGCAAAGCTTCCTAATTGAGTGGCTGAAAAGGAGGAGAGTGTACCACCAAAACTTCCGATAGGGGTGCGGANGATGGATAAAATGTAAACTTCTTCCATAATTACTGTTGTTTACCAGTCTGGCCTGTTAGGATCCTGCTGTTTTGTGGGTTTTCTTTTTCGTTGTTGAATATACTGAAATTCGTTGTTTTTCATGGCCTCCAGGATCATCCTGGCTTTTTCTTCAGAAATATTCATCTCTTCCAGCTTTTCCCTGGTGCCTGGCTGCTGGTTTTCCTGTTCCTCGCTGTTTTGCTCTTCACCTTCCTGCTGTTGCTGTTGTTCCTGCTCGCCTTCTTTGCCTTCCTGGTCATTCTGCTCTTGCTCTTGCTCCTGTTGCTCCTGACTATCCTGTTCAGATTCCTGGTCCTGCTTGTCCTGATTTTGTTTTTGTTGATCCTGGTTCTGCTGATCCTGGTTTTGGTCTTGTTGATCTTGATTTTGGTTGTCCTGGTTTTGCTGATTCTGCTCGTTTTGCTTTTGCAACAGCTTCTTCACGATCTCATAGTTGTAGCGGGCTTCACTATTAGCAGGGTTTGCCCTGATGGCTGATTTCAGCATGCTTTCAGCTTCATTTAATTGCTGATAATTTTTGGCCATCACGCCAAGCTGCTGATAAGCTATTGAACGGATCTCTTTGTTGGATGAGCTGGTCAATTGCTGGTAAGCATTTGTGGCATTGGTGGAGTCATTCAGGTGGTAGTAGCTATGCGCCATGTTGAGATATACTTCATCTTCCGTGATGCGCATGCTGTCAGCCAGTATCTTATACTTCGAGGCAGCTAACTCATAGTTGCCAGCGTTATAGGCAGATTCAGCAGCTTTTTTTGTTTTGTTGATCCTGTTGATCTCGATAGGATCTGGTGAAAGAACCAATAATGCTATGAAGAATAATGCTTTCATATTCTGATGACCTTCACATTAATGACCAAATCCAGCAGCATCAGGAAAAATGCGATACTGAGAAAGTAAAAGTATTTGTTGGCTTTTGCATCCATGGTTTTGGCATCCCTTAGCTCACCTTCAATGTCATTGATAGCACTTATCAAACGTGATACATCGTTTCTGGATTCATTAATTTCAAAATATTTCCCTCCGGTATCTGCAGCAAGCTTTTTTAGTGAAGCGTCATTGAGTTGGCTGATCACATCCTCACCGGACCTGTTTTTCTTAAATCCTCTTCTTGTCGGGATTTTACTCCCTCGTTCCGTACCTACTCCCAAGGTAAAAAGTTTGATGCCTGAGCTTTCTACCTCATTGCTTACGTCTTCCGTCTCTTCACCGAAGTCTTCACCGTCGCTGATCAGAATGATGATTTTGGACGTCTGTTTGGCTTGTGTCTGCTTTTCATCAGTGAGTTTATCCAGGGCCATCTTGAGAGGTGGACCAAAATCGGTACCAGTGCTGGGAACCAGATCAGTGTTTAATGACTGGATAAACAGTGTCAATGCATTATTATCATAAGTAAGCGGACATTGCATAAAGGCTTCATTTGAAAACATGATCAGCCCAATGCGATCCGAGCTGAATGCTTCGGCGATGTTTTTTAATTCAAACTTTACCTTTTCAAGCCTGGAAGGTTGCACATCCACCGCGTTCATCGACTCCGACAGGTCCACACAGATGAAGATATCCTTTCCAATAGATTTCACTTCTCTTGTGGTATCTCCAAAAGAAGGACCAAGAAGGGCAACGATCATGAGCAACACGTAGATACTTCTGAGGAGTAGCTTGAGAACAGAACGCCTGATGGAGGTATTTAATGCGTTTCGGATCCTGAGGAGTCTAATCAGGTAAAACGAATAGAAAAGGATAAATGCCAGGATGGCAACAATTTCAAATATACCTATGTCATGTGCCCACTTCATTCGGGGCCAAAATTAATGAAGCAAGTGAAAAGTGACTATGTATATAAAACAATTAACGTTTTTTAATGGATAAGCTGGATTCAGCCCGTTTTCCTGATGCAATTGGGGTGTTTTTTAACCCTGTTTTTTCTATATCCAGGCTGGCGGAACTGATAAGATCCTGAAATTTAGGATCAAAAGGGAGTACTTCAGGGTATCGGGCGTGCTTTTTAAATTCCTCCAACGGAGCCTCCGGGTAGCTCATGATCTGTGGTTTTTTGATCGACTCAACGAGTGCAACTAGAAGACCCGGACTTGTGGCCATGAGTCCTATTGCCTTTGGAGAATCAGAAGAGTTTGAATGCGCTAATAAGCCCACCACTGTTGGGACCAATGTCAGGCCAGTAATGAGTAGGTAGGTCTTTGCTTTTGTGCCTGTGAGCTGAGAAGTCATGCTCGCGATATCATCTGAAGGGATTGCAACATAGCGATTACGGTCTGTGAAAAGGATCAGTGTATCATCCAGAAAGACAAGTTCTCCCGAAACCGGAGTATCGGTAGATTTTCGAATCAATTTGGTATAGACTCCTCCTGAAGATCTGCTGTGCTTCAAAGCCTGTTTATCAATGGTGGTCTCCGGATGAGACTCCCTTTGACAAGCCAGAAGGAATGGCATCACAATAGTAAGTACAAGAAATAGGAAAGGTTCTCTACGCATAGTTTCAGGTGTTGAGGCCAAAGTATATCAGGCACTCATGGAAGTAGAATTGAATTTTGAAACCGTGATTGCGTAATTATTGAAATTTACTAGTGGGTGGATTAATGCGGGCTGAATTTGCATGAAATAAGATAAAAGTTAGTTCGGTGATTCTGGTTTTGTGAAAAACAAGAATTGCGGTGCAATCTAATGATACGTCATTTATCAAATATCGTTTTGTAAAAAGATAAATTTTCCTGAGTTTTTATTTCCAGGAATCCTGATAGTTTAAAAAAAGGGCACGGACATTTGCCCGTACCCCGTATATGAAGAGGAGAATTATTACAAATCTGTTTTTCATCTTAATGCGATGAATTGGCAGGCATCTTCAGAATGACTCCATGCGGATTTTAGCCCATACTCATTGAAGTCCATAATCCGTTCATTTTTTATGAGAAGATGTCTAAGCTTAGACAAATTCCTTGCCGTTTTTAAGTCCATCTCACTCAAAGCACCCTCTACCACATGTGAATGAAACATGGCTTTCACAGGGATGAATAAATATTCAGACCCTTTATACTGGATCACACCTGTATAGGGATAAAGTGGTTTGACCAATTTATTCCATGCCAGGTAGTATTTACCCTCATAGAATATTGGTTTTGGACCAATGACCTTA
Source organism: Cyclobacteriaceae bacterium SS2 (assembly GCA_019192515.1). Lineage (GTDB taxonomy): Bacteria > Bacteroidota > Bacteroidia > Cytophagales > Cyclobacteriaceae > UBA7330. Next base: position 8,173 of record JAHCMM010000020.1, read on the forward strand.
TATATACTACCGACTGCAGTCACAATCATCCTATTGTCATCTGAAATAAATCCTTGAATTTCACTTAAAGGGTACTGAACTTTCATTTCTTTCAAACCTTCACAGAAGCTTGGGTATTCTTTAAACGGACTGATCTCATCTGTTTTGGTAGGTTGGACCCGGTGCTCAATATTGGGTTCTTTTTCCTGAGATCTCCAAAGATGACGTGTTATTAGTATATTGGTATAAGTGCCTGTAATAATGATTGTTAGGAGAATTAATAATCGATATTGTGAGGACTTTTTCATCTTGTTTTGGCAAATCACTAAAACAAAAGACGAGAAATTCAATCGAAAAGGATGATGAATAATATGAAATGATTTAAATTTATATATGAAAAATATTCATCTATATGGAAATCAGGCATCTCCGCTTAATTGAATCAGTTGCTGAAGAAGGAAGTCTGACTAAAGCTGTCAGAAAGATGAATGTCTCTCCTTCGGCATTGAGTCATCAGTTGAAAGAAATAGAACAGGAACTTGGCGTTCAGCTTTTCAATCGCGTCAACAAAAAACTTGTCATTACCGACGCAGGCAGAGTGATGCTCAAATCGGCTCAGAAGATTCTTTTGGAGCTGGAGGTTGCGGAGCATGAGCTCATCAGCTTGCGAGATGGGGAGGTCGGAGAGTTGGATATTACGACTGAATGTTATACGTGCTATCATTGGCTGCCAGGTGTGATGAAGACATTCTCCAGGGAGTTTCCGGGGATCAATGTAAATATCCATCCGGACTATACGGCTGATCCGATTCCTTATCTACTGGATGGAAAGGTAGATGGAGTACTCACGAGTGATGTAGTGAAAAATAACGCGATTAAGTACCGGGAGCTTTTCAGAGATGAGTTGGTTGCAGTGGTAGCACAGGGACATCCCTGGGAAGAAAAGCCCTATGTTGTCGCTGAGGATTTTGCAGATCAAAATGTGCTGATATATTCACGGCCTTTGGAATCAGTGGCACTTTTTCGTCAGGTACTGTTGCCTGCCAATGTTACCCCACGGAAAATCACCGAAATTTTACTCACGGAGGCTCAGGTGGAGATGGTGAAAACCGGAGCATATGTGAAGGTGTTGGCAAAATGGGCAGTGGAACCATATTTGAAGACACAACCAATCGTTACTGTACCGGTCACTAAAAATGGGCTGCATCGTACCTGGTACTTTGCCATGCTTAAGAAAGAGAACACGGCTCCTTATATAGATAAGTTTATCAAGATCCTGGCCCGACAGATGAAAAGTGGCTAAACTAATCTATTAACCTAATAACCTAATAACCTAATAACCTATTAACCTAAAAAACCTCACTTTTCCGCCACCAGGCTAAAATCCACCAGGAACTTATCAGTTGTGTAAACCTTTACCTGTCTGATTTCTGCCGGGTTCAGCGGAGGTAATTTCCGGACCAGTTCGATGGCATGCTTTTTACAGGCCATCGCATCATCCTTGAGCGGTATGGAGTTCCAGTCATTACCAATTTTAGGATTACATATTTGGCCTGCGGTATCCACCTCATAAATGACTGTAAACCGGTTGATAACAGCTTCAAATGACGGACTTTGCATGATCAGACTGTC
>JAHCMM010000191.1 GCA_019192515.1 Cyclobacteriaceae bacterium SS2
TTACTCAGTTCTCCGCCTTCTTTATGTGCCAGAAGCTGTGCTCCGTAACATACTCCTAAAATCGGCACACCGGGCAAAGCATCGATGTCGATATCCGGGGCATCCTCATCCAGCACCGAACATGGGCTCCCCGACAAGATAATCCCCTTTACCGTCTCATCCGGCTTTGGGAAGTGATTGAAAGGGTGGATTTCACAATAAACGTTTAGCTCTCTGATCCTTCTGGCGATTAATTGAGTGTACTGGCTACCGAAGTCTAGGATCAGGATTTTATCTGTCATGCGGCAAAATTAGCAGAATCAGTGAATTATCCGATCTGGTTATTACATGAGTTTTATTTTCTGGTATGTCCCCGGCGGATTAGCTATCTTGGAGCGGATTTTCAAATAGCATTCAAACTAACTCAACCCCATGATTTTTATCTTTTTCAGTTTCCTGCTTTCACTCCTTGTCCCGGACAACAAAAATGAAGAGCTGATTGCAAAACTGGAAAGGATAGCCCCGTCTCAGGAACAAATCACTATCAGCAATGAGCTGAAAATTGAACGAAAAGGTGGGCATCTTCAGGGCATTCAGCTCTATCCGCACGAAAATGAGACTTATATATATATGTCAGGTAGCTCAAGTCGATATGGCTACCTGGTGACTGCCGCTACAGGGAAAGTCGAAAAACTGCATATCCTAAGGAAAAAACCACTGAAACATGCGGGTGGATTCCAAATTCACAATAACTGGCTGGCTGTGGGTATTGAAGACAATGAACTAAGAAACTTTTCCGAAGTACATGTTTACCAGTTGGGAGCCCCAAAGTCTGATCAACTTTTACTCAAAGGTCTGGTGGAGAGAAAGGGTGCATGGGAAAGGGCTACCGCAGGTGCTGTTGCTATCATAGAATATGATAATCGCCTTCTGATGATGGTTGGTGACTGGTCCAACAGACACATTGATTTCTACAATGCTGATTTGACCAGGGAGGGGAAGCTGCTTGAATTTGAGAAAACCTGTGAAATAGAAATGGCCTCATATAATAAAGAAAAATGGATTGATGATGTATCCTGGCCCTACCAAAACATCAACCTGGTGAACTATCAGGGGCAATTGTTGCTCTTTAGTTTTTCAAGTGGTGAGGGTGACACAAACCTCATGGATGTGTATCAACTCCAAAATCCATTCTCGGACACCCCGGAGATCACCAAGATCTTTACTAAAAGCTACCCTAAAACAAGCTTAACAAGGTTTGGGTGGGGAGCTGGTGTTTATTTTAATGGAAGTGACTTCACCCTGTATGCGTGTGGCGAAAACGTAAGAAAACAAGTGTTTATCCAGCCATACACCGAACAATAACGACCATTTATCTAAGATCCCAATTATGAAATTTTAAACAATCTCAACCTTTTTTAAATTCGTGTCAAATAATTGGCGGTTTCATAAATAGTTTGAGATTATCCATTTGAAATATCTTGAATTTTATATTGATTAGCCGGTTCATAAAAATCACATTGGATGACCAGGGAAGAGCAACGGTTAATAGAAAGCAGGGAAGGGACAGACTGGAAACAATGGGGACCCTATTTGTCTGAACGACAATGGGCTACTGTCAGGGAAGATTATTCCGACCATGGCAACGCCTGGGAGGGAGTAACTCACGATCATTCAAGAAGCAAATCCTATCGATGGGGTGAAGATGGCATTGGCGGGTTCAGCAATTCTGACCAGCGAATCTGTTTTTCCTGGGCTTTTTGGAACGGAAAAGACACCATTTTAAAGGAACGGCTATTTGGCTTGTCCGGAAATGAAGGCAACCATGGGGAAGATGTAAAGGAACTGTACTATTACCTCGATAGTACGCCTACACATTCCTACATGAAAATGCTCTATAAATACCCTCAGAGTAAATTCCCCTATGCTGAGCTGGTAGATAAAAACAGGGCACTTACCAAGAAAGACCCTGAATACGAAATTATAGACACAGGTGTATTCGACAAAGATGAGTACTTCGACATCTTTATGGAATACGCAAAGGGCTCTCCGGATGATTTCCTGCTGACGGCTGAAATACACAACCGGGGACCCAAAGAAGCTGAAATCTCAGTACTTCCAACAATCTGGTTTAGAAACACCTGGTCTTCAGGTCGAGATAAAACGAAACCACAGATCTTTAAGACTGACGAAAACAAAATGGCCGTCAAACATCACCTGCTGGGTAACTACCAGATCTACCTGGATGGGTCTCAGGAACTTCTTTTCTGCGAAAATGCCACCAACAGGAAGCGACTTTATAATATTGATACCAAGGAGAAATATTTTAAAGATGGCATCAACGACTATATCGTAGATGGCAAGCCTACGGTCAATCCACAGCAGAAAGGCACCAAGGCCAGTGCTCACTTTAAGCTCTCGATACCACCTGGTGAAAAGAGAATTGTCCGGGTAAGGATGACAAAAGAGAACCTTGAGAATCCATTCGAACATTTCGATTCTTTGTTTAACGAGCGAAAACTCGAGTGTGAGGAGTTTTATCAGAAAAAGCAGAGTCGTGTACCGACTGCAGAACTCAAAAACCTCCAGCGACAGGCTTTTGCCGGGTTGATGTGGAGTAAGCAATTCTATTATTATAATGTCACCAACTGGATCAATGGCGATCCGGGAAGATATAAGCCTTCCGAGGCTAGAAAACATGGGCGAAACAGCGACTGGAAGCACATGTTTAATTACGACATCATTTCGATGCCTGACAAGTGGGAATACCCCTGGTTCGCTGCCTGGGATCTGGCTTTTCATTGTATCCCCATCGCACGTATCGATCCTGATTTTGCAAAAGATCAGCTGATGACACTCCTCAAAGAGCGCTACATTCATCCGAACGGACAGATACCTGCCTATGAGTGGAACTTCAGTGATGTAAACCCTCCGGTCCATGCCTGGGCAGTGTTGCGGGTTTATAAGATTGATCGCAAAATGCGGGGTGGAAAAGGAGACATTGATTTTCTACAACGCGCCTTCCATAAATTACTGGTCAACTTCACCTGGTGGATCAACCGTAAGGATAAAGACGGATCCAACATCTTCGAGGGTGGGTTCCTTGGGCTTGACAACATCGGAGTGTTTGATCGTAACCACCCGATTGTAGAAAATGCCAGGCTGGAGCAAGCTGATAGCACCAGCTGGATGGCCATGTTTTCACTAAACATGCTGAGGATATCGCTTGACCTTGCCAACGTGTATCCTACCTATCAGGACATGGCAATAAAATTCTTTGAACACTTCTTATATATCGCCGGGGCGATGAATGGAGTAGATGAGGACAAGGTGGACTTGTGGGATGACGAAGACAACTTCTATTACGATGTGATGCACATCCCGGGCAAAGAAGTGAAACAGATGCGGGTAAGATCTATGGTAGGGCTCATCCCGCTTTTCGCTGTGGAGATCCTCAATTCTGATGTATACAATAAGCTACCTGAATTTCGGGAAAAGCTCGAGTTCTTCCTGAAAGAACAGCCAAAACTGGCTTCACTGGTTTCCCGATGGGAAGAACAGGGAAAAGGAGAACGCAGGCTACTGAGTATTCTGAGAGGATTCCGGATGAAGAAGATCCTAGAAAGGATGCTCGACCCTGAGGAGTTTCTCTCACCACATGGTATCCGGGCACTGTCAAAATATCATGATAAGAATCCTTATCAGCTCAAGATCAATGGTGATGAGTTTAAAGTGGCTTACCTTCCGGGAGAATCAGATTCATCATTCTTTGGTGGTAATTCCAACTGGAGGGGCCCTGTGTGGTTTCCGGTAAATTACCTGATCCTGGAGAGCATGCTCAAATTTTACTTCTACTACGGCGACGACTATAAGGTGGAGTTTCCTAAAGGTAGCGGCAAAATGATCACTTTGCTACAGGCTGTGAGGAAACTAACAGAAGACATGACGAGCCTGTTTCTACCCAATAGCAATGGATACAGACCTATTTACGGAGACCAGAAAAAATTTCAGGAAGATCCGCACTTCAAGGACTATATCCTATTTTACGAATACTTCAACGGTGACAATGGTGTGGGGCTGGGAGCATCACACCAGACAGGCTGGACAGGTCTTATCGCTGAAATGATCCATCGTTACTACAATACGGAAACAGTTATAAAAGTTTAATACTCGTTTTCGTAAAGTGACATAACTTGCGACCAAGAAATTAATTTACCCATGAGACTTTTAACTACTTTAATTGCACTTGTTGCAATTCACTTCACAGCATTTAGCCAATCTCAAAAACCCAAATTAGTAGTGGGTATTGTCGTAGACCAGATGCGTCAGGATTACCTGATCCGCTTCGCAGACAAATATGGCAATGACGGATTTAAGCGCCTGATGAAAGATGGCACCGTGGCATATAATGCACACTATAACTACATTCCAACTAACACGGGTCCTGGACACGCTAGTGTATATACTGGAACCACACCCTCAATGCATGGTATCATATCAAATAGCTGGTACGATAAGACAACAGGTAAAAGCCTGTACTGCGTGGAGGATAATACACAAAAGGTTGTTGGTGGTGACGAAAGCTCCGGAAACGTCTCTCCGGTAAATCTCGTGACAACGACCATCACGGATGAGCTCAAGCTAAGCACCAGCTTCAGAAGCAAGGTGATCGGAGTAGCCATCAAGGACCGTGGCTCTGTCCTTCCGGCCGGCCACAACCCAGACTGTGCCTATTGGTTTGACAGTGAAACAGCAAACTTTGTCACCAGTACGTATTATGTAGAGACATTGCCTGATTGGGTGAAAAAATTCAATAAAGACAAAAAGGCTGAGAAGTACATGAAGAATAAGTGGGAGCTTTCATTCCCCGTTGAATCTTATGTAGAAAGCAGATCGGACGACAATACCTATGAGAGACTTTATGGTGGCCTTGAGAAGCCTACCTTCCCTTACGATCTCCCCGCACTGGCCAAAGCCCATTCTGCAGGGGATGTGATCCGATCCACTCCTTACGGCAACACACTCACGTTGGATTTTGCCCTATCAGCTATCGAAGGTGAGGGTATGGGAAAAGATGAGGTAACAGATTTTTTGGCGGTGAGTTTCTCCTCCACAGACTATATCGGTCATCAATTTGGACCTTATTCGGTAGAGATTGAAGACACTTACATTAAACTGGATAAGGAGATTGCCAGATTGCTTAGCTACCTGGACACCAATGTGGGTAAAGATCAATACGTGGTATTCATCTCGGCTGACCACGCAGTCGTTGCCAATCCACAATTCCTGGTAGACAACAAAATGCCTGGTGGCTATGCCAATACCGGTGCAATTAAATCCACTATCGAAAATACAGTAAAGGAAATGCTCGGTGAAGGAGATTTTATCTCCAGCATTTCGAATAATCAGGTTTATCTCAATCACAAGTTACTTGATGAGAAAGAAATATCTGCTAAAGCAGTATTGGAGGCTATCAGAAAAGACCTGATGGGGCTTGATGATATTGCCAATGTGTACTTCCCGGCGGAGCTGGGAGTTTCCGGTGAGCTACAAAGTACCCTGCTCAACAATGGCCATAATGCGAAACGTTCCGGTGACCTGCTATATCGGTTCCATGCGGGTTATCTGGGAGGAAAACCTGGTGACCGGGGAACATCACATGGATCCGGCTACAACTATGACACTCATATCCCAATGGTCTTCTATGGAACCGGAGTACCTGCAAAATCTGTTTACAGAAAAGTAAGTATCACCGACATTGCCCCCACCCTGGCCATGCTGTTACAAACTACTTTACCGGCTTCAGCTACCGGACATCCTTTAACTGAAATTTTTGAATGAAAAACATAGGACTAATCTTTGACATGGACGGTGTCATTGTAGACAACAACACTTATCACTTCCTTGCCTGGCAAAAGCTTGGCGAAAAATACGGGATAGAGATCACTCCGGAGTATTACAAGGATAAGATGAACGGAAGGACCATTCGGGAGCTAATCCGGACGGTTTTCAAGGATATCCCAGCTGATAAAGTGGACCATTTGGGTGAAGAGAAAGAAGCTACTTATCGTGACCTGTATAAGGACCTGATTACACCCAACAAAGGACTACTGCAGTTTTTGGATATGGCTAAGTCGGAAGGTATTCCCATGGTAGTGGGTACCTCTGCCCCATTGGCCAATGTGGAGTTCACGATAGATCGTCTAAATTTAAGAGACTACTTTGTTGACATCCTGGATGAGCGGGCAGTTACATTAGGTAAGCCTCACCCGGAGATATATTTAAAGTGTGCCAAAGCCATTGGCAGGGAACCAGGAAGCTGTATTGTCTTCGAAGATGCAGTATCTGGCATCACTGCCGGGAAATCTGCCGGAGCCAAAGTAGTCGGTCTGGCAACCTCTCATTCCCGGGAAGAACTGGATGCTGACCTGGTCATCGACAACTTTGAGGGCTTTGGATTGAAACAGATTACCGAAGTTTTGAGTTAAAGGAATCATGCGACAACTTCTGATCATACTTGCACTTGGAATTTTTGCTGGAGCCATAAACGCTCAGCCACTGAAAATTGCCAAGCTCAAGTATGACGGGGGTGGTGACTGGTATGCCAACAAAACGGCATTACCTAACCTGATTGCCTTTTGCAACAAAAACCTTGGCACTGACATTGCCAAAGACGAAGAGATCGTAGAGGTAGGAAGCCCTGATCTGTTTACCTTCCCCTATGTATATATGACCGGGCACGGTAATGTGGTCTTCAACAACCAGCAGGCGGAGAACCTTAGGAAATATCTGACATCAGGCGGCTTTCTCCACATTGACGACAATTATGGACTGGATCAGTTTGTTCGGGTAGAGTTCAAAAAAGTATTCCCCAACCTCGAGTTTGTGGAGATCCCTTTTACGCATCCAATCTATCATCAGAAATACGATTTCAATAATGGACTTCCCAAGATCCATGAACATGACGGCCAGCCACCACAGGGTTTCGGCATCTTTTATGAAGGTCGTCTGGTTTGCTTTTATTCCTATGAAAGCGACCTGGGAAATGGCTGGGAAGACAAAAGTATTTACAACGACCCCGAAGAAGTGCGTCAGCAAGCCCTGAAGATGGGTGCTAACATCATTTCGTATGTATTTACCGGGACTCCTGAAGTGGAGCAATAATTAGGCGATACTTCTAAGCCAAGGATTCAATAATGAGTTTCTTAACTGGATGGCACCAAACAAAGTGACTTGACATCCATCACTATATCCATCTAACATAGAAGAAGAAAAAATCAATGGTCACAAATATTCTAACATGTTAGAATCAGATGTAACAGAAGTATTTGTGTAATTCTTTGTTTCCATTCCTACATTCCATTGTATCTATTGGTGAATTCGTGGCTAAAACCTAATTTAAAACCACTGATGCCGATTAGTTACAATGAACCACAAGAGTAAATATCTAAAAATAAAAAAGGCCGCACCCGGAGGCACGACCCTTCACCTGATAGATAACCTATCTTACCTTCTGCCTCTTGGTCTGATAAACCTTGTAACCACGTCGCCCCGATCTGTAGTGATTTGTGTTCTCAGATCACATTCTCCATCCCCATAATCAATAATCGCACTTCTGTCACCTACGATGATCTGCTTCACTCCGGCAACTGGGATGATAATTCTACCGTCTCTACAACCTCTCTTGAAAATAAGTGTCTCCAGGATATTCACCTCATAATTGTCACCATTCAGGTTTACTCCGTTAGCTGACCCATCCAGTGTAGCATAGTTATCTCTCCTATCATCGTGCCAGAATAGCGTACGCAAGTGATTGGCTTCCCGTGTTGCAAATGCTCCATCAGGAAAAGTGATCTTTCCGCCCTCCAGCTTAGTCTCAAAGCTGATTGAGTTATCAGCATTCTCCTCAGTGGTCACATTTGTCACTGTTCGTGTACCCTCTACATGGATGCTGTCAACATAAAAGTCCTCAAACGACACAATACGATAAGAACCACTCTCCTTCATTCTGCCGTCATACTCGATAATGATCTTACCGCTTTTTACCACACCATGTGGCCCTTCACAACCATCGCCAAAGTCAATGGTGATAATCTGGTTCACAGTGTCTTTTGTCACCTCTGCACAATCCAATAGCTCATCCCGTGTAAGCCGTGCTCCTGGCTCTTCATCCAGTGTTTCCATCCCTGCATCAGACAACAGGTCTACCTCTTCTATCGTAGCTTCAAAAGCAGCCTCAGACTCAATATCGAAAGAAGAAATGTCAGCGCTACCCTCCTCGTCATTCTGGCAAGCCGATAAAAACAGGGAAAACAACACTCCAACTGTCAATGCTTTTACTAATACCTTTTTCATCGTTTTAAATTTAGTTTTTAATTGATTCGCCCTTTGGACAATGAAAAAAGCAGAAGGTTTAATTCACCTGGAAAAATATTTCTCATCCGAATTAATTTTTTTAACTTCATTGGTCTAAAATCATATAATTTGCACGCTTTTTGCAGATATTGAGAAATGAAATATTTAACCCTCTTAACCTGCCTGGCCTTAAACTTCCATCTTTTGGGTCAGGGATGTAGTGATGCCGGATTCTGTACCATGGGTGCCATGAAACCGGATCAGAATTACAGCAAAAGAATAGACCTCAAATTACGCTCAGTAGAGCTGAGTGCTTATCGTGGCACAACGACCCTGTCACCAATTATCTATGTCTACACAGCTGATGTCACCATTGGTGTGAATGACTATAACTTCTTTCAGGTGAAGGTTCCTTATCAAATGACCACGGGGAATTTCGGAAAGACCGAAGGTCTTAGCGACATCTCTCTAGCCTGGACAAGGCAGCTGGTCACCAATGAAAATTATTCAATCAGCGCCACTCTTGGTGCCAAGATCCCTTCCAATGACTCAGATATAGATAGGCCGGATGGCGCTTTTGGCTCAGATGGTGACTTTCCCATGTATCAGCAGGTGAGCCTGGGAAGCTATGACCTGGTTGCAGGAGGATCTTTTATCACGGATGAATGGCTGATCGCAACTGGTGTGCAAGTGGCGCTTACTGAGAATAAGAATGATTTTCGGTGGGGACAATGGCCGGAGTATCCCAGCATCGAATATGTAGAGAAGTATGCATTGGCCAACAATCTGAAACGTGGAACAGATATCATGCTTAGGGTGGAACGCAACTTCCGCTTTACTAATTTCAATTTCAATGTGGGGGTACTTCCTATATATCGCATAACACATGATGAACGATTAGATTTCAATACCAATGAGCGAATTAAAATTGACGGTACAACAGGTTTAGCAGCTTCAGTTTTGATTGGAGGGGGCTATCGGTTCAATGTCAATAATGGAGTCAGGGTTCTGTTCGGCAGAAAGCTGACACAACGCAAAGTAAACCCTGACGGGCTCACAAGACATGCCGTACAAACCATCAGCTATATCTACAGGTTCTGACATGAAAAACATACTCCTACTTTTTGTCTCTGTTTTAACTATTACCTCAGCATATACTCAGGAATCGCTTTACGATCAGGCCAATAAGAGCCTGGAGGGCGGAAAATTTGAAGAAGCGCTTCAGTATTTTAAAGATGCTGGGGCCGCTTTCTCTCAGGGGGGTATTTCCAGAATGTACACCCTTTGCAAGCTGGGAGAGGCTGATGCATACCTTGGATTAGGCCAGATCGACATCGCCAGATCCATTGCTACCGGTACAGAAAAATTCATCTCCACGATCCATAAAAATGACCAGGAACTTGTGGTAAAGTCAAAGATGACTTCCGGAAATGCCTACCTCAGATCAGGAAGGATCGACCTGGCATTGGAAAATCTTAAGTCTGCCGAAGCTCTACTTGACGAGTCAGGTATGCAGGCTGCCGAATGTTTTGATGACCTGGGTGTGATCTACACCACCAATGGCAACAACGAGCTGGCCCTGCAGTATTTGCAGAAAGCACTTGCCATCAGGCAGGCCCAAAGTGATAACCAGATCCTGGTAGCTGATTCTTACAACAACATCGGAAGGGTCTACCTGAATGACGAACCTCTTCAGGCCATCATTTTCTTCAACAGAGCTCTTAATATTTACACAGAAAAGCTGGGTAAAACGCATCCAAAAGTTGCAGTAGTCTACAGCAACATGGCATTCGCCAATGCCAATCAAAGTAATTACAATGACGCACTGACCTATTTGGATCAGGTGGCAGAGATCTACGGTGCTATCTACCCTGATGATCACCCAAACAAGGCCTTCACCTTAAACAACCAGGGGAGGATCCTGGAAATGAAAGGAGATTTTGAGGGAGCACTTGAATATCAATCCCAGGCCCTGAACATGTACCTGGACCTGTATGGTACCCGCCACCCTGAAGTCGCTAACACCTACTTTTTGATTGGCAGCATTCATCAAAAAACTGCCGATTATCCCCAAGCTATTGAAGCCTATCAGAAATCTATCTATGCTAACCTGTTTGACCAGGATTATTCCGACATATATACTTTACCTGAGATCAGGGATTATTTCAATGCAGATATCCTACTTACGTCGCTACAGTCAAAAGCCCAGTCACTCGAGGCTTATCACTATAGCAAAACATTGAGGCTTAAGGATATTAACAGCGCCCTAAACACACTGATCAAGTGTGATGAACTGATTACCCAAATCAGACAAATTAGGTTTAACGAGGCCGATAAACTAAAACTGGGCGAAATCGCTTCACAGATCTACGAAAACGGTATTGGTATCGCTACTTACCTCAGTGAAAGGACTTTCAAAAAAGACTATTATCGAAACCTGGCTTTCAACTTTTGTGAAAGAAGCAAGTCTTCTATCCTGCTTTCTGCTATCAACGATACAAACGCCAAACAATTTGCAGGAATCCCGGAGAGCGAACTTGCCATAGAAGACAGCCTGAAAAATGAGATTGGCTTTCTGGAGCAGCGGTTGGCACAGCTCAACAAAGAAGAAGAGATCCAGCAGGTAAAGATCGAATTACTCAAATACCAGAATGCCCTGAGGGACTTTATTGACAGACTGGAGACCCGATATCCGGAGTACTATGACCTGAAATACAATACCGAACTGGCAGGCATCTCCCAGATCCAATCAACCCTCGATGAGCGCGCTGCACTGCTCTCCTACTTCATTGGGGCTGAAAGAGTTTTCATCTTCCAAATCACAAAAGACAAGGCATGGATCTACAACAGGCCAAAGGATGAGCGATTCAATCAGCTGGTAAGTGGATTCAGAAATTCTATTAAATATTATGTAGATGAAACTTTTACCACTACCTCCTATTCACTCCAAACTCAGTTAATCCCGAAACTTTCAGATGAAATTGATCAATTAGTCATTATACCGGATGCTGTCATTGGCTCTATTCCTTTCGAGGCTCTGGTGTATGAAAAAAGTGTGAGTAACCAGGTAAAAGACAATAAATACCTCATCAATAAATATGCAGTGGGTTATGACTACGCCGCAACTTTATTTGTGAATAAAGCAAAAAATACAACTGTTTCAGATAAGACAGGGATTCTACTGGCTGCACCTGTAACGTTCGAGTCGAATGGACAGTATTTGCAGCAACTTCCTGACTCGAAGAAAGAAATTGAAGAGATTGAAAAACTGTTTTCCAGTGCCCAAATGAAGACTGTATCTTCTACAGGCCCCGATGCATCAGAGGAAATGATCAAATCGATATCATTGTCGGACTTTCAGTTTATCCACCTGGCTACTCATGGTATTGTGAATCAATCCAGACCGGAGCTATCGCGTGTCTTTTTATGCCCCGGAAGCACAGAAGATGGCAGCTTGTATTCAGGAGAGATCTATAACCTGAAATTCAACGCTAACCTGGTCACACTTTCGGCCTGTGAGACCGGACTGGGGCAGGTAGCAAAAGGAGAAGGAATTGTGGGGTTGAGTCGGGCTTTGCAGTATGCGGGAGCACAAAATCTCATTGTATCACTCTGGCAGGTAGCAGACAAATCCACTGCTGACCTGATGATTGAGTTTTACAACCATTCGCTAAACAGCCCGAGAAGAGGATATGCCGATGACCTGAGAGCCGCCAAACTAAGCTTGTTGCAGTCAGAGGACTATTACAATCCGTACTTTTGGGCACCGTTCATTTTGATTGGGCAATGACTTATGCCATACCAGGTATTCTATCTTCTGAACCTAAATAGTGAGTTAAAAAGCCAAATGGGTCAATACCGGAGTCATAGTATCCGGCAGAAGACCATTTGAATTCCGTATCTGATTTGACCAGACCCCATCTGTCAAAAGCTGGATTATTGTGTACATACATCAAGGCATTACTGATCTGGGACTTGGATTGTAACAACATCGATTTTGGTTTCTTCCGCCAGATCCGGTACTTCCTGATTCCTTTGCCTGTCTTGAAGTACTTCACCAGATCCGGACATCCAATATTCATATTATTAACGATCAATCTCGTTGTTTCTTCACGAAAATTCTCAATAATATCTTCACAATCAAGAGTAAGGAACTCCCAAACCAGATGAATGTGATTGGGCATAATTACAAAAGCATACACTTTTATTTTACCTTCCCAAACAAGTCGTCTCAGCGACTTCAAAATGATTTCCCGGTTTTGAGTATTCAAAAGGATTCCTCGACCATCTCTGATAGAATTGGTCCACAAATAGGCTTTATGCGGCTTTATACGGGGGCTTTGATCACCAAAAATAGAGATACACATATATGCATGCTATTTATGGCGGAAATCGACACATCAAATATAACAAAAAACTGATATTTGAACAACTCAGCTATATGGCACTTTCCAGACAATCTTGCCTATCCCGTGTGTTGGTCTATGAGGATCACATTTCCATCGGGATCTGCCACCATCAAATTCGCAGGGCCACTAGTGGACTCATCTGCTTCTGATATCAGCTTGATCTTTTTTTCTTTTAAATGTTTTTGGATGACCCGCACATCATCAAAATCATCCAAAGTATTGGCATCTGCGTCCCAACCAGGATTGAAAGTGATGATATTATGTTCCAGCATATCCTGAAAAAGACCAATGAGAGAAGACTCATTCTTCATGATAAGATATTTTGATTCAAGGCTGCCGGCAAACACCTGAAACCCCAGGGTCTCATAAAATGTCTTGGACTTTTTGATATCCTTGACCTTCAGACTGATTGAAAATGCTCCTAGCTTCATAATAATGTTGTTTGTTTAAAGCGGTGAAATTTTGTATAACCATTTGCTGTAAATATACGGAAGTTGGATTTTGGAGGGTTATCCCCACACTCATCAATAGGCCACATGAATTTCCTTATTATCTTTGCGGCTTCATGAAAAAAGTCGCTTTTTACACACTGGGCTGCAAACTGAACTTTTCGGAGACCTCCACCATCTCAAGGATGTTTCAGGACAGGGATTATGAAAAGGTCGATTTCTATGATCGGCCGGACATTTTCATCATCAACACCTGCTCTGTAACCGAAAATGCAGACAAGAAATGTAAGAAGCTGGTCAGAGAAGCCAAAAAGATTTCTCCTGATAGCTACATCGCCATCATGGGTTGTTATGCTCAGCTGAAACCCAAAGAGATTGCTGAGATCAAAGGTGTGGACGCGGTATTGGGTGCAGCTGAAAAATTCAGGCTCTTCGAATACCTGGACGAATTTGTACCTCAAAAAGAAACCCAGGTCTTTGCTTCCGAGATCAAAGAAGCCAAACGATTCAATGCCTCCTATTCCTATGGCGAACGAACTCGTACCTTCCTCAAGGTTCAGGACGGCTGTAACTACGGATGTGCATTTTGTACCATTCCGCTGGCACGCGGAAAAAGTCGCAGCGACACCATCGAAAGCATTATTGCTCAGGCAGAGGAAATCGCAGCCTCAGATGTAAAAGAAATTGTGCTCACTGGAGTGAACATCGGTGACTATGGAGTGATCGATGGCAAACGCAGTGAGAAGTTCATCAACCTCCTCCAGGCCCTTGATCAGGTAGAAGGCATAGACAGAATCAGGATCTCCTCTATCGAGCCCAACTTGCTCACCAACGAGATCATCCAATTTGTTGCAGCCTCGGCAAAGTTTGTCCCCCACTTCCACATCCCGCTGCAATCAGGTAGCGACGAGATCCTAAGGAAGATGAACCGCAGGTACCTAAGCGGATTGTATCGTGACCGGGTAGAGACCATCAAACAGTTGATGCCAGACTGCTGCATCGGCGTGGATGTGATCACAGGTTTTCCCGGAGAATCTGAAGAACTGTTTTTAGAGACCTACAACTTCCTGAATGAATTGGACATCTCCTACCTCCATGTGTTTACATACTCCGAGCGGGCCAATACGCCGGCTGCAGAAATGGATGATGTGGTACCCTTGAATGTGAGGCGTGACCGTACCACTATGCTCCGAAACCTTTCTGAGAAGAAAAGGCGACATTTCTATGAGTCGCAGCTTGGCAACCAGGCCACAGTGCTTTTTGAGGAAGACATTGAGGATGGGATGATCCACGGATTCACTGAAAACTATGTGAGGGTAAGAGCCAAATACGACCCTATCCTCATCAATGAATTGAAGGAAGTGAAACTGGAAGAAATCAGTAGCGCCGGCACTGTAGAAGTATCAGAGCCTGAAGAAATTTTAACGCACTAGCATGAAGATCATTTGTATTGGCAGAAACTATGTAGACCACATCGAAGAGCTGGGTAATGAACGACCTGAAAGTCCGGTCATATTCATGAAACCTGATACCGCCCTGCTGAAAGATAATGAACCTTTCTATCACCCGGATCATTCCGAAGACGTACATCATGAAGTAGAGGTACTGGTGAAGATCAAAAAAGAAGGCAAGTCTATCGATCCTGCTTTTGCCTCCAACTACTACGATGAAATAGGTCTGGGGATTGATTTTACCGCCCGTGACACCCAGTCGCGCCTGAAAACCAAGGGCTTACCCTGGGAGCTGGCCAAAGCCTTCAATGGCTCGGCACCCATTTCAAAATTCATTGACAAAAAGGGATTTGACCTAAAGAATCTTAACTTTAGGTTGGAAAAAAATGGAGAAGCGGTCCAGCAAGGGAACACCAGCCTGATGTTGTGGCCAATCGATGAGATCATCGCTTTTGTTTCCAGGTATTTTACCCTAAAGACTGGCGACATCATCTTCTCGGGTACTCCCAAAGGAGTAAGCCGGGTGAGTATAGGCGATCAGCTCAAAGGGTATATTGAGGATCAGCTAATGTTTGATTTTGAAGTAAAATAATTTTACGATGAAAGTAGTAAAAGCTGCTTTTCATCGTTTTTAATTCTGGTGTGTTGGAGAAGGAATCTATGCGTTTCATTGTTGCTGCAGTTTTAGTAGTTTTCGTCATAAATCTATCATTCGCTCAGTCATTTACAGATGATGACTACTATCTGTTTCCCATCAACCCCGGTGAGCAAAACCTGTTGGCCGGCACGATGGGTGAGCTGAGATCATCACATTTTCATGCAGGCCTCGACATTAAGACCGGTGGAAGGACAGGATTGCCCGTTCATGCAGCGGCCAGTGGCTACGTGTACAGGATAAAAATCTCTCCGGGCGGCTATGGCAATGCGCTTTACCTCAACCATCCCAACGGCACGACTACGGTCTACGGTCATTTGGAGAGTTACAGCCCGATTCTTGAAGAATACATCCTGAAAGAGCAGTACGAAAAGCAATCGTTTAGCGTAGACCTTTTCCCGGAGGATGGAGCATTTCGGTTTGAAAAAGGAGAGATCATTGCTTACTCGGGAAACTCAGGCTCTTCCAGTGGTCCGCACCTACACTTCGAGATCCGCGACCGGCATCAAAGGATCCTCGATCCGCTTAAGTTCAACTTCCCTGAAATCAAAGACAACATGCCGCCATTCCTGAAAGGAATCGCTTTTGTTTCACTGGATGAAAATGCCAGGGTGAACGAAGCTTTCGGAAGGTACAATTTTGATGTGATCAAGGTAGACGGAGTATTCAAAACCAGAGCACCTGTTTCGCTGGAAGGCAACATAGGTGTAGAGATCTACGCCTATGACCTGATGGATGGGGTATGGAGCCGCAATGGGGTGTCGGAAACAGTGTTGCTGCTCGATGACGATACCGTGTTCAGGGAGTTGAAATCCAACCTGTCTTTTGGCAACCAAAAAAACATCCTGGTACATGTCAATTATCCACACTATGTGCAGACAGGCCAGAAGTACAACCGGCTGTATGTAGAGGATGGCAACACGAATGATATTTACATCAAACCATCAAAAGGATTGAAGGTGGACTCGGAGCCACACGTGCTTACCATCCTGATGAAAGACAGCAAAGGCAACATGGTCAAGTTTGAAAACAAGATCAATGAACGAAAGATTGTCTACCGACCCCGACCCGAGATCAATGAGTTTGAGATCTACAGAAATTATCTTCATTTCGAAGCTCCTTATGTCTCTACTCCAAGTCAGATACTTGTGCATTTTGGGCAGTTGGGCAAGGAATTGATCCCATACAGGATTGAAAAGAGTAAGGCCTATTATCTCTGGGATCTCAGGAATGGTCTCCCCGACTCCATTGACTATTGTGGCGACATCAAAAAAACAGATATCAAAGCAATGATCCCTTCGGGATCCGAATACAGCTTCTATCATGAAGATGTAGAGTTGCTTTTCAGGAAAAACAGCCTCTTCGACACCTTATACCTGCAGTTTGAAAAATCTTATGATACCACTCATGGCTTTGAGGAGTTTAAGTTTAACCACCGCACAGACCCACTGAAAGGCTCCGTGAGGGTACGACTCAAATCCGATGGTGATTATCCTTTTGGCAGCCAGGCCTATACCCTAAACAATGGAAGGCTGGGATACCTGGGCGGCAGCTGGGATGGTGAGCAAATAGAATTCTATACCCAGGACCTGGTCACCTTTACTATAGCCAATGATAGCATAGCACCCAACATCAGGCCGGTGATCGTCAACAGGGACGAGCTTTATTTTAAAATCAGTGATGACCTCTCGGGTATCAAAACTTATAATGCTACCTTAGACGGACAGTTTGTATTGATGAAATACGAACCTAAAAAATCTTTGATCTGGTCGGAGAAAAAAGATAAAAACATTCCGTTCAAAGGAGAGTTTGTATTGGAGGTAGAAGACAATGCCGGAAACAAAGAAACCTATAATTACACCTTTAAATAGTAAACGATAAACACATGAAACTTAAAGCCGGAGACAAAGCGCCAGACTTCACAAGTAAAGACCAGGACGGAAAAGAGATCAAGCTTTCCGATTTCAAAGGAAAAAAAGTGGTGTTGTATTTCTATCCAAAGGATGACACTCCGGGCTGTACAGCAGAGGCCTGCAACCTGCGGGACAACTACGATCTGATGCTGTCCAAAGGCTATGTGGTACTGGGGGTCAGCGGTGATGACGAAGCCAAGCACAAGAAGTTTATCGAAAAATATGACCTTCCCTTCCCGTTGATTGCTGACACGGATAAATCAGTCCACGACAAATACGGTACCTGGGGAGAGAAATCCATGTACGGCCGAAAGTACATGGGCACCTTCCGTACTACCTTCATCATTGATGAGGCAGGTAAAATTGAAGAGGTGATCGAAAAGGTGAAAACCAAGGATCACGTGAGTCAGATCCTGAAGTGATTTAAGTGCACGTCAATTAATTCAGGCTTTCTCGATAGGCATTGAGCTCACCGGGGTGATGATATCTAGATTTGATGTTTGGTGATCTTGTAGTTGTTGGCGAGAAATCCTGCTGACAGTGTACGGTAATTAGCCAATAGAGCTGCTCCCAGAGCAGATCCAAGGGCAAAGGAGGTAGAGTAGATCTCAAAATCTGGCAGCTTTTTAGCCAGGAGTGTAACGAATACTTCGCTTAAGCTAATGCCACCATCCAAATACACTTTTCTGATCTCCGATTTACCTATCGCCAACTCAAGCGAAGCAACCTGTAGGTCTGTCAATTCATCCAACAGGTTGTGTAAGGCATCTTCATATGAATCGAATATGGACAAATCAGGGTGGTCTGTATTCAGGTAACCAAATCTCTCGGGCCTGATTAAGCTGTGATCAAAAAGCAGTTGTTTTTGGTCTCTTCGTTTTGTGGTGTAGGCGCTATTCCACTTTAGTTTTTTATAAGACTGATAATCTACCTGGTAATAATCACTCAATATTTTGGCCTGCGCACTCAGATGTTTCCCCAGGAAAAGTCGTGATGCCTTCACAGAAGTCCCCCTGAGGCTCAGGAAATTCAGGCAATCTGCTTCCAGCTCCTGTTTGGTCATGGGACTATCGTTGAAGAAATTCATACAAATACTCCAGGTTCCTGTAGATATCAATATAAAGGGCTCATTGGTTGAATTGATGTACGGGATGAGCGTTGAGCTGCTATCATGTACGCCTGCGCCTACTTTAATCTTATGTCCATTTCTCTCAACGGGAGTGGAAAAAGTGCTGGGTACTATAGGGGCTAAAAGTTCCATAAACCCTTCATCCCGGACCCAATCTGCGTATTGACCCATTTGAAAATCCCATAACCCTGTATGACAGCCCAGGCTGGTATAATCGGTCACGTATTTTTTTGTGAAAAGACTGCTGAGGTATTGGGGGAAGTGTAGTGAGTGCTTAATCTTCGAAAAGACCTGCGGTTTGGCATACTTTAAAAAATATAATTGGAGACCGGAATTGAGGAAACCCATAAAAGGACTGGCAGTCCTCATCTCAAACTCTTCCTTTGGCACTTTAGCCAAAAACTTCTGCTCCAGCTCTTTTGGAAAAGGTTTAAGGTAGTTGTAAAAAGGTGCAACCCGATTCCCATTTTCATCCAGATGTACAAGTGAGGCGCCATAGGTGGAGAAATTAATACTCTCAACTTCATACTTACCATTGGCCAGCAATTTGTCAAAAGTCGCAAAGATCCATTCTGTCAACTTATCCAGATCCTCACTCAGAAATCCATCATCATCGGGAACCTCTTCGAATCGGATATATTCATGCTCCAGCTGATTAAAATCCTTATCAAAAAGGAAGAATTTCTTGTTTGTTTTGCCGATATCGAAGATGGCTATTGCTTTCATAACTATAAAGGTTATACTTATTTATCTGAAAAGCTGTCCTCATTTCTGAAGTTTACAAACCCCAATTGAAGGCCATAAACCACCACTATTCTTTTTCGTCTCAGCAACAAAATTTCACAAAGGAGGATTAACAGCTTTACTGGTTTTATGCAAATTACCAGTCCCATTAAAAATAAGGAAAAATAACTAAGCCTTACATTATTGCAAGTCTCTTTTCAGTACCTGGAGAATCTCTTCCGGAGGCATCCGTTCCGTGTAATTGGCCTCTACATGCGCAGCCATAACCTTGAAATCTTTGTCAATCACAAAAGTGGCCGGGACGGGAAGCGTCTTTGAGCCATCTCCATTGAGTAAGGTAAGGTCTCGCCTTTGGTGGTAATCTTCCCCCGGATCAAACTGCAGATTGTAGGCTTTGATTACCTCCTGATCGCTATCACTGAGTACCTCAAACCCGAGCTCATTCTTCTGTGTGATGGTCAGTGCATCATCGGGCTTCTGTGGACTGATGGCCAATATTTTTGCATCAAATGCATGAAACTGATCTACATACTGTTGGATCTCTCTTAGGTCAAGGTTGCAAATGGGACACCACTCTCCCCTGTAGAATTTTAAGATGACCGGTCCTGATTTCAGGGTTTCAGAAAGTGAAATGGGTTTCCCAAACGCATTGGGTAAGACAAAGTCGGGTGCCCTTTCCCCAACCTTCAACCCTCTTACATCAACCGCATTGGCGATTACCCGCTTCTGGAAGTCTTGTAGTTTACTCATTGATTGTATTTAGAGTTAGCAAAAGTATTCCTCCGGATAAAAAGTCAACTGGTCGTATACTTTGAAAGAGGAAATTGGAATGCCCTTATTTACTCCGGAGCATTTTCAAATAAAGCTGTTCTACCTTTTCCCTGGCCCAGGGCGTTTTTCTCAAAAATGTTAAACTGGACTTAACAGACGGATCGTGAGTAAAACACCGAATGCGAATTAGCTGCCCCAACTTCTCCCAGCCATAGGCCTTTTGCAAAGCTTCTACAATGTCTGCCAGCTTGACACCATGAAGTGGATTATTAGCTTGTTCAATTCGTTCTTCCATATTTAAACAGCTTACCTTCTCATTGTTTTCACAATGCTATTATATAGAATCTAAGTGGGTTGGAAAACTGAATCACGACGGTGAATTCCCTTTCAGTTTTTGTTCTTCTTAACTTCGATCCCTATTTTGATCATGAGGATACCCAGACCGGCAAATAGCAGAAACATCCCGATAACAAAGACGTACATCCCCACTCCCATCTTATTGTTTCCGGAGATCATCATCGGGCCCAGCTTCCAGGCACCAAAGAAGACAGCACAAAGCATACTTATGCCACCGTAAATGGGGTACCCGGCATTGATGAGGGTCCTGAGTTCGTTTTGTTTGTTAGCATCTAACATAACGTGAAAGGTAGCGACTAATTTGATCATTTTAAAACGTTCTCGGACCAGGTCGGTAAGGACTCAAGGACTCCAAACCGAGTGTAAATTATAACTTAGCCACGAATGCACAGATGAATTTTGGGTTTCCTCATTCACTGGCACTTCCACTGAAGGTGGAGACATTGATGAAATACTTTCACCCACATTAATTAGTTATCATTGGTGGATTAGTGGCGGTAAAAGAACGCTTCCAGGTCTGTGAGGTATGACCACCACTCTCCATGGCCTGTCCCCCGACAGGCCATAACACCTCCTACCCATGAAAGCCAAGAGGTCAGTTAGGGGCAGGGCTTAGATTACAATAAATAAAAAAGGTCTGCCCAAAGACAGACCTTTAAATACATTTTTACACAATGTTATTTAGCTATTTCAATCTTGAATGGCACCTTTAGCTTCTCCCAGTGCAAGTAAGCAACTGTGCTGTTGTCAGTGATTTCTTCAAATCCATAGGTCAGCCATTCCATGTGAGAGGCTTTTGCAGATGCTACGGTGATCCTTACGGCAT
>JAHCMM010000192.1 GCA_019192515.1 Cyclobacteriaceae bacterium SS2
TGACGATGAGCTGGATTATAAAAGAGGCAGGTATTCCAGGCAGATTCTCAATGACTTCATTACAAAGGGGTATCCATTTGCCCAGCTTCATTGGGAAGAAATAAGGCAGGATAGTAAAAATAGAATTCATGCCCGATTAAAAATTGATCCCGGGCCCTTCATCGTAAATGATACGGTTGTGATTCTGAACCCAATCAAGACGAAAAGACATTTTATCCAACAATCCGTTCATCTTGAGCTTGGCAAGCCTTTCAATGAAAATTCATACCAAAACATAGGCAATAAACTGCAGCAGTTGGATTTCCTTGAGCTTGCAGCACCTCCGGATATCGCCTTTAGTGGAGGGCGTGCTACCGCATATCTACGATTGAAAGAGGAGGAGTCCAGTTCGTTTGAAGGGATCATTGGCCTTCTACCCAACCAAACAAGCAATGGAGGAATGCTGGTTACAGGGTATCTGGATCTGGACCTGGGCAATCTTTTTTATTCGGGCAAGCAACTTCAACTTAACTGGCAACAGTTTGCAGCCCAGTCCCAGCAATTGTCGGTGGGCTATAGTCATCCGTATTTATTTGGCAGCGATGTGATGGTAGGCGGGAGTTTCAATCTGATCAAGCAGGATACGACCTTCATCACCCGTGACATTAAAATTGAAGTGGGAACTTTTCTTTTTGGAAAAAGCCTCCGGTTTGATGGGGCGTATTCAAGAAGTTCTGGTAGCCTGATCACTCCTAATATCGAGCGGGTCAGCAGCCAGACCTTTGCAGATTATTCCATAGATTATTATTCTACCAGGCTATCGCGCCAGGTACGTACCAATACCTTTAGCAATTACTGGGCATTTGATGTGGAATCTACCATTGGAAAGAAAACGATTGAGAACAATGCCGCCCTTCCGGCCAGCTATTATGATACGCTCAATACGGTTAGTACTGTCTATAGGTTGAAAGCAAAGCTCAATTGGCAGCAAATCCTTCTGGGTCAAACAGCCTTGTTTTTGGAGTATAGCATGGGACTGTTGGAAAACACCCAGATCCTAAGAAATGAGCTGTATAGAGTAGGGGGGCTGAGGTCTCTTCGTGGCTTCAACGAGAATTTCTTTTTTTCTCAAAACTATTTTCTATCCAGGCTTGAGCTGAGGCAATATTTTGAGCAAAGGTCTTTCCTGTTCCTATTTTATGATCAGATGATTTTTCAGGCTTTTGATCAATGGAGTACCCCATTAGGGTTGGGAACAGGACTTTCTTTAAATACTAATAATGGCTTGTTTAGTTTTGCGTTTGCTTTAGGGAGCTCAAAGGAGATACCTTTTGATATCAACAACACCAAAATACACCTGGGTTACACTTCCAGATTTTGAATGACCGCAATATGAGGATGGTTCTTAGTTTTTTATTCTTTGGGTTTGTACTGCTTACACAGGCTCAAATAGATGAAAGATCAATTGACAACTGGTTTGTCATTAAAGATGGTCGGATCATGCCAGTCACTTCCATGGCAGATCAATCCCTGGTGAATCTAAATCTGAATGACTATTTAGCAACAGACACCATCAAGCTTTGTCACCAGTCACCAATAGATGTCTGGCTGAACAACAAACTTTATTACAGGGAGTTACCAGCGGGGTGTGATAAATTCATGATTGGGGATTTGATGGAGCTGGCAAGCAATGATTCCCTCATCTTGTCCGTGTCCTATGATAAGTTTACTAAGCTGAGTGCGAGCCTCCTTTTGCAAACAACAGTCTTAGAAAACAAGTCAGAGCTTCGGGAAAAATATCAAAATGGCATTTCTGAATTTTTTCTTCAGGCCCTGCTGATTATTTTGGTAATAGCCGCCATTTTAAAATATTCTTTTCCTGCAAAATTTGCCTGGGTCCTGAGCAATCCTTTAGCGAGTCGATCAGCATCTGACATGGAGGAGTTTTATACAGGGTTCTGGCATGTAGACAATATCATCACAACCCTGATGTTTTCATTGATCACCAGTGTACAGATCATATATATTCATCATGAACTAAGTGTCTGGCCGTATCTGAATACCTGGGATAACCAGTACTTTTTACAGTGGCTTTTTATCTCAGGGATGGTCTTTTTACTAATCCTTGGAAAATATATTTTCTCCTGGATAATGGCCAGGTTATTGCAAGCCCGGTTTTTGCCAAATATTCAGTTTCAGGATTTCATTCAGGTATTCATTTGGATGTCTTTTGTGAGTCTGATCCTTTTTTTTGCGGATTTATACGTTATCGGGAAAACAGACTTTGTACTGGTAAATGTTGCCTATCTCCTTTTAATCATTGTTTTGTGTGCATTCCAGTTATGGCTGTATTTTAAGTTTGTTAAGTTTTATTCACATAAAAAACTCCTGATAATTTCCTACCTTTGCACGACTGAATTTTTGCCTGTTTTCCTAATCATCTTTTGGTTAGTAAAATAAGGAACAAAAGGTTGAAGTCATAATGAAACGGCATGAGTGAAGAATTACTAGTTACAGACAAGGAAAGGCTCAATAAAGTATCATCCATCTTAGTATCCCAACCGGAGCCCACAGATCAGAAAAACTCTCCCTACTACAAGCTTGCTGAAAAGTATAATATCAAAATAGATTTCAGGAAGTTTATTCAGGTAGATCCGGTAGATATCAAAGAGTTTAGAAGGCAAAAGATCAATATCCTTGATCACACAGCCATCATCTTTACCAGCAGAAATGCTGTGGACCATTTTTTCAGGTTAGCTACTGAGAGCAAAGTTGAGATACCAAGCGACATGAAATATTTCTGCGTATCCGAGCAGACAGCAAACTACCTGCAGAAATATATTGTGATCAGAAAGCGAAAAATTTTCACAGGTGAACGAACTGCTTCCGATCTTTTTGATGTGATGAAAAAGCACAAGGATGAGAAATTCTTATATCCTTGTTCCAATATCAGAAAAGATGACATCCCGGTATTCTTAGAAACCAATGGATACAAGTTCAACGAAGCGGTCATTTACAAAACGGTGGCTTCTGATCTTTCGGATCTGGCAGATATCAAATATGACATCATTGCCTTTTTCAGTCCATCAGGGATTCAATCGCTATTTGAAAACTTTCCTGGATTCAAACAAGAGAAAACCAGGATAGCTGCCTTTGGTCCTACCACTGCAAAAGCTGTGAGAGACGCCAACCTGATACTGGATATTCAGGCTCCGCTACCAAATGCACCTTCGATGACTGGTGCACTGGAACTTTATATCAAGCAGGCAAACAACCTGTAGATATAAGAGTTTTTAAAAATTAGCGTTTACCTTTATACCAATGTTGAAGAAGTGGCTGATTGTACCGATACTCCTGACTGTGTGTTTCCTGGCGAAAGCACAGAACGGATTTTTTTTCAGCCACTACATGCTCAATCCATCGTATTTCAATCCGGCATGGGTAGGCACTGAGGAAACGGCCTTCGTTGCCTTTCAGTATCGCAATCAGTGGCTGGGATATTCCAGCTCCTTCGACGGTGATGGAGGGGCTCCAAGTACTCAATTGCTTACTTTAAATATCCCGGTCAATACGGTTATCTCCGGTTTAGGCTTCAACCTTTCTAATGACAACCTGGGTCCATTGAATAACATTCAGGGTCAGTTTACAGTGGCCTCGAAATGGAACCTGAGCTTTGGGACCCTTTCTGTTGGGCTAATGCCGGGATTCTTTTCCCAAACTGAGAAGTTTGATGAGTTGAGATTCAACGATCCCGAGGATCCACTCAATGTAGGTGCCAGTCAAACCCAGCTGAAAGCAGACCTGAATGCTGGTATTTTCTTTCAGACAAAAGGGAACATCTACTTTGGCCTGAGTGCCATGAATATTCTTGAGCCATCGTTCAACTTTGGAATTGACATAGACACCGTTTCATTCGGCAATAATTTCAAGCGGAATTACACCGGACTTGTCGGCACAGCTCTGAATATCAGCCAGGACCTGGTGATCCGTCCAAGTGTACTCATCAGATCTGATCTTGTTGGCTTTACCTATGACTTAAGTGCACTGGCCATATTCAGGGAAAAAATGTGGGGTGGTATTTCTTATCGGAGGTCGGAGTCGGCCATTTTACTACTGGGTTATAGCCTGCTGGAAGACAATGTGTTGAAGCTAGGCTATTCGTTCGACTACGTTGTAGACGAGCAGGATGCCAAGCAACCCACATCGCATGAGATCTTCATTAGGTATGATATTCCGGATTTAATTTTTGGTGGTAAGAAGACCGTAAAAACCCCGAGATTCAGCTTCTGATCTAAGCATTTCACCGATTTTTTTAACTTAAAGACGGATTTTTTGGATAATTTCAATGCAAAATTTGTGTTGAAAAATCAGAAGGTTATATATTTAGGCCCATTTTGATGCAATATTTTAGAAGAAAGTTTGTTTAATTTACATACTTGCTAAGTTCAAATTAGGTGTTATGAATAAAATGCGTGTTTTTTCGCTTTCCACGTTGGCATTACTTTCTCTCGGCGTACTGACCCAAAGTTGCGGTCTGTTCGGCGGAGGTGGAGGTTCTGATCGTGGTGAGCTAATAGGAGTACAAGGCCGAGAAGGCTGGGAAATGACAAGGCCCTATGGGATGGCAGCTGTACCTGCCGGAACATTCCACATGGGGCAAGCTGACCAGGATGTTGCTGCTACACAGATCAACTTCAACAAACAGGTCACCATCAGTGCATTCTTTATGGATGAGACTGAGATCA
>JAHCMM010000193.1 GCA_019192515.1 Cyclobacteriaceae bacterium SS2
GAGATCCGCAATCATCACGGTGTTGGTTTTACTTTATTGGACCACCATCTTTCTGACTAGTCTATTCTTGCCATGACTGATTTCCAGCATATATGTCCCCGGGTCCTGGCCCCTCAGATCTATGAGCTCTGAAAATTCACCCGAATACCTTGGAAAGTACCGGACAAAAATTTCCTGACCCTCCACATTATAAACTTTTACATTTAGCGGTGCCTCCTCATCCACCTGGAATTTTAGTCTGAACCTTCCTTTTGAGGGGTTTGGATAATATTCAAATATTTCGAGGTCAAGCAATTCATTGTTGCCGACTTTACCTTTTTTCCCAAACTCATTGCTATCCAAATCACTGATGGTCATTGTTTTTTCACTTTCATCATCCTCAATTAGAAATTGATCCGTCTCTTTTTCTTTTTCGATGATCATGATCTTGTGACGATCTTTGATTTCGTCCCAATCCATATCTTCCATAATTTCTATCTCTTCTTTGATGTCCATCCCCAAATCGGCCAGTGCTTCTTCCAGCTTATAAATCTGCTTCTGAAGCTTTATAGCCAGTGAGTCATTGTCTTCGCTGTCATAGCCTTTCATTTTTTTCACCACTTTCCTGACTTCTGTATCAAAGTCAATGGCATATGACGAGGAAGAGTCGGTTTTATGGATTTTGATGGTTTGCATCCCTCCCGGATTGACGCTTACCCTTGTGACCTGATCCAGATCCTCCGAAAAGGACTGTAACTCCTTATCGGCTTCCATCTCTTCTTTTGAGGAATAAGTCCTGCTAAATTTCTCTGTTTTACCATCAACTTCTCTGGTAATGTCAATTGTGATCTGTGATTCATTTTCCTGAGCCAGCAGGCTTTCTGTTGTGATCAGGAAAAAGGAAATAAAAAGTGAAGTAACAATTAATCTTTTCATGATTCCCTTATTTTGGTTAAAGACAATTCGAAAGTAAAAAGGTTGCCATTACGTTGTTGTTAAAGGGTGGTTAAGGTGTGTTAAAAATGGTTAAATGAGCATTTCAGGCCACTTTTACTCCTAAATTTGTAGCATGAAAAAAGCGCATATCAGGTGGGTCATCGGGATGATGAGCGTTGCCATGCTTGGCTTGATCGCTTTTCAGTGGTATTGGATTGACTCTGTCATATCAGCCAATGAGGTTCGATTCAAGCAAGACGTGACGGAAGCTTTGAACCTGGTCTCTCAGAAGCTGGAGCGTCAGGAGGCTCTTGATGCGATGCGTATTCAAAACAAACTCCTGCAGCCTCAGCCCAATGTTTTCAGGCAGCAGTGGTCTACCCAGGGTCAGCTACAGATCTCTGACGATATTGTGGTGAAGAAGGATACTATTGTGAGTCCTTCCGGTGTTCAGATCATTGCTGAGTTCAAGGCATCCGGGGGAGGGATCTCTGCTTCGTTTGAGTCATCATCCGGCATTTCCAATGAACAGGTGAATGAAATCCGACGAAGAAATGAAAGGGAGCTTGAAGAAATAAACCGACAGCTTCAAATGCTTTCCAACAAGACTGAGATGGCTTTTTCGGTGATAGAAAATGTGATGGTAGCGGGTCGTTCTCCACTTTCACGGTTCAATCCCAATCAATTGGACTCACTTCTGTCCAAAGAACTGCAAAATAAGGGTATCGACCTGGCCTATAACCATGCTGTGGTGATGCCCCAGGAAAAACGCTTTGTCTACCTTAAGAATCCCACAGAAAAGCTGGCTTTACAAACCAGTGAGCTTAGGGCAAATTTGTTTCCCAACGACCTGGTAGGAGAAGCTCCTGAGTTGGTCATTGATTTTCCTGACAAAGAGCAGTATTTGCTTAAAAAGATCTGGGCCACCATGATTAGCTCCGGGGTACTCATTACACTTGTTCTCTTCTGTTTTGGATATGCTGTACGTACGATTGTGCATCAGAAAAAGCTTTCTGAGATGAAAAATGATTTTATCAACAACATGACTCATGAGCTGAAAACCCCGATCGCTACTATCTCATTGGCTACCGAGGCACTCAGCGATAAGGATATCAGCGAGACTCCGGGCTTGCGGGCCAGGTATCTGAAGGCCATCGGTGATGAGAATCATCGTTTGGGAGATCAGGTGGAGAAAGTCTTGCAGATGGCAGCATTGGATCGCAATGACCTCAACCTGAAGTTTGAAAAGGTTGATCTTGTCACATTGTTGATGGAAGTGGAGGAGAAGAGTATGTTGCAGGTGGAAAACAGAAATGGTCAGCTTAAACTCAATGTGGAGGGAGAAGAATTGATCACCTGGGGAGACAAGAGCCATCTCACCAATGTATTCCTCAATTTGGTAGACAATGCCATTAAGTACAGTCCGGATGATCTTTTTATCAGTATCCGTGCCCATCAACACGGTGAATCGATATGGGTTTCCATCCAGGATCATGGCATTGGGATGACCAAGGAGTCTATAAGAAATATATTCCAGAAGTTTTACCGTGTGTCTACAGGAAACATTCACAATGTAAAAGGTTTTGGCCTCGGTCTGGCATACGTCAAAAGTATAATTGATGCACATCAGGGTTCTATTTCAGTAGAGAGTGAGCTCGGAAAAGGAAGTAAATTTGTAATCAGCTTACCTCTTAAAAATGGATAAAATCAGAATTCTAATTGCTGAGGACGATCCCAACCTTGGCCAAATACTCAATGAGTACCTAAACCTCAAGGGATTTGATTCAACACTTTGTCCGGACGGAGAGGAGGGTTCTAAGACCTTTAAGCCGGGTAAGTTTGACCTGTGTATCCTGGATCTCATGATGCCCAAGAAAGACGGATTTACCCTGGCCTCTGAGATCAAAGCCATTGAACCCAAAATCCCGATTATTTTCCTAACGGCAAAATCCATGAAAGAAGATATTTTACATGGATTTAAGATCGGGGCTGATGACTATGTAACCAAGCCATTCAGTATGGAGGTGCTGCTGATGAGGGTGAACGCCGTGCTTAAAAGGACGAAGCAGTCTGCTGAAGGACCAGGGAAGCTACCTGAAGAGCTAAAAATAGGAAGTCTTACTTATCAGTATGCCGACAACCGGCTAATGAGACCATCCGGTGAGATCAAACTCACTACAAAGGAGAATGAACTTTTAAAACTTTTCTTTGACAACCTAAATCAAACGGTTGACCGAAGCATCGCGCTGAAGAAGATCTGGAAAGATGATTCGTATTTCAATGCCAGGAGTATGGATGTCTATATTGCCAAGATCAGGAAATACCTCAAAGAGGAAGAGTCATTGAAATTGCTTACTGTCCACGGGGAGGGATTTAAGTTAATCCATTTAACCTAGGATCAGAGCTTTTCTTCCAGCTTGTTGATATCCTGGTATTTGTGCTTGTAAATGAAGTAAAACAGGTAATTGAACTTACTGAGCGTGTTGTTTTCAGTCGATTTGTTTTCTTCGATTGTAGTGCTGTTTGTAATCACAGCATCTTTGCTTCCTTCCTGTGTGGTAACCTGCTGATCCTTCTTGGCTTCTGTAACTGTTTTGGTTTCTGTCACAACTTTGACTTCTTTGGAATCAGCCTGCTTTTTTTCAGCTTCGTCTTTATTTTCTATTGTAGGGTCATTGGCGAGACCAAGAAGAGGTATCAGACAAAAAGCCAGAATGGTTAATATGTAATTTGACGGTCTCAGCGCAAAATATTTTTACCAAAATTAGTAAATTAAAAACATTATTTACTTTCTCTTGTGGTAAAATTTTGTTAAGAGCGTTCTTGTATCCTATGTAGCGGAAGGCAATCCGGATGGTTCTCCTGAATATACTTAATGAGCTTTTCTCTGACACTACATCGCAAATCCCAGGCTTGAGGTGATGTTTTGGCTGACATAAGTGCCCTCAGTTCAATCGTTTTTTCGGTTGCGTCTACTACATGGAGCACACTCACCTTTTTATCCCATAGTGGCTCACTTTCGAGGATTTTAGTTAGTTGTTCACGTATTTTATCTACAGGAGCACTGTAGTCCAGGTGAAAAAATACCGATCCGATTATTTCCGCTTTATTACGGGTCCAGTTTTGGAAAGGTTCATTTACAAAATAAGTGATCGGCAGGATCAGGCGTCTCCAATCCCAAAGACGCACAACCACATAAGTCAAATTGATTTCTTCAATCCACCCCCACTCCTTTTCCACAAGCACGGCATCGTCGATCTTCATGGGTTGTGTGAATGCGATCTGAATTCCTGCCAGGAAATTGGCTATGGTCTTCTGAGCAGCAAAACCTATGATCACACTGGCAACACCTGCAGAAGTGAGTAATCCGGCACCGAATTTTTGTCCACCTTCAAAGCTTAACAGCAGGGTGCTGATCGTGATGATAATGATGGCCAAAATGGCTGCAT
Source organism: Cyclobacteriaceae bacterium SS2 (assembly GCA_019192515.1). Classification (GTDB taxonomy): domain Bacteria; phylum Bacteroidota; class Bacteroidia; order Cytophagales; family Cyclobacteriaceae; genus UBA7330. The sequence goes on from JAHCMM010000193.1 coordinate 4,365, forward strand.
GCTTCACGAAATTGAGCTGAGTCAGGATCTTCCTTTCGTGTCTGTTATCTTCTTTTTTGGTAATATCATATTTGTCCAGCATGATATCTTCAATGACAAAAGTGAACCTGATCAATAAAAATGATACAGCCAGGATCAGCAATGTCCTGAACAAAATCAGTAACCATACCGGACCAGCAGCTACATGCAGGGCAATGAAAATAAAGGTAACAGGAAGCAGAAAGGAAACTGCTTTTTTACAACGTTTATTAAAGAAAAGCAGGTTTTGGGAGTGGCCCTTTTTGATGATCAGGTTGATACTCAAATGGANCATCCATGCTAATATCAGACCAACGATGGCTCCAATTATGATGGCTAAAAAGGATTCTGGTATATTCTGAAGGATGTCTTTCCAGTTGTCCATAGTATCTAAAATAAAAAAGCCCCATCAATATGAAGGGGCTTGTTTTAAATAAGGGTGGAAGATCGGGTTCGAACCGACGACCTCCTGAACCACAATCAGGCGCTCTAACCAGCTGAGCTACGACCACCATTTTATACTTTTGGCGCTCTAACCTCCCGATAGCTATCGGGAGAGCTACGACCACCATTTTTAAAAGGAATGCAAAGTTATATCCATTGATGGATATTACAAACAGGGAAGCAGAAAATCAATTGATACTTTTATCTGTCAAACAATAAGCGCTGTCCCAACATACTATCATTGATCGTTCCTTCATCATATGCCAGGTGACCTGAGACGAAAACCTTCTCAATACTGGATTTAAACTGGTGACCCTCAAATGGTGACCAGCCACATTTTGACCTCACATTGCCTTTAGTGACAGTCCAGGGTCTGTCCAGGTTTGCAATGACAATGTCTGCATGGTAGCCTTCTCGAAGGTAACCACGCTCAGAGATCTGAAAACAATCGGCTGGAGCATGGCTCATCTTTTCCGCAATCCTCTCCAAACTAATTTTTCCCTGGTGATAAAAATCAAACATGGCCACCATAGAGTGCTGTACCAAAGGACCTCCGGAAGGCGCCTTAGTATATACGTTTTGCTTTTCTTCCAGTGTATGTGGGGCATGATCTGTAGCAATGACATCAATACGATCATCCAGTAATGCCTTCCAGATAGCTTCCCGGTCCTCGCTGGTCTTCACCGCAGGATTCCATTTGATAAAAGCACCTTTTTCTTTGTAATCCTGATCACTAAACCACAGATGGTGGATGCAGGCTTCTGAGGTGATCCTTTTTTCTTTTAGAGGCTTATCATTGTAGAATAATTCAGTCTCTTTTCCGGTAGAAATATGAAGAATATGTAGCCTGGTGTTGTGTTTTTTAGCCAACCCAACAGCATAGGAGGATGACAGATAGCAGGCTTCCGCACTCCTGATCAGCGGATGCATTTCAAATGGAATATCATCTCCGTATTTTTTTATGTAAATCTCCTGGTTATTACGTACCGTCATTTCGTCTTCACAATGTGTGGCAATGAGCAGTGGGGCTTCATTGAATATTCTTTCAAGCACTTTTTCGTCATCTACCAGCATATTACCTGTAGATGAGCCCATAAATATTTTGATGCCACAGACAGATTTAATATCTGTTTTGAGCAGCTCGTCAAGGTTGTCATTTGTGGTGCCCATGAAAAAGGAGTAGTTGGCCAGTGACTTTTGAGCACCCAGCTGATACTTTGCAGCCAACAGGTCCTGTGTGACTGTTTGAGGTATCACATTTGGCATTTCCATATAAGAGGTGATGCCTCCGGCTACGGCAGCTCTGGACTCTGTAAAAATCTCAGCTTTATGAGTAAGCCCTGGCTCACGGAAGTGAACCTGGTCATCAATTGCTCCTGGAAGTACAACTTTTCCTTCAGCTATGATCTCTGTATGGTTCTCGCTAACGGAGAGCTCATGACCTATCTTTTCAATTCTCCCGTTCTTTATAAAGATATCCTTTACTTCAGACGTTCCTTCATTAACGATTCTACCCGACTTGATAAGAAAATTTTGATGCAATTTCATGGAATTAGAATAATCTATATTACTTAAATCATATTACGTAATGTTGGTTTTATTCTAAGAATTAATAAAATACGCTTTTTTACGAAATAAAAAGCAACATTATTTAATATAAGCAAAATAAATGATTGTAAATAACAAGCATGACAATATAAAAAAGCATTCTTATTAATTATTTTGAATACCACTTCTTGGAAACTCAAAAATCAATTATTATTGTATCAGAAAGATGGATTAACTCTTTCTTTCCATAGCTGGTTGAAAAGATCTTGTTCGGGGTTTAGGAGCTATCCTATCCCCTTCAAGATCACTTAATCAGGCCTGACCCGCTCCTCCCGATTCGCAATCTCCCACGTAGTAAAGAAAATATAATCAGTTATCTTTTTAACTTTTTCAAAATTGATTTTATCGACAGTGTCTGTCGGCTGATGATAATCCCCGTGAGTTCCACTAAAGTAGAAGATGATCGGGATATTGTTTTGAGCGAAGTTATAATGATCAGAACGTTTGTAGTATTGATTGGGATCATTGTAGTCATTGTACCTATAGTCCAGCCTCAATTTTGTGGAATAGTCATCATTCACTGATTTTGCGATCTTATCAAGGGTGGTGGAGATACGATCTGAACCAATGATATAAATATAATTGGGGTCCTCACTGTATTTCAGATCTTGTCTGCCTATCATATCTATATTCAAATTGGCCACAGTATTTGCCAGGGGTACCTCAGGGTGAGCCACATAGTACTTGCTTCCAAGAAGCCCTTCTTCCTCACCGGAGAATGCTACAAACATGACACTTCTTTTTGGCCCATCACCATTTTCTGCAGCTTCGGCAAAAGCTTCAGCTATTTCAATAATAGCACTTGTTCCGGAAGCGTTGTCATCTGCTCCGTTAAATACTTTCCCCTCTTTTACACCCAGGTGATCGTAGTGAGCAGAAACGATAATCACTTCCTCCGGCTTTTCGGAGCCAGCTACAAAGCCCATGACATTCTCAGAATCGATTGTCTCAATAAGCATGTCTGCATTAAATATGATTTTTTTAGTAAGTCCCCTTCCTTTTCTAAGCAACGACTGGAAGGACTGTTCGAATACCCACTCCGCAAGTGCCGGGTTGGCAATAATGGTCTTAGTACCCATATCGTCCACTGAGAATTCGATTTTTTCTCCAATCATGACCACTCCAAACCTATTGAGCGCATATCTGTATTGGTCTTCATTTCTCACGATGATAAAATATCCGGCAGCACCACTGTTTTCCAATTCAACAAGTTTGCTGCGCCAACCGGTCATTTCTTCGGCACTGAAAGCAATGAATTTTCCCTTTACATCCAGTCCACGAAGGTCAAAGTCTTTTATGTCCCCGCAAAAGACCATCTCAATGTATTCTTCACCCATGGTTTCCATCCTGGAGTAATAAAGAAAATCTACCAGATTTTTTTTCATTTCATCTCCCTTCTTGAAGTAGGATGTATTGTATCTACTGCGGTATAAGTGAAATTCCTGAAAGTAGCTGTCGCCCTGATTGGTTTTTACCGGAGGAGCCAGCCCGGCAATTTTGAATTTGTTGGCGATGTAATCAGCTGCCATTTTTTGACCTCTTTCACCTGTGGCTCTTCCCTCAAATTCATCCGAGGCCAGTGTTGTAATAGATTCCTGAAGCTCTTCCAGCGTAATTGTTTTGGCATATTTTACGGCCTTTCGGTTCTGACCAAAAGAAAAAGGAACGATGAGAATAAGGGCGATAATGGAGATGAAATAGGACTTCATTAATCAAATGATTTGATATAAGCGGGGCAAATCTAACCTAATTTAATTCACCCTAAATAAAGCAATAATTGAACCAAATTATTGTACAGTCAATTGTATAGTTTTGCAAGATAATACGACACGTATAATAACCACCATTGCATGATAAATTTAAATGAGCGAGTTGACTTTGGTTCCCGGCACATAGGCCCGGATTCAGAAGAGGTAAAACAAATGCTTTCAGAGATCGATGTTGATTCCATCTCTACACTTATCGATCAGACAATTCCAAAAAATATCAGATTAAAGCAACCCCTTTCGCTTGCTCATCCCTTAAATGAACATGAGTATCTGAAAAGGATCCGTTTAATAGCTCAAAAGAACGTGGTGGCTAAATCCTTTATCGGTCAGGGCTATTATAACTGTATTGTCCCGAAAGTGATCCAACGAAATATTTTTGAGAATCCAGGGTGGTATACTGCATACACACCTTATCAGGCTGAGATCGCTCAGGGGAGGTTGGAAGCACTGATAAATTTCCAGACTATGGTGATGGAGCTTACCGGGATGGAAATTGCCAATGCATCACTTCTCGATGAGGGGACTGCAGCCGCGGAGGCTGCAACCATGCTTTACAGTGTCAGACCCAGAGAAAAGAAGGAAGCGAAATGCCTGGTAATAGATCGTCATATTTTTCCTCAAACCCTCAATGTAATCCGGACAAGGGTGGAGCCTTACGGAATTGAGATTTTAGTTGATGATATTGAAAATGTAGACCTTAGCAATGATAAGATTTTTGCGGTTTTCGTTCAGAATCCTAATAATGATGGAGAGGTAAAAGACTATTCAGCTGTTGTATCAAATGCGCATACTCACGGTGTAACGGTTGCTGTGGCAGTTGATCTACTAAGCCTTTGCCTGGTCACTCCTCCTGGCGAATGGGGGGCCGATGTGGTAGTTGGTACCTCACAGCGATTTGGAGTGCCTATGGGATTTGGAGGCCCACACGCTGCTTTTTTTGCTACAAAAGAGGCATTTAAAAGATCTGTTCCCGGGAGGATAATCGGTGTTTCAATGGATGCAGATGGTAATCCAGCCTACCGAATGGCTTTACAGACCAGGGAGCAGCACATCAAGCGAGAGCGAGCAACTTCCAATATTTGTACTGCCCAGGTTTTACTGGCGGTAATGGCTTCCATGTATGCTGTATATCATGGACCGGAAGGATTAAAAAGAATTGCCAGTAGGGTTCATGGTCTGGCATCGTCTGTAGCGGAAGCACTTCAAAAGCTTGGGATCAAGGTGCATTCCGATTCCTATTTCGATTCCATAAAGGTGGAAGCGAATGTCCAGTCCCTGCTTAAGGAAGCTGGTGAGTCGTTGGTCAATTTCCGATATTTTGAAGATGGTACTATTGGGATTTCCTTTGACGAGACCCATACACCCGCCGATGCACAAAATGTCGTGGATATTTTTGCCCGCGCATCAAACCTGAATTCCGTAGATGTTAAAACAGAGGTGGAAGCAAGTCTTTCCCGGTCACTGCTTCGATCCTCAGCTTTTCTGACTCCCGAAGTGTTTCACAGTTATCATTCTGAGCATGAGATGCTTCGATATATGAAAAGACTGGAAAATAAGGACCTGTCACTTGCCCATTCAATGATATCTCTGGGTTCGTGTACCATGAAGCTCAATGCCACAACGGAGATGATCCCTGTATCCTGGTCAGAGTTTGGAGATATGCATCCGTTTGCTCCGGCCGATCAGACAAAAGGGTACCAGGAACTGATAGATGAGCTAGGGAACTGGTTAAGCACAATCACCGGTTTTTCAGCTGTTTCTTTCCAGCCTAACTCTGGGGCCCAGGGCGAATATGCTGGTCTGATGGTGATCCGACGTTACCTGGATGCCAATGGTGGAAAGCACAGAAATGTAGTTTTAATTCCATCATCTGCGCATGGGACCAATCCTGCCAGCGGAGTAATGGCAGGCATGCTGGTTAAAATTGTAAAATGTGATGACCATGGAAACATCGATGTAGAAGATCTGCGTGAAAAGGCTGAGACTCACAAAGATGAATTAGCTGCCTTGATGGTTACTTATCCATCTACACACGGTGTATTTGAAGAAAGCATTAAAGATATCTGCGAGATTATTCATCAGCATGGTGGCCAGGTATATCTGGATGGTGCCAACATGAATGCCCAGGTCGGGCTTACCTCTCCGGGAGAAATCGGAGCCGACGTTTGCCACCTGAATCTTCACAAGACATTTTGTATTCCACATGGTGGAGGAGGTCCGGGTGTAGGTCCAATTGGTGTAGCTGCTCATTTGGTGCAATATCTCCCAGGTGAAGACCTGCATATTTCCTCCGCTCCATACGGTTCTGCAAGTATCCTTCCCATTTCTCATGCATATGTTGCGATGATGGGTGGAGAGGATTTAACAAGAGCTTCTCAGATTGCGATATTGAATGCCAATTACATCGCAAAAAGGTTGAGCAGCCATTATCCGATCCTCTATACCAATGAAAGAGGTCGCAATGCACATGAGCTCATCATCGACTGCAGGATCTTTAAGTCTGCAGGAATAGAAGTCGAGGATATTGCCAAGCGGATGATGGACTATGGCTACCATGCGCCTACTGTTTCGTTTCCGGTAAATGGTACAATGATGATTGAACCAACTGAATCGGAAACAAAGGCGGAAATCGATCGATTTTGTGAAGTAATGATATCCATTCGTAAAGAGATTGATGACGTGGTCGGAGGCACTGCAGATTCCGTAAACAATGTACTGAAAAATGCCCCTCATACACTTACAAGGCTTTTGTCAGACAACTGGGATATGCCTTATAGCAGGGAGCAGGCTGCTTATCCATTACCATTCCTGAAGAAAAGCAAGTTTTGGCCATCTGTGACCAGGATCGACAGTGCATATGGGGATAGAAACCTTGTTTGTAGCTGTATTCCGGTGGTGGCCTATGCCGAACAGGACTTAATCACAAAGTCGTAAGCTAAACGATCCCTGGACGTGATTGTGGTCGTCATAGGAAGCACTTAAGTAGACTATGACTTCAGTCGAAGTAACGGCTACAATTTCGATGAATCCTGTATTGGCGGTGTATTCTGTGACCCCGTCTTCGGAGAAAACTACATAGTAGTTGGAGGTAGCAAACGGAAGATTGAAATTCCCACGATCGTATGGAATCGCGATAGATAGATGGGGCTCAACAGTGTTCACTTTGATACATGGGTCGGTCAGTTCTTCTTCAAACAGGATGCCTGTGAGGCCCTGGGCATAGAACTGGTCATACCTCACACGTCCACTTCCAAAGACCCATTCTTTTCCATCAATCTCTCCCACCAGTGGATCGTTCTCAATTTCAAAATACTGGTCTTTACACCCAGCAAGGAACATAAGCATTATAGAAAAGACTAAAAACCGACTCATGAATCTATTTTGAAGCTAAAACGTTCAACACCTTCAATTCTTTTACCCACAGGATAAGACTTTTCTGTGAATTCTACCTCTCCATCGTTTGTGATCGTGATGGTGGTGGTACTGCAAGTGCCGTATTTTTCCGTACGGATGCACACAGCAGACACAGCTTCTTCCATGTCTTTTGGAATGCCGGTATCCGGCAGGTCTTTAGGGTCAGCGGTTTTGCTGTCTCCCATCATTTCAATGAGATCATCGTGCGTGAAGTTACGCTCGACGAGGGATTTAAACATTTCTTTCGAACGGATAACTTTTGGCCAGGGCGTATTTAGCGTGGCATTACTGACGGCATGTATACCGTCTTCCAGTATACTTGGCCCCCCATTCTGGTTGTTGTAATGCATGAGATTGTTCTGATCAAGTGCCAGCAGATTAAACCCATTGAACTTTGATGCATCTTGCTCAAGATTGCTGATATAATTATCTGCTGATATTTTGGAATCAAGAAAATTAACCGGGATCTGGCCCCTGCTGGCTTTATTGTTTTGATAATTGACGGGATCACGATAATTGGTAACTGCGGCAATATGTCCCTGACGGTTCACACCAATCCAGGTGCCACCCGCTTCCATATCTTTGCCTGCCAGGAGGTTTGGTGGAGACTTCCAATAATGAGCCACCTGGGTTGGACGTTCGTAAAATTCATCCCGGTTAGCTACAAGTATGAGCTTATATTTTGGGTGAATGTTCCGGCCTAATACAATCAGACACATATCTTTGGTCAAATTTTTTGAATGAAGAAAATCCTGGGCTATATCATCGACTATCAAAGAAAACACTTTGATGTAAAGTTATATCTTTCAATCGCCCTTTTTCTGGTGCTGATATTCTTCTTCAACTACTACTATAACTTTGAGAATGCTGTACTTGATAAGTACAACGGGCAATTTCGTGACGGAGTTCATATGTTTCTCTTTCACGGACTGCCATATTTGGTGGTTTGTCTACTGCTTTACCTTTTCAATAAACAAAGGGACTGGATCTCATCAGGTCGTTTTTGGCTGATGTTTTTTGTAGGCTTTACAATTTTGGCTTTAGATCGGTCTTTTTACGGGTACGTCATCTTTAAAGATCATTTCGATGTCAGGGATTATGTCTTTGTCTCCAAAACAGCCCGTTGGTTGAGCAGCACTTTCATCGTAGTGATCCCTTTGTTGATCATTTACACGATTATCGAGCGGGACGACCCCAAAATCTATTATGGCCTTTCTCCCAGGAAATTTGATTTTAAACCCTATCTCATCCTTTTATTGCTTGCGGGCATTTGTGTGGGTATTGGGTCTTTCTTTGCTGATCTTCAGGCTTATTATCCACGCTATCAGTTTTCACGAGGCAGTTATTTTGCCGAGCAAAGAAACTTACCCGAGGCAGTTACGGTTTTGATCTATGAGCTGGCCTACGGGTCAGATTTTGTAGGTGTGGAGATATTCTTCAGAGGTTTTCTGATCTTTGCATTCAGCAGAACCCTGGGGGGTTATGCCATATTACCCATGGCTGTGACTTATGCTGTACTGCATTTTGGTAAGCCTATGACAGAGGCCATAAGCTCCATCTTTGGAGGATATTTGTTGGGTATTATTTCTTACAATACCCGGAGCGTGTGGGGGGGAATCATCATACACATGGGTATTGCCTGGTTGATGGAAGTGTTCGGCTATCTACACAGATTGTTGTAAATTTAAAATATGGAATCAGAAATGATCATAATGCTTGGTATTGGAGCTGTCCTGGGAATAATCATTGGTTATTTGTTGGGTAAGCTCAATTCCAAAAATGGTGGTAATGATCAGAAGGCCAGGCTGGAGTTACAAATGGAGCGTGAAAAAGCTCATAAACGAGAGCAGGACCTGGTTTCACTCAATGAGCAGCTAAAAGAGGAACGACAGGGAGTCATACGGCTCAACCAGGAGAACGCCAGCCTTCAGGCCAACTATAAAAACCTACGGGAACGTTTGGATGAACAGCGTCAGGAGATGATGAAGGTTCAGGAGAAATTCACTGCTGAGTTTAAAAACCTGGCCAATGAGATTTTCGAAGAGAAGAGTAAAAAATTCACAGATCAGAATAAAACTAACTTAGATGAATTGCTGAAACCTTTAGGTGATAAGCTGCTTCAGTTTGAAAAGAAAGTAGAACAAACCAATAAGGATAGCATGATCAGCACGGCCGAGCTCAAAGTTCAGCTCGAAGGGTTGAAAACGCTGAACCAACGTATGAGTCAGGAGGCGGAGAACCTGACAAAAGCTTTGAAAGGGGATGCGCAGGCCCGAGGTAACTGGGGTGAAATTGTGCTGGAAAGGATCCTGGAAAGATCAGGTCTGGAAAAAGACCGAGAGTATTTCATGCAGGAATCATACAGTTCTGAGGAAGGTAGGCGACTGCGTCCTGATGTGATTATTAAGCTCCCTGATGAAAAAAATCTGATCATTGATTCTAAGGTGTCTTTGGTATCTTATGAGAAATATGTGAATGCTGAAAAAGAAGATGAGAAAGAGCAAGCGCTGAAAGCCTACCTGGTGTCAGTCAAAACACATATCAAAGGATTGAGTGAAAAGAATTATCATGAACTTTTCGAGACAGGGTCATTAGATTATGTACTAATGTTCGTTCCGATCGAATCTGCCTTTGCGATGATAGTCCAGCAGGGTGGCGAACTTTATAATGAAGCCCACAATAAGAATATTATCATTGTATCACCATCTACACTAATCGCTACTTTGAGGACGGTCGCCAGCATCTGGAAGCATGAGTATCAAAACAGAAACGCTCTGGAGATTGCCCGACAGGGAGGCGCGCTTTATGACAAGTTCAAAGCCTTTGTAGATGATCTGATTGAAGTAGGAAAATCGCTCGATAAGTCGAAGCACCAGTACGGAATGGCCATGAATAAACTGGTGGAAGGCAAAGACAACCTGATTAGAAAAACAGAGCGGCTGAAGGAGCTTGGAGCCAAGACAAGCAAGGAAATGGATCAAAAGATTTTGGATAGGGCGGACTCAAAATCTGATGATATTTCTGTTTCACAACCTACCGGGCTCTTCGGATAACCATTTTTTCTACATTTGCACTTTTTTACAAGAAGATTATGGAATTGACTGCTGATAATAAGTTAAAAAAACTAATTGTTGTTGGGGACAGGGTACTCATCAAACCAAAAAAGGATAGTGAGAAAACTTCCGGTGGTATTTACCTGCCACCTGGTGTGGCAGAAAAAGAAAAAGTTCAAAGTGGGTATATCGTAAAGGCAGGACCTGGCTATCCGATACCAATGGCCATGGACGAGGAGGATGACTGGAAACCAGAAGAAGAAAAAGTAAAATACATTCCATTACAGGTGAAAGAAGGAGATTTAGCGATTTTCCTCCAAAAAACAGCCTTTGAAGTCATGTATGAGGGTCAAAAATATTATATTGTTCATCAATCCTCCATTCTCATGGTGGAGCGAGATGAAGACCTCTTTGACTGATAGCCTATGAATAGAATTCTTTTCTTCGGAGTCCTGTTAGCTCTTACGTTAAGTGCAAAAACGCAGGATGTGAATAAGTTGGCTCGTGAGATAGAGCCTAAAATGATCGAATGGAGACATTACTTCCATCAGAATCCGGAGCTATCAAACAGGGAATTCAATACAGCCAAGCGGATAGAACAGCATCTTCGGGACCTCGGACTTGAGGTTCAGACCGGGGTGGCTTATACAGGAGTTGTCGGGGTACTGAAAGGCGGTAAACCTGGACCTGTTGTGGGTATCCGTGCTGATATTGATGGATTACCAGTCACCGAAAGAGTAGACCTGCCTTATAAATCGGAAGCTATTGGAGAATACAATGGTGAAAAAACAGGTGTGATGCACGCTTGCGGTCATGATACACATATTTCTGTGGTCATGGCAGTAGCTGAAATACTTTCCGGGATGAAAAAAGACCTTAGGGGAACAGTGAAATTTATTTTCCAGCCTGCAGAGGAGGGTCCTCCAAGAGGTGAAGAGGGTGGAGCCCCACTCATGGTCAAAGAAGGAGTGCTGAAAAACCCGGATGTAGATGTGATGTTTGGTATGCACATCAAGTCCACCATGCACGTTGGATCTATTGGCTATAAGACCGGTGGGATTATGGCTGCAGCGGACAGATTGTACATCACTGTCAATGGAAAACAATCTCATGGATCCCGACCCTGGAGCGGAGTGGACCCGATTACGGTTTCTTCACAAATTATATATGGTTTGCAGACTATAGTTTCCAGGCAGGTAGAGCTTACCAAAGAAGCAGCTGTTATTTCCATTGGTAAGATTGAGGCTGGTGTAAGATATAATATCATTCCTGAGAAAGTGGAAATGGTAGGCACTATCAGAACATTGGATGAGGAGATGCAAAAAGATATCCATCAGAAAATTGAAAAGACTGCAAAACTGATTGCAGAAAGTGCCGGTGCTACAGCTGATGTGGAAATCACTCAAGGTGCACCAGTCACTTACAATGATCCTGAGTTGACGACCATGATGGTTCCCTCCTTTGCAAAGTCATGTGAGAACCTTGAGGTGGTGAATGCAAGCACAGGGGCAGAAGATTTTGCTTTTTTTGCTCTGGAAGTGCCATCCATATACTTCTGGGTAGGGGGTTGTCCGAAAGATGTGGCATTGAAAGATGCCGTAGATCATCATACCCCGGATTTTTATGTAGACGATGCCGGAATGATTACAGGGGTAAAGGCCTTCCTGAATCTTACCCTGGACTACATGAAAATGAAGAAGTAGTCCGGTTTTTTCTGTTTCTGGATAACAGTTTGCATGCTAATCTATTCCACTAAACTCGGAAGATCAATATTCAGATATAGCTCACTAAAGCGTATATTCTTGAGCTATAATAAAATATTTTATAGCTCATTAGATATAACAACTATATGCTTTGGAGCTTTAGGAATGAATCGATTCCGCGAATTCCTTGGAAAAATAAGTCAGGATCATATCTGCTCCGGCCCTCTTGATGGATGTTAGTACCTCATCGCGAGCCCTGTCAGCATCCAACCAACCTTTTTGAGCTGCTGCCTTGATCATGGCATATTCTCCTGAAACATTGTAAGCAGCTACCGGCAGATCAAAATTGGCTTTGAGGTCGGCAATAATATCCAGGTACGCCAATGCAGGTTTCACCATCAGTACATCAGCCCCTTCCTCAATGTCCAGCTGCGCTTCTATTAGTGCTTCACGACGGTTGGCTGGGTCCATCTGGTACGTTTTCTTGTCTCCAAATTTGGGGGCAGAGTCCAGTGCATCCCGGAATGGTCCGTAAAAGGCAGAAGCATATTTGGCGGTGTAGGACATGATCCCCGTTTCTTTGAAACCTGCCTCATCCAGCTGATCTCTTAAAAAGCCAACCCTTCCATCCATCATGTCGGAAGGGCCAACCATATCGATACCCGTTTCTGCCTGTGCAATGGTCATTCTTGCCAGTACCTCCAACGTTTCATCATTGAGGATTTTTCCATTTTCAACGATACCATCATGTCCATCAGAGCTGTAGGGATCCATGGCCACATCCGTAATGATCAACGCCTCAGGGAATTCCTGTTTAATCTGTTTGAGGGCCGTGAGATAAAAGAATTTGGGATCGTAGCTGCGTGTGGCCATCTTATCCTTATATTTTTCTTCTACTACCGGGAAAACATCAAAGGCCCTGATCCCAAGTTTCATGCACGCCTCAATTTCTTTGAGCATCAGGTCTGTTGAAAGCCTGAATATTCCGGGCATGGATTCAACTTCCGTCTTCTTATTTGTTCCTTCCAGAAGGAATAATGGCAGGATCAGGTCATCCGTCGTGACATTGGTTTCTCTGACCAATGAGCGAATGGCTTCGTTTTGTCTGTTTCTTCTTGGCCTGCGAGAGAAGTAATTCATTGTAACTTCATTTCAAAATGATTTTCCAGGTATCTGTAGCAAACATACATCCCGCCAAATCCAATTAAAATAGTCAGGACAACATATGCTGGTTCATCGAGCAGATAAGTGATGGAGAAAAGCGGATCATCAAAATATACAAAGGCACCATAACCAAGCCCATTATTCACAAAATGAACGAACATACAAAGCACGATGTCCCCGGTCTTGTAAAACAGGTAAGCTAGGTATACCCCGGCTACAAAAGCCCCAATTCCCTGCCAAGGGTTGAGGTGGAATAAGGCAAACATGAAGGCAGACATTAAAATGGCTTTCTTCAGCGAATAATTTTGAAGATATCCCTCGAAAATGATTTTTCTGAAAAGTAATTCTTCCATGATAGGGGCCATGATAGCAACTGTCATGAAGGAGGCAATATTTTTTTGGATCAGGTTGGCCATGATCTTTTCCAGCCATTCCGGGATGGGAATAAAAGAAGTGATCGGGTCAATGGCCATGATCATAAACACGGTGAAAAGGATGGAGATCAGATAAGTCTGCAAAGAAGCAAACTTCATATTCTCAAATAGATACTTAAATGAAGCATTCTTAAACTGGAGAGCAAAGAAGATGACAATCAGCATGGATACCAGGCTGGCCAGGAGAGTGACCAAAGACTCAGACATGATGCTCATGAGGGGTTGCACCGTGAATGCCAGACCTATTGATAACAGTATATAGATTCCCAGCAGTCCAAAAGTCTGCAGGATGTTAGGGTATTGCATCTTCATGCCCCTAAAATGGCGGATCATTCTTTAAATTCCAATAAATCACCAGGCTGGCAGTCCAAAGCCTTACAAATAGCTTCTAAAGTTGTGAATCGAATTGCTTTTGCTTTTCCTGTTTTTAGGATGGAAAGATTGGCTTCTGTAATCCCTAGTTGATCCGCCAGGTCTTTTGAGCGGATCTTCTTTTTGGCCATCTCCACGTCGAGATTAACAATGATCGGCATAGACTTTAAATAGTTAAATCCTGTTCTTCCTGAAGTTTGAGTCCCTGCTCAAAAGCAACTCCCATGGCAAATATGATCGCTCCGATTAGCACAATATGCCAACCCAGCCTGGTTTCACTTACCAACTCCAAGCCTTCAAGGTGGTAGTTACTGCTGAACCATAAATTACCGATCATCGCCAGAATTTTTTCTCCAAACATTGCCAGTGCAATCAGAATTCCCAGCATTTTAATCTTTTTAATGTTTTCCAGTGTAAACGGATGACCAGCGCGGATCTTTACTACAATACTTTGAGCAATGTGGAGTAGAAAAAACAAATAACCAGATACTGTGCTGACAAAAAAGATTAACAAGGTCTTCAATGGCCAGTTTAAGGGAGCCTTCATCCTTGATTGAATATCATAATACTCAATGTGGTCGTGCCTGGGAAGCAGGGGGATAATCTGGCTGGACACTTCGTTGCTATTAACCAGCCAAAAAGGCTCTCCCACCTCAATCATTTTACCAGTGGGTAAAACCAGAAAAAAAATGATGGCAAAAAGAGCACCAGCCAATAACAGTCCTTTAAATATTTTGAGCGTGATCAGAATGAGCTTTAGTTTATTCATTATTGATATAAAATTATTGAAAAACAATAATAAATAATTATTATGAGATAATAGGATCTTATTGCCAACTATTTATTTTAGCAGGATGAATTATGAATTGGGGTTACTCAGCGCTTAAACTCCGCAACAGTTTCCTCTATAATGTCGCAGCATTCATGAAGCTGCTCTTCAGTCATCACCAATGGAGGTGCAAACCGAATGATATTACCGTGAGTTGGTTTAGCCAGGAGTCCATTGTCGCGTAGTTTCAGGCACAGATCCCAGGCCATTGATCCCTCGGAGCTATCATTGATCACGATGGCATTGAGGAGTCCTTTACCCCTCACCAACGTTACCAGATCTGATTTTTGAGCTAACAGATTCATTCTTTCACGGAATATTTCTCCTAGAACTGCGGCGTTCTCAGTAAGTTTTTCATCTTTCATCACCTGCAGGGCCGTCATGGTGACTTTGGTTCCCAGTGGATTGCCTCCGTAGGTAGAACCATGGGTACCGGGAGTGATTACTTCCATGATGTCATCATTTGCCAGGACTGCCGATACTGGATAAACTCCACCAGATAGCGCTTTTCCTAAGATAAGAATGTCTGGTTTTACGCCTTCATGATCAGCCGCCAGCATTTTGCCAGTTCGGCCAACACCTGTTTGGATCTCATCATCAATGAAGAGTACATTGTACTTTTGGCAGAGTTCAGCAACTTTTTTCAGATAACCAGCATCCGGGACAAATACCCCTGCCTCACCCTGGATGGGTTCAATCAAAACACCAGCCACCATCGGATCAGCTATCGCTTTTGCCAACTCGCCGGAGTCATTATATTTCACCGTCTCAAATCCCGGGGTGTATGGTCCAAAGTTTTTTCGCGCTGTATTGTCTGAAGAAAATGATATGATCGTCGTGGTTCTGCCATGGAAATTCTGGTCAAATACCAGGATTTTCGCTTTATGCTCAGGAATGCCCTTTTTTTCATAGGCCCACTTTCTACAGATTTTAATGGCAGTTTCTACCGCTTCTGCCCCTGTATTCATCGGTAATACCTTATCATACCCAAAATATGAGGTAATATACTGTTCAAATTCGCCCAGCACATTGTTATAAAATGCCCTTGAGGTCAGGGTTAGGACTTCAGCTTGTTGCTTAAGTGCTTCAATGATTTTAGGGTGACCATGTCCCTGGTTCAGTGCCGAATATGCAGAAAGGAAGTCAAAGTACTTTTTTCCATCCACATCCCAAACAAAAACGCCCTCACCTCTGGCGATGACTACTGGTAATGGATGGTAATTATGTGCTCCGAACTTATCTTCAAGTTGCATGAGCTCTTCCGCTGTATGTTCGATCTCTGATATTGCCATTTACTCCTTTTCTTTTTGACTGTACAACAAGCTTATTTGCCTAAAGTTCAAATGTAAGTTTTACTTCAAGAGGCCACAAAGGATTTTAAGAACTTTATGGAAGTGTAATCAAATCATGAAAGATGTTGGAACTTAAAAACTTTTATCTGATATTTGCAGTCCTTTTTAGAAAAGCAGGAAAATTATGTCAAAAGTTTGTCAGATTACAGGAAAGCGGCCGATGGTAGGTAACAATGTTTCTCACTCCAACAATAAGTTGAAGAGAAGATTCAATCCCAATCTTCAGAAGAAGAAGTTTTATCTGGCTGAGGAGGACAAGTGGATCACTTTGAAGGTATCTACTTCAGCTATCAGAACCATCAACAAGATCGGTTTGAATGCTGCTTTGAAAAAAGCTAAAGCCAAAGGATATATCTCTTAAGATTTATTTCCGTAAAAGATATTTGGAGGCCTGATTGTACGATCAGGCTTTTTTAATTTCGTCGCCATGATGAAATTTCTTGTTATCCCGTTATTCCTCCTGAGCTTCGCTGAAGCGCTCTGTCAGAAAGTGGAGTATTCCCGTCAGGATTCGCTCAGAGGATCCATTACTCCGGAGCGAGAATGGTGGGATCTCCTCCATTATGACCTTTATGTCACTGTAAATATCCCAAAAAAATCGATCTCCGGCAGGAACATCATTACCTACAAAGTCCTGAAGAGCAATCAGTTGATGCAAATTGATTTGCAGTCACCGATGCGGATTGATCAGGCAAAGCAAGGTGACAATATATTAGATATTCTTCATGAGGGAGATGTTCACTTCATTAAGTTGCCCGAACCCCAGACTGTGGGTGATATTAAAACCATTGAGGTTACTTTTAGTGGCCAGCCAAGGGAAGCCAAAAATGCCCCATGGGATGGTGGTTTCGTCTGGACCAAAGATTCCAATGGGAATGATTTTATAGCCAATGCCAATCAAGGTATTGGCGCAAGCGTTTGGTGGCCAAACAAGGATCACTACTATGACGAACCAGATCAGGGATTGAAATTAAGTATCAATGTCCCCCGCCATCTGAAAGCTGTAGGAAACGGAAGGCTTTTAGAGGTGAAGAAAGAGAAGAACAAGACTCAGACATACGTTTGGGAGGTAAAAAACCCGATTAACAACTATGGGGTCAATGTCAACATTGGTGACTATGCCAATTTCAAAGATGTTTACCAGGGTGAGAAAGGTCCCCTCGATTTTGACTTTTGGGTGTTGAAGGAAAACCTGAAGAAAGCTAAAGTCCATTTTCAGGACGCCTACCGTACGATGGAGGCCTTTGAACACTGGTTCGGTCCATATCCTTTTTATGAAGACAGCTATAAGCTAGTTGAGGTGCCTTACCTGGGGATGGAGCATCAAAGTTCAGTGACATATGGAAATGGCTACGTCAAGGGATATAAGGGGCGTGATCTTAGTTTGACTGGCTGGGGATTGAAATGGGATTATATCATCGTGCATGAAACCGGGCACGAATGGTTTGCCAATAGCATTACGCATAAAGATGCTGCTGATATGTGGATCCATGAAAGCTTTACTTTTTACTCAGAGAGTATATTCATTGAGTATTTCTATGGGAAGCAAGCAGCTTTCGACTACCTAAAAGGTAGCCGGTATGACATTAAGANCGTGGAACCGATTATAGGAGATTATGATGTAAATAACTGTGGAGCTGATCTATACAATAAAGGAGCGAATGTATTGCATACACTTCGTCAGCTAATAGATGATGACGACCTATGGAAGGACATATTGCGAGGATTGAATAAAGAGTTTTATCATCAGATAGTGGAGACCAAAGATGTGGAAAGATACCTGGCAGAACAATCTGGATTAGTTCTGGACGCTTTTTTTGATCAATATTTGCGAGACTCCCGAGTACCAGTACTCGAATATATTAATTGGGGGGAGGAGATCTTATTTCGATGGACCAATTGTATTCCTGATTTTGATATGCCCGTTAAAGTCATTTTAGATGGACAGTCTGTTTTCATTACACCCACGACTAATTGGGCAAGATATCCGGTAGATAAGGTAGTGAAGACTATTTCGGTTGATCAGGAGTTTTATGTTTATTCCAACGAAGTGGTTGTGAATACAATTAATGAGTAGACATTCAATAATTTCTTTGTTCGATTGTATATTTTCCCTAAATTTGCACTCCCTTAAAATTAAAGGTGCTAAGAAATGGCTAAGAAAGGTAACAGAGTACAAGTAATATTAGAATGCACTGAGCATAAGACATCAGGACAACCTGGTACTTCCAGATATATTACTACCAAGAACAGAAAAAACACTCCTGAGCGGATTGAATTGAAGAAGTACAATCCTATCTTGAGAAAATATACCGTACACAAAGAAATTAAGTAAAAATGGCTAAGAAAGTAGTTGCAACCCTGAAGCAGCCTGGTGGAGCCAAATTCGCCAAAGTAATTAGAGCTGTAAAATCTGAAAAATCAGGTTCTTATGTTTTCAAAGAAGACATGGTGCCTGAAGGTGAAGTAAAAAATCTTTTATCTAAGAATTAATCATTCTTAATAGTGATTAGAAAGCCGATCCCGTTAAAGAACCGGATCGGCTTTTTNGTTATATTTAGCTGCCATTTTAACTGGTCATCCCCATCGCCATGCTTAAGAATCTGTTTTCCAAAAAAGAGAAAGAGACTTTAGACAAGGGTCTTGAAAAAACCAAATCCAACTTCTTTGAGAAGCTTGGCAAGACAGTTATTGGGAAATCTGTTGTGGATGAGGATGTGCTGGATGAGCTGGAGGAAGTCCTGATTACCTCTGATGTTGGTGTTGAAACTACCGTGAAGATCATAGATCGGATAGAAGCTCGCGTTGCCAAGGACAAATACCTGAATACCAACGAACTCAATAAGATCCTCAGAGAGGAGATCGCTGCACTACTATCTGAAAATAACACAAAAGACCTCGTTGACTTTGATCTCCCAAAAGTGGATGGACCCTATGTCATACTGATTGTCGGAGTAAACGGTGTTGGGAAGACTACTACCATTGGAAAGCTGGCAGCTCAATTCAAGGCCATTGGCAAGAATGTGGTCCTAGGTGCAGCGGATACCTTTAGAGCAGCAGCGGTAGACCAGATCAAGCTTTGGGGGGAACGAGTGGGTGTGCCTGTCATAGAAAAGGGTATGCAGACAGATCCGGCCTCAGTTGCTTTTGAGGCAGCTAAATACGGTGCTGAAAACAATGCGGATGTAGTCATCATTGATACTGCCGGTCGACTTCATACCAAGGTAAACCTGATGAATGAGCTGAGTAAGATCAAATCTGTGATCAAGCGATTCATACCTGATGCCCCACATGAAGTATTGCTGGTTTTGGATGGGAGTACAGGACAAAATGCCTTTATCCAGGCAAAAGAATTTACAAAAGCCACTGAAGTCACCTCGTTAGCCATCACCAAACTGGATGGCACTGCAAAAGGCGGAGTGGTAATTGGTATCTCAGATCAATTCAAAATACCTGTAAAATATATTGGAGTAGGCGAAAAAGTGGAAGATCTGCAGGTCTTCAATAAGATGGAGTTTGTAGACTCTTTTTTCAGCAAATAGAAAACTACTGCTTTGCAGTTTTTCTTCCCAGAGAAGTCACTTTCTGCCCCTGCTTCCTCACTCCCTCATATATTTTTCCGCCAGCAGTACTGATAGCTTCCCACCCGGACTTCAAGGTATCGGTCCCGGCTTTTTTAGTGGCTTTCAAGAGTCCGGTAAATATGCGAGCAGATGATTTCAGCACAATCTCTTTTAACTGGCTGACCGACTCGCTGAAAGCAAGTTTTTTGATCTTTTCTTTTGTAGTGACCTCATAACAACTGCAGTATTTTGAAGCGATGTTTCCTACTCTCAATGTGAGAAAAGCATTGGTAGAGCCCTCCATCAGGGAATCCAGGATGATGTTGGCGGTTGGGCCAATAAGCGGAATGGATTTGCCAGCAGAATTTCGGAAGAATGATTGTAATACAGGTTCTATCTGTGTGGAAATATCCAGGTCTTCAATCTCTGAGGCAAGTAGTGTACTGGCCCCTACATTGGCGTATAGATAAGTCATTTCCCTGAGTGTGGGACGCTGATAATAGAGATGTGCAATCTTCCAAACCATTCGTGACTGGGTCATCAGCACGGTGAATGCATCAAGTTTTCCATTTTGAGAAACTGAAGTGGTTAAAAAAACGATGTTTGCTGTATCCCGGATCACTTTTGAAGCCTCTTTGTTGAGGTAATTTATTGCTTCGGGCAGCATATCCACATCTTTAGGTATAAGGCCTGCTCGCTTCAGGTGTTGATTGCTTCTCAACCTTTTCACGAGATTTTTCTGATATTTAGCAAGCTCTTTGTTGTTTTTGGGGATATTGAGTGGTGTTGGCAGCTTCAGATACAATACCAGGGGCCAGGCGAAGAGTCCGAAGGCCAGAATAGAGAGAAAAGCCAGTAGAATGTTGGCATAAAGTTCACTTGAAGATCGAACCAGCAAATAAACCCCGGATATCTGATTGATCACAAATAATACAAATCCAACTATCAACAAGATTGACAGCGGAATTAGGATTTTTGAAAACTGTTTGATCATTTTCGTGGACTTTGGTATCCATTACGTTTCACGTCTGCAAGGCTTTCAGGTTTCATGACGATAGAAAACGAAGCATAATCCCTGGATACGTGAACTTTGGTACAAAACCCATTTTGATATTCATAAATATTATCCCCATCAGGTGATGATAAGCTATATTTATGGCCCCCTATTTTTTTGAATTGCAGATATCTTCCAAAATATTGAGAATACATTTTTTCGTTACCCCGTGGCTCCTGGTGGTAAACCTGTGAGGCGGCATACATGATCGAGTCACCTGATTCCACATATCCTTCAATGCCATCTATGATGAGCTTGTACTTCCCATTTTTAAAGTCAATAGACGTCTTTTTTTGAGTAGATCCATTTAGTGTGTTGAATCCTTCGCCTGAGATGAGCATCCCATCTTTAAACTGCTCCTTGAGCACATATTTGATGTTGAAAGTGAAGAGAACCTTGAATTCCACTACATTTTCCAATGAATAGGTTTCTATTCCATTCTCAATTGTCCTCACCACATCCACAGTACCAATAGACTTCTCATTTCGGACTACTTCATAGTGCAAAACCTGTCCATCAGCTGACTTTATCAGGAGGATAAACAATAATGCTATGAGAATAGGGCGAATCAATTGTATCTTGGTTTATATTAATCTTAAAGACAATTTACTAAATCAAAGGTTTCCATGTGACCTAATTTACAAGAAATCTTTCCCAAAATGTCATGAAAACAGTTAATATCAATTTTACGAATTCCTCAGGACTAAAGCTAGCAGCGAAAATAGATTTTCCCTTAGTTGGAGAGCCAAAATCTTTTGTCCTTTTTGCGCATTGCTTCACATGTTCTAAAAACTTAAAGACTGTTGAAAACATCAGCAGAGCGCTCACGCAATCTGATATGGCCGTTTTTAGGTTTGATTTTACCGGTCTGGGACAGAGCGAAGGTGAGTTTTCAAAAACAAACTTTTCAAGTAACCTCGATGACCTGAAAAAAGCATATGAGTTTCTGGAAGAGGAATATGAAGCCCCAAAGATCCTGGTCGGACACTCTCTGGGAGGAGCGGCCATGTTGCATGTGGCTGGATCAATGAAAAAAGTTGAGGCTATCGTTACTATTGGTGCTCCGGCTACTCCGGCACATGTCAGGAAGCTGTTCAAAGGAGCCCAGGACGAGATAGACAAAGTTGGGAAAGCCGAGGTAGACATTGGAGGAAGGAATTTTGTCATTGAAAAGCAATTGATCCTGGATCTGGAAAAGAATGATTCAAAGAAACTCATCCGGGCTTTGAAAAAGCCCCTGCTGATCATGCATTCCCCACAGGATAACATTGTGAGTATTGATAATGCAGCTGAAATTTATAATGCTGCGATGCACCCCAAAAGTTTTATCAGCCTCGACGGGTCAGATCACCTCATGTCCGAAACACAGGATTCTTTGTATGCCGGAAGCATCATTGCTCCCTGGGCTTCCCGATATATCAATGTAGAAAAGCAACCCATTGCGCCTGAAGGAGAAGTATGGGCGAGGATATCGGATCAGGGATTCGTTACAGAGATAACTGCAGGAAAACATCACATGATCGCCGATGAGCCGGAAGAGCAGGGAGGAAATGATCTGGGTCCATCCCCATATGGTTATTTATTATCTGCGCTGGGTACCTGTACAGCAATGACCTTAAGAATGTATGCTGATTATAAGAAAATTGATCTGAAAGAGGTAAAAGTGAAGCTAACACATGAAAAAGTACACGCTACTGATGGGGTATCAGTGGATGGAGTGAAATCCAAGATTGATCAGATCAAACGTTTTATCAAACTGGAGGGTGAATTGACAAAAGAGCAAAGATCAAGACTCATTGAGATAGCCGATAAATGTCCAGTGCACAAGACTATTGAGGGCAAACCAGAAATCATCACGGAAGAGATTACAGCATCTTAAGATAGTCTCTATTAAATATCTTTTCGTATTAAGCGTTGAAAGGAATTATACATCTTTGCAAAAATTTCAACTTTTCTATGCGGCTTCAATCATTAGCTCTCGTTTCATTTTTCATACTCTCAGCTAACCTGGCATATACACAACCCGCTCCGGTAAAAGAATTTTTTTCTGAGGTTAGGCTCTACGTCGATTCTGCGGAGTATACCTGGACAAGGGACAGGATTCGTGTAAATGATTTTGAGGAAAAACTGACATTTCGCTACAATGATGATCATACGGTCATGGAAGTGTACCTTTTTAAGAAACAAGGTGTGACTTTCGAAAGCCTGGAATTGATAAAGACAGAAGACTTTGAAATCGTTGATCCGGTAGTGCAATTTGAGACCTTTGCCAGGTTCAAGGTCCGGTTCAGGGATTTAGATCAGTCCAATTTTCTAAAGTTCATGGTGATGATTAAAATCAATGAAACCACCACCGTGATGACCGAGATCCCGTTACAGGCTTATACAGATACCTATGTTGATTTTTACCCATCCATTACTGAACTATATATAGGTGAAGAGAAAACTTTTGAGTTGACCACCAATAACATTGACAACATTCAAATAGAAAACAGGTGGACTGAAGGACTACCTATTGACTATAGAGTGACACGTAGTGGAGAACAACTTTTCCTACACCTTGTTCCCAATGAGTTGGGCAGTCAGTTTATAGAAATAGATTTTAGGGCAAAGAATCCATCATTGAAGAATGGTAAACTTACCTACAAAGCGGATTCCATTAGCCAACGCTTCCGTGTTATGGCTGGTAGATTGGCCTTCCTTCAATTTGATAAGCAGGAAGTGACGCCACAGGATGATAAAGCCAGCGACATTGAAATACAGCTGGACAATCATTATAATCTCAAGATTGGAAAGACCTATAGAGTAGAGAACCAGGAAGCAGTGGGTGGCCCACTAATTGCAGAATTGTTTACAAAGAACCGGCTAAACAACGACAAGATTCTTTGTTTGTTGAGGGTGTATGCGTTCCATAGAAAATCTGATGGCTATTTATACATTAAAGACGGGGACGAGCCCCGGTTTGTTACTAACCTGGATATCACTCCAAAAACCAATATTCAAACCATCTCGATCAAGCGGGAAGGCCGTGATTGGGAAAATACCAATGTGGTCTATCCGGGGGAGACAATCGGTGTCCGTTTTGAAGGTGATGGAATGCATAAAGCCAACTTTGCTTTTCAGGGAATTGGCAGGATCAGTCCCGATTCAGCATTTCAAAATGAGAATATTGCTTCATTTGAGTTTCGGGTACCCATGTCTATTGCTTCCAGTAAAATTGAGATATTTAATCATAATCAAAGTACTGGGAAATCCTTATCAGTGAGGGAATACCAAAAACCGAAGGCATTTGATTATGTAATACTGGATTTTGGTGATGAGCAACATGTGGTGAGCGACATTGATAAACCAATCTATTATGATAAGACCATCACGGATCTGATCTTTTCTTTTGACCGGGCCTTGATTGATCAGAACCTTAATATCAATGGTGTTCAGTATCTGACGATAGACATCAAGGTGAGTAACAAGAAAGGCAATCTGATAGAACTCTATAAATTTGATCAGATTACAATATGCCCTTCAGAAAGGTCACCCAGATATTCATTTTATAACATGGATGAATGCCGATCAGATGATATTAACCTGAATAATCATTTGGCTAAAAAAACCTTTGACCTGGAGGAATGGTCCAGGATAGATCTCACCGTTTCACATGTGAAGGACAAGTACGGTGGCAAAGGACAAACTAAAAAGATTGTGATCTATCTTAAGCGGGATTATACTTTTGATATTGATGTCTCATTTCCAGCTGGTTTATTGATCTTAAAGTCTGGTTCAGAGAGCTTTGATAATTTTGGGGGTATCAGTTTTGCCATGATGTGGCAGATGAGTTTCTACCAGCCCGGAAAGATTGCAAAATACAGACCTTATAAGGTTGGAGCGGGTTTCATAGCCATCAATGCCTTCAATTTCAATGCCGATAATACTGCAAACGAGCAGGATATCGGTCTGGTTGTAGTCGGGTCACTGTATCCGATATCCAGTGACAATAAACTCTCCTTCCCACTTCATGCAGGTTTTGGATACCTTCTTAAGGATAGAAAACTGTTTAGTCTGATAGGTCCGGGGATCCGGGTGAGGTTATAAGGCATTTATCCTGTAGATCACTTGAAATTATACTTAAAACGGTTAGTTTAGTCAATCAAATGATGGACCAAATTTGATAAATAACCGTGTTTAAGTATTGTATCCCTATACTTTTAAGTTTTGTTTTAGTATCCGGCAGTCTGGCCCAGGATTTTAGAAGTGGCTATATTATTCAAAATCACGGAGACACGATAAGAGGGGAGGTGGCCTATCAATCGTTTTCAAAATATTTGGAAAGCTGCCTTTTTAGAAAGAATGGAGTGGAAAATCAATTCTTTTCCGGAGACATTACAGGATATGGATTTGATGATGGAAGGTATTTTGCATCAGGGATTTCAAAAAATAAGTTTGTTGAAGCTCACATTATTGGGGAGCTAAGTTTGTATCAATCCGATACTACCTTTTTCTTGAAGAAAGGAGCTGAAATCAGAGAGCTTAAAACACAGATAGTGGCCCGCGAGATAGATGGCAGAGAAGGGGTGATGGAAGATACTAAATGGAAAGGAATAGTTTCATATCTCATCAGTGATTGCATTCAAAACCCTATGGGGAGAATGGCATCCCTGAAAATGCAAATTAAAACATTAAGCAAGCTAATAGTAGAATATAACAAATGTAAGGGCTCATCTTATATAAATTATGGTGGTACGGAGAGGAGAATGACATTTAACCTGGGATTATATACCGGTTATATAAGGTCAACTATATCAGTAGAAGATGAAATTGCAAACCGACCTGATATTAATAGTCCATATTCAGACACATATAGATCAGTAGATCCTTCCATTGGATTTATAATTAAAGTAACATTCCCAAAAGTTTCAGAAAGAATTGGTTTACAAATCTCACCTTTTTACTATAAGGNAAGTTATCAGGGTTTTGAGCAGGTTCAGTTGCCGGGGGACTTGTATTATTTTGACAGTTTTTTTTCTATTTCAACAATTTCGATTCCTATAGCCTTAAATTACCAGATACCTGTTGGACGCAAGAATTATATAAGCCTTGATTTAGGAATTAATTACGATGTGCTGGTAAATGATCAATCAATTGTTATGGTTGAAGAGGACAATGGACAAAATGTTATTAGAACACTTGAAGACCGACCTATGTTTGAAATTGAAAAGTTTCAAGGAGGATTATATGGGGGAATGGGTATTTTCAGAAATTTCGAATGGTTTGATTTAGGTATTAAATTTCAATATTTTCATCAATTTCAATTCGATGACCAACGAGGGTTATCTGTGTCCAATGATAAGTTGCAGTTAAGTTTGGTATTGATGCAATGAATTAAATATGAAGGTCCTTTTGCCAATAGTGATAATATTTTCTATTTTTTCTAGTTGTGATGATCAGGAGATGGTGGTAACATCTCGTGATTTTCCACGGCTTGAGACATTGACCATATCAGAAAATACCATTAAAGGAGCAAGGTTTAATGCAAGATTTAGATATCGAGGGGATTTTGAGATTCTAAATTATGGTTTTATTTGGAATGAAACTCCCTACCCAACTCTAAGGACGCCTTCAACAGATAACTATATAGTCAATGAAAATATTCAGGCTGAAACTTATTCGGTTTTTATTTCGGAAGGACTCATTGCTGGAGAGACATACTATGTGAGAGCATTTGTTCAAACGAGCGATTATACTATTTATGGGATAAATCAAACTTTTAAGAGTAAAGGAAGTGAAAACTAATCTTAGATGTACATTGTAATTGAAAACCTCCTTAAATGGTCCTTTCATTTCCTATGTGGACTTGTTTTTTGTTTATTTATCTCATGCTCCGAAAGCAAATCACCTAAAAACGTCCTCTTCATCATTGCTGATGATCTCAATGATAATTTAGGAGTATATGATCATTACCTGGTTAAAACTCCTAATATTGATCGTTTGGCGGAGCGGGGAATGCTTTTCAGTAAGGCTTATTGCAATTTCCCTCTATGTGGTCCCTCCAGGGCCAGTATGATGACAGGACTTTATCCGGATCAGACAGGACACCATGAGCTAAGAGATTATATTCGGGATCATGTTCCGGATGTTGTCACCATGAGCCAGGCTTTTATGAATGCTGGTTATGAAGCTACCCGGGTGGGAAAAATTTATCACTATGATAATCCCAGAGGCATTGGTACGACCGGTCATGATGATTCGCTCTCATGGAACAGGAGATTTTACCCCAGGGGAGTAGACAAAGAGCTGGAGGATCAGATTTTTAGCTTGTCACCTGGCCGCTTTGGAGCCACCTTAAGCTGGCTGGCCACAGAAGAAGGTGGTGAACAACATACGGATGGCCTGGTAGCCACAAGGGCCATTCAGTTGTTGACGGAATATAAAGAGAACCAAACACCCTTTTTTCTAGGTGTGGGGTTTTATAAGCCTCATACGCCGTATGTAGCTCCCAAAGAATATTTTGAAATGTATGATCAATCAGATATTGTAGTTCCCTCCGTACCTGAAGATTATTTTTCTACCATTCCAGAACCTGCAGTGAAATATCTTACCAGGTGGGAGGTGCAAAATAACCTTTCTGCCTCTGTAAAGAGGTCAGCTATTCATGCTTACTATGCCACTATTAGTTTTCTCGATGCGCAGGTGGGTCGAGTAGTTGATGCCCTGGACAGTTTGGGCTTATCAGAGAATACCATTATAGTATTTACTTCAGATCATGGCTATCACATGGGTGAGCATGATTATTTCCAGAAGCTAACGTTGTTCGAAAATTCAGGTCGCATACCCTTAATCATTTGTGATCCTGAAATCAAAAATGGAGGCAGCCAAACTGATTCATTTGTAGAAATGATTGACTTTTACCCGACACTGTGTGAGTTGGCACAGGTTACACCTCCTGGATACCTGGCAGGGGAAAGCCTGGTCCCGATATTGAAAGATCCAAATGATGAGGTGAGGGAGTCTATACTCACCCAGGTATATACGGATTATACTGTCAGAAATAAACAATACCGATTTAGCAGATGGGGGAAAGGTGGACCTGGGCTAGAGGAGCTTTATGATCTTAATATAGACCCTCAGGAGATGGTTAACCTGGCTAATGATCAGGGTTACTCAGAAATCATCAGTGAGATGTCACTTTTACTGGATCAGCGAATCGAGCAAGCTGGCAGGCCGCCAGCTGATTTAGAAGTCCTGCCTTCCGAATAAATCATTTTGTAGCAAAATTGACCTCGGTCTTCAATTTGTTGTCGGCGACTTCACCGGGCATACTGATGTATTTCTCAAAAGGATCTATTTTCTTATTCATTTTGAAAACCTTATTTCTAGCCAGGTTTTGCATGGTACTCCAGGCATTCCCTAAATGGCGATAAGGTCCCTGATGACTCAAGGTGTAGATAGGTGTTGAGGGCACCGATCCTGAAATTATGCCATTGGGAAGGTTAGTGGGAATACTTTTTACAGGGAAAGCAACCGTATAGGTGGTTCTACCTTTGACCAACTCCCATTTATGATAAATGGCCAGTGGCTGACCATTGACAAGATCCGGTTTATCTTTTATGTAAGCCCCCAGGGTATCGAAATCTGCTTGCATGGCATGCCCGATATCATCGATGGCGCATTCCGTCTTGATTCCTATATAGCTACATCCCGGGTACTTACCAGGTCCGGTAAAGGTCAATTTAGAGTGCACTTCCCCATCCTCCACATAATCTTTAAGCATTTCCAGACCCCTTCGATAATCCATACCCAGAAAAGCAACCATCATCTTTTTCATCCAAAACATAAAGAACGGCAGACTACTGTCAAGAAACCAGGTTACTGTGGTCCCTTTGTCTTTCTGTTTTAACTCAAACCAGACGTTAGCAGTTGACTTATACGGTGTGAGAAATGTAAGGTCTATATCAATAGACTTATTTTCATCCTCTTTTGTGATCTTCATTTTACCGCTGCCAACTTTTTCGCCTTTCCACTCATAGGATTTTTTATCATCTGACACTATCACTTTTGCCCCGGGTTCCATGATAAGCCATGGCGACCAGGTCGTCCAGGTACTGAAGTCATTTAATATTTTGAAGACCTTCTCCTGAGTAGCTTCAATGTATATGGATTTTTCGACGTGAAACTTTGGCATATTAATTAGGCAATTATTGGTTAAAAGTTAAACAATTTGAATCACTTTTAACCTTACCTGAATCCTGAAAAGAACAATTCCTGTACACACAAATTATGTATTAGTGTCACGTACCTATTATCTTTAAAGAATGCTGCAACATACCTTCTTGCATTTGAAAAAAGTGAATCTGAAACAGGAAGGAAAGCTCTGGGCCAAAGGGATAACGAATTGGGATCAATACGAGTCAGCTTTTGATCGTCAGCTCAGCCTGTTTGAAAAGGCAAAGCCAACCTTTGAGACTTCGCGCAAACAGTTTCAGCTACGTAATTTTCAATATTTCATTGAGAGAATTCCTGTTTCAGAGTATTATCGTATTGCGCTTCATTGCCCGGAAGATGTGTTGTTTCTGGATATTGAGACAACAGGTTCTGGATTCAGGTTTGATCAGATCACAGTAGTGGGTTGGTCGTTAGGTAATGACTTTGGTTTTTACATTGCCGGAGAAGATCCGCAACCCATGCTGGAAGCCATTGATCAGGCCAAAGTAGTGGTCACATTTAATGGGTCAGGATTCGATATTCCGATTGTAAAATCGGCTTTCCCTGAAGCAAATTTTCCTATTTGTCATATTGATCTACGGTATCTGACAAGACGAATAGGTTTGCGAGGTGGACAAAAAAAGATTGAGAAAGCCATTGGCATGTACAGGGATACCGATATTCTGGACATGACCGGTCAGCAGGCACCTGTTTTGTGGAATCAACACCTCAATGGTGATCCACATGCACTGGGTACACTGGTACGATACAATTATGCGGATGTATATGGAATGAAAATTATCCTGGATTATGCCATTGGCGAGATCCTGAATGAACATACTTTCCTCCAGGTAGAACCACCCATATTCGCCAGGCAGAAGGGCAGGATCCCGGAGCGGTTCCTTGAAAAAGAGGAAGTATAAAATAAAATTTCACCTTTTCTTCTCTGCCACAAAAATTCCGGCAATCACGACAATGGCGCCCACCAGTTGAAACCAGGTCATGGTTTCATCCAGAAAGATCCAGGCAAGCACAATCGTAGAGACGGGTCCCAGGCTACCCAGGATGGAAAAATTGTTTGCTCCTAATCCCTTAATTGAATAAGAAATCAGATATGAAGGGATTACAGTAGCAAAAATGGCCATGAGTAACCCAATAATATACACTTCAGCAGCTAATTCGAAAAGAGGTGTATCTGTAGTAAAAAGATAATGCAGGATTACACATATGCAGGAAACAACCATGGCATAGGAGGTGAAAAGGGTGGCTCCGAACCTTGGGATAAGCCAACCGGAACCAACTATATAGCTACCATACGTTAAGGCGCTTAAGAAGATCAGGGTGCCACCTAGCCAGACATTGTCCTGAGCTGAAAGGTTGAGTTCAGCCGCAAAAATCCCAACTACTCCTAGGTAGGTAATGATCACCCCAAGAAGTTGCTGCCGGGTGATTTTCTGACCAAGTGTTATCCAGGAGATGAGGAGGACTAAGGTGGGATACAGAAAGAGAATGATACGCTCCAGCCCAGCCTTGATATAGTTGAGCCCGAGGAAGTCGAAGTAACTAGCCAGGTAATATCCCAGAAATCCGAAAAGGATGAGATAACCAAAATCTCTCGCACCTAAAGCAGTTTTATCAGGCTCTCCATGTGAGTTTTTTCTTAATCGATGCCAGGAAATTACCCCCAGGTAAAACGGGAGGGAGAAGAGCATCCTAAGCAAGAGCAAGGTGATGGTGTCTACTTCGTACTGATAAGCAAGCTTTACCATGACGGCTTTGCTGGAGAACATCAGGACACCAAGAATTCCCAGAGATACAGATAAGGCTTTATTAGACAAGTGATAGTAATTAGCTCACAAAACTATTAAATGTCTTTCCGGTAGATAGAAATATTTTTAGGAAGGATTTGAAAAAGCTTACTTTCTAGTCTTCCTGAACCGACTTGCCGGCTGTCACAGGAACCTCAGACTCTTTACTGACCTCTTCCTCTTTGTGAAAGAATTTCTTTTGGAAAATCAGGATAAAGGTGATCCCCAGGAAAATGGAAGCATCAGCTATGTTGAACACAGGCCATAGTGCCATGTAGTCGCCACCAAATATCGGTACCCAATCAGCAACCCGGCCTTCCCAGATATCGATGTAGAACATGTCTACTACTTGTCCGTGAAACCAGGGAGTAGGTGCGTCATAAGGAGCATTGTCAAGGTAAACCCCAAAGAAAATACTATCTAACACGTTGCCAATCGCACCTCCGAGGATCATCGCTACACAAATCAATAGTCCCTGAGGGGACTTATTTACATACAGTTTATACAGATAATAACCAATAGCTATCATGGCGATCAACCTGAATACAGTAAGGATGATCTTACTGTTTTCAAAAGGCATCTCCATGCCAAAAGCCATTCCGGGATTGGTCAGATAGTGAAGCTTAAAGAAATCACCAAAGATCTGGATCTGTCCTTTCACTCCCATTTCCATATTGAAATGGACCAAAAGCTTTACAACCTGATCTAGCAGGATGACAAAGAAGCTGATGCCAAAAAAGTATAGTACGTGAGGTATTTTCTTTGCTGTCATTTTAGTACGTCTATTGCAATCCTGATCGGAACTCCATCAATATCCAGCTCGGTTCCGTTACTCAATTCATTTTTATACTCCAGTTCGAGGGCTTGGGTTTCCTTTTGGATATATTCTTTGAATTTTTCTACCGCCTGTTTGGTTGTTTCGTCCCCGGAGAAATAATGTATGGAGATCTTGTCCTGAACTTCCATCCCCTGATCTTTTCTCAGGTTTTGCACCCGATTGACAATATCCCTGCTGATCCCTTCCTTCTTCAGGTCATCAGTCAAAGTGATGTCAAGTGCAACAGTCAAACCTCCCTCGGAAGCAACCAACCATCCCGGGATATCCTCAGAAGTGATCTCCACATCTTCCAGACTCAAAGTGATCTCTTCTCCATCAAGCGTAAGCTTATAAGCCCCTTTTTGCTCGAAATCACGAATGTCATCCTGATCCAGGCTATTGATCAATGGTGTGAGCGATTTCATTTTTGGCCCGAATGTCTGACCTAGTTTTCTAAAGTTGGGTTTGATCTTCTTCACCAAAATACCACTGGTGTCATCGATCAGTTCGATGTCTTTGACGTTGATTTCTGTCTTGATCAAAGCTTCTACATCCAGGATCGTCTGTTTTTCCTTTTCACTCAGTACCGGAACCAGGATCTTCTGCAAAGGCTGCCGAACCTTGATCTTTTCTTTTTTGCGGAGTGAATGCACTAAGGATGAGATAGACTGTGCAATATGCATACTATCGCTCAAAGACCGGTCAATCAGGCTTTCATCTGCAGAACGGAAATCCGACAAATGCACACTATCCGGGACACTTCCGGCAGTCATCGGCTGAACCAGGTTTTGGTAGAGCCAATCTGCGTAGAAGGGAGCAATAGGACTCATCAGCTGAGAAACAGTAAACAGACATTCATAAAGTGTTTCATATGCTGCCCGTTTATCCTCATTCAGTTCACTCATCCAAAACCGTTTCCTTGAAAGTCGGATGTACCAGTTAGATAGCTGATCGTTCACAAAATCCTGAATCGCTCTTGCAGCTTGTGTAGGCTCGTAATTTTCGTAATTGGAGTCTACTTTCTGGATGAGTTCCTGCAGCTCTGACATAATCCATCGGTCAAAACGGGGTCGCTCTGCTACGGAAATTGTATTATTAGGATCTATCGTAAATCCATCCAGGTTGACATAAAGAGCAAAGAATGAATAGGTGTTGGTAAGCGTACCAAAAAATTTCCTTTGTACTTCTGCTACCCCCTCCAGGTCAAATTTCAGGTTGTCCCATGGATTGGCATTTGCAATCATGTACCAACGTGTGGCATCAGGTCCATATTTTTCGATGGTATCAAAAGGATTGATGGCATTGCCCAGACGTTTGGACATTTTATTACCATTTTTATCCAATACCAATCCATTTGCCATCACATTTTTGAATGCCACCTGGTCATAGAGAAGTACCGCTATGGCGTGTAGGGTAAAGAACCATCCCCGGGTCTGATCCACTCCTTCGGCGATAAAATCAGCAGGATAGTTGGCATCGAAAATATCTTTATTCTCAAATGGGTAGTGCCATTGAGCATAGGGCATTGCTCCGGAGTCAAACCAAACGTCTATCAAATCCGGCTCCCGATACATGGCCTGGCCAGAATCACTTACCAGTACAATATCGTCGACATACGGTCTGTGCAGGTCAAAGTCATCACTGATACCTTCCGTCATCAATCCGGCTTCTACAGCCTTGTTCACTTCGGCCTTCAGCTCTTCGAGGCTACCGATACACTTAAGTTCTTTCTTGTCTTTGCTTACCCAAATAGGTAATGGCGTTCCCCAAAATCGGGACCGGCTCAGGTTCCAGTCTACTAGATTTTCCAGCCAGTTACCAAATCGGCCTGTACCGGTAGCTGCCGGCTTCCAGTTGATTGTATTGTTTAATTCAACCAACCGGTCTTTTAGGGCAGTGGTCTTGATAAACCAGGAATCAAGTGGATAGTATAATACTGGCTTGTCAGTTCGCCAGCAATGAGGATAGCTGTGCTCGTATTTTTCTACGCGGAATGCTTTGTTCTCTTCTTTCAGCTTGATGGCTATCAGCACATCAGTTGGCTTAAAGTCGGGGTCTGCCAGGGTTTCGNCATCATAGTATTCTTCTTTGACGAATCTACCTGCAAAGTCAGTTACCACATCGACAAACTGACCTTTTTTATTCACCAGTGGAACCTGTTCTCCCTGTTCATTGGTAATCAAAACAGCTGGCACCCCATTTTGCTGGGCTACTCTAAAGTCATCTGCACCAAACACTGAGGCTGTATGAACTACTCCAGTACCATCTTCCGTGGAAACAAAATCTCCGGCGATTACCCTGAATGCATTTTTTTCCAGGTCTTCGTTGGTCACATATGGCATCAACTGCTCGTAACGAACCTCAAGCATATCCTTCCCGGAAAATTCCTGAGTGATTTCATATGGGATGACTTTGTCACCTTCTTTGTAATCACTTAGCTGAAGATCCTTTGCCTTGGCAGAAAAATGACTCCCTACCAGATCTTTGGCCAACACCACGCTAACCGGCTGATAGGTGTACTGATTGAAAGTTTTGACTTTGACATACTGGATTTTTTCGCCAATGGCCAGGGCACAGTTTGATGGAAGTGTCCATGGCGTAGTGGTCCAGGCCAGGATGCGTACGTCTTCATCTTCTGATTCGAAAAGGAAGGAAGATCGGTCGCTTTTCTTTACCTTGAATTGGGCAACGATAGAAGTGTCTTTTACATCCCGATAAGTGCCGGGCTGATTCAGCTCGTGTGAACTAAGACCGGTTCCTGCCGCTGGAGAATAAGGTTGGATTGTGTATCCTTTGTAAAGCAAGCCTTTGTCGTAGAGTTTCTTGAGTAGGTACCAGAGAGTCTCCATGTAATCACGCTCAAATGTGATATAAGGATCATCCAGATCCACCCAGTAGCCAATTTTCCTGGTGAGATCATCCCACTCACCTTTGTATTTCATGACGGCCTCTTTACATCGCTTGTTATATTCTTCTACAGAGATTTTCACCCCGATGTCATCTTTCTTGATACCAAGATCTTTTTCCACCTGTAGCTCTACAGGCAAGCCATGGGTATCCCAACCACCTTTTCGCTTTACCTGGTAGCCTTTTAGGGTCTTGTACCGACAAAAGATATCCTTGATGGTCCTGGCCATTACATGGTGGATGCCAGGAGTCCCATTCGCTGAGGGGGGACCTTCGTAAAAGGTGAAGGTTTCTGCGTTTTCCCGGCTGGTAACAGACTTTTCAAATATCTTACCTTTCTCCCATTTGTCCAGGAGTGTAGTTGCCAGGTCCGGGTAGGAAACTTGTTTATGTTCAGGATATTTTGCTGCCACGATTATTTCTTCTTCTCTTTCCTCGATGAGTTCTTTTTAGGAAGGGCGTCGACATCTCCCTCGATCATCTCAGGATAGTCATCTTTAAGGTCCATTCCCTGCTTATTGAATTTTCCGCTATCAAACTGCAAGATCAAAGCCGGAAGCACGATCAGATTGGCCATCATCGCAAATAGCAAGGTCAACGATGTTAGCTTTCCAAGCGCGATAGTGCCCCCAAATTCTGAAGCCGTGAATATTACAAAGCCACAGAATAAGATGATTGAGGTATAGATCATGCTGGCACCGGTCTCTTTCAGACTTTTTGTAACAGCGATGGATACTACCCCCTTGCTGGCTCTCAATTCCTGTCTGTACTTGGCGAGATAATGGATAGAGTTATCAACGGAAATACCAAAAGCGATACTAAAGATCAATGCTGTACTTGGTTTGAGAGGGATGCCGAAATATCCCATGATTCCCGCTGTAATAACCAGTGGAATGATGTTGGGAACCAGCGAGATGACAATCATCAGGAAGTTTCTGAATAAAAGCCCCATTATGGCAGCAATGATCAGGAATGCCAGCACCATCGAAGTAAATAGGTTTTCGATCAGATACTTATTGCCCTTGATAAACATCAAAACGGTACCCGTAAGCGTCACCGAGATCTTGGAATCTCCGACAATCTCCTCAATTTTCGGTCTAATGACTTCGGTGACCAGTGAGTCCATTACATTGCTTCCCACATCCGGCATTTTCAGGGATACCCTGATATATTGTCCAGTAGAATCCACAAAGTTTTTAGATACACCCTCCATGTTNCCACTTTGGTCCAGGTATCTAAGGATAAACGCTGTTTCCCTGCTGTTGGGAAGGTCATAGTAAGCCGGACTTTGATTGTAGTAGGCTTGTTTTGCCGCTTTGATAAAGCTAACAACCGAAACCGGCTGCGAAATCATATCAATCGAGTCCTTGAAAAAGGTCTCCAGTTCGTCAATCTTTCTCAGGTTGTCAAGTCTTTGTACCCCTCGTTTATTGCCTGTATCCACGACCACTTCCAAAGGCAATACCCCACTAAAATTTTCTTCGAAGAAAGCCAGTTCTCTCTTCAATGGACTGTCCTCTGGCAGGTCATCCACCATGTAGGAGATTGACTTGATGGTGAGCATACCTGCAACAGATGCCACAACGATCACAACTGTGGTTGCGAAAATGAGCTTTCGATGCCTGTGGACGATGTAATCCAGAAACTCAAGGATCAGGGATAGGATCTTGAAGTCCAGGTGCTTCAAATGCCTGGTACTTGGAGGCTTGAAGAATGAGAATACGGAAGGGATCAGGATCAGACTCACAATGAATGTGCACATGATATTGACTCCTGCGACGATTCCAAATTCCATCAGGATGGTGATACCTGTAAACATCAAGACGAGGAAACCAACAGCAGTAGTGAAATTGGTCATGAAAGTAACGATCCCAATGTTGCGGATGATCGTTTCCAGTGCTTTACGCTGATCTCCATGTATCGCATATTCCCTGTGATACTTGTTCAGCATGTACACTGAGTTTGGTATCCCGATCACCACAATGATGGATGGGATCAGTCCCGTGAGAAGCGTTATTTTATACTCAAGGATTGCCAAAGTACCCAACACCCAGATCACGATCACACCGATGATGATCAAAGGGAAGATCACGGCTTTGATGGATCGGAAAAATCCAAATAAGATCAGTCCGGTGATGATTACAGAGATGACAAGGAATTTATTCAGCTCCTGCTTGATTTTAATCGTGTTGACAGAGCGGACATAGGGGAGTCCGGCAAAATACACCTCAATTCCAGTAGCTTCGGAAAACTGTTTGCCTGTCATCATGATGTCATTGATCATGATATCCCTCCTATCGGAGTTCAGAACTTCTTTATCTACCGTGACGAGGATCAGGGTAGCGCCATTCTCTTCGTTGATCAGCTGACCAGAGTAAAATTTTAATTTTCGAACATTATCAAGCAATATGTCCAATGAATCCTGATCCTGTGGGATCTCAGGAAATGCTGGAGCCAGGTCAAAACGCCTTTCAGCTGTGTTTTTTTCGAGAGTTTTGAGATTTGGTAGACCCAAAACATTGTTAACACCTTTGATGCTACTTAATTCTCGTGTTAAAAACTGAAGCTTTTGAAAGTTATCAACCTTATAAACAGAAGTATCGAGGATACCAATGGCCATGATGTTTCCATCCTCACCAAAGGTTTCTTTAAACTGTCTGAAGAACTGTTGTTCGGGGTCGTCTTCAGGCACAATATTGGCCATGTCGTAGGACCATTCGATGTCCTGCGCTTTGTAAGCCATAAACACAGTGATGACACCTAATATTACCATTAGGGTAATCCTGTATTTTAAAATAATATTTGCGATTTTGGTCCACATTCGGAAAAGAGGTGCAAATGTAATATTTAAAAAAGATAGAGGCTACATAAAAACAAAATCACTCAAACTTATTCACAATTTTAGCCTCGGGAGGTGGGCAATGAATACCCATTTAGGATTTTATAGAGCTTGATGGCATAAGAATCCGTCAGGGAGGAAACAAAGTCTGAAACAATCAGCAGGTGATCATAGATTGACTGGGTAGGTTTTTCCAGTCGTAAACGAATAGACTCGTCGAGCAGGAGATAAATGGATCGTTGCCTGGGGTTAAAAGCGTCTTTTTCAAAGAATTTAAAATAGACTGCACGGGCAAAGGCATTCATGAGTCGTTCTATCACTTCAAAGCCTCCTGCCTCTCGTTCCAATACCTGCTTGGACCGATAAATCTTGTCAATAGAAAGCATACTGATTGCATTAAGGGCTTTAGCCGATGGAATAATATCCGTCAGTGCCTGGTCAAACTCTCCTGATAACAGTGCATTTTCCTGGTTTTTAAACACCTCCACACATTCCGCAATCAATTGACCAATTGCCAAAGCNCTGAGCATTCCGAGTTTATTGTTCTGGTCTTCTATTTTCAGCAGCTTAGCCTCATTAAATTTTTCTCCAATTATTGCTGCCAGAAGTTCCTTGGTCTTTTCAAAGGAGACTAGACCCAGTCGGCATCCATCCTCGAGGTCAATGATATTATAGCAAATATCATCGGCGGCTTCCACCAGGAAAGCCAATGGATGCCGGCACCAGGCTTCATCATCCAGTTTTACCAGACCCATGTCTGTGGCCATCAATTGGAACTGCTCGAAGTTAGATCGGTAAACGCCGTATTTCTTCTGGCTTTTTCTCCCCTTAACGGCTGGTGCTGAGGAGGTCTTGGGATATTTGGTAAAGGCACCCAGGGAGGCAAATGTCAGGGCAAGACCTCCTTCTTTTTCGTCATTCATAATTCGGAAACCCTGCGCATTACCTTCAAAATTGATGAGATCGCACCATTCCTTCTCACTCACAAGGTTTTGAAAAATTTGGCCATCCGGATGGTTGAGGTAAAAAGAAGAAATAGCCGACTCTCCTGAATGTCCAAAAGGGGGATTTCCCAGATCATGAGCCAGACAGGCTGCTCCTACTATACTGCCAAAGTCATGGATGGTAAAACCTTCCCCAGTAAGCTCGGGATGTTTTTGCAATAAAAATTCACCGGCCGCACGTCCCAGGGATCTGCCTACGCTGGAAACTTCCAGGCTGTGTGTCAGCCGTGTATGCACAAAGTCATCTTCTGGAAGTGGAAAGACCTGGGTTTTATCCTGTAATTTTCGAAAGGGGTGAGAAAAGATTAACCGATCAAAATCCTGGTCAAACCGACTTCGGGTTTCACTGTTGGGTTTTACATCCTTGTCACCAAATCTTTTGGATGAAAGCAGTTGTATCCAGTTCATAGCTTATTTAGAATCTCCTGAAGTTCTGAAATTCCAATTATTTTAGTTTTTGAAATAGTTTTTAATTCAAGCAGATCATTATCACCACTTATTAAATAGTTTGCCTTACCATCAACTGAAAGTGAAAGTAGATAATTGTCCTTTATATCCCGGGATTCTTCAATTGATGATTTTGATTCGATGTATTCTCCGAGCCCTTCTATTGAATCAATAAGTTTAAGCAAGTCTTTTGATTTAATTACTCCGTTGAATTTTGGTCTCAAAGCCACATGGGAGATTTCTTTAAGTAGATTTTCATCGTAAAGAATTATGAAATTGGGATGATCAAATATGGAATCTAAAAAGGTAAAACTATTTGTGAGTAGGTAACTTATCCAAAAATTGGTATCGATTACGATTCGATAGGACACATCAGTTATTTGCTGTTCTAAAAGATTTGACTTCCTTGATTATGTCTTGATCAGTAATGCCCTTATTTTTTGCTCTTAGCTTTTTGGCGAGAGAAGAAAGTTCTTTTTTGAAGTCCGTCCTTGATTTTATCTCAATCAAATTCCTTGCTTCAAGCTCTTGAAGATATTTTTTAGCCTCAGTTGATTTTATATTTATTCTGACTGATTCCATATTGTAAATGTACATTATTACTACTGTAACTAACGGATATTTTCTTGTTAAGATTATCTAGCTTTATCCCGTATATGGCCCAGTGACATAGACTTCTCTCACGCTGAATTTTATTACAAATTCTTCTTATTCAGATCTACCCCAGCATAGAACCCAAGATCTTTATCTTTCATCAACTTGGCCCAGAAGGCAATTTGACCGGTATGATAGGAGAAATGTTCGGTGACGTGGATCATGATCCCAATTCCTGTATAGTTAAAACCCTGTACTATTCTATGCCTGAGCAAATCATCATCAGAAACAACCCGTATCACATTGACGGCCTCTGAGACTGTTTCAGTCAGTTTAACAAACAGGTCATTTTTAGTATATCCACCCCTGGCCGAAAATTCTTCCTCTCTGAGGCGTATATCAGGAATATCCCCCAGTGATGAAATGGCATACTGCCGGATATTCCCACATAAATGAAGGATAAGATGACCAATACTGTTGGATGAAGAGTTTGGTTGCATCCAGATATCTTCTTCTGTCAGGATTTTGAAACATTTTTCGATTCTGGGAAGGTTCAATTCCATTTGACGAATACATTGCGATTTGAATTCGCTGATAAATGATTGGTTATCCATTTGGTGAGAATTTGTCGTTGGTCTACTAAATATCGGTTATTTACCAACAAGTCCAGTTATTCCGTTGGTATAATACCAAAAGTATAATTAAGATTCTCCAGCCTACTTACTCCTGAATTCTGCATTCTCTAACAACAACGGATCCTGATTGAGCAAATCTGTCATCACCAGATATAGTTCAGGGTGATACTCGTTAAAAGCCTTAGGTTTTTCAAAGAAATTTTCAACTGCAACTGAAAAAAATTCAGCCTGGTTGGTGCTTCCGTATTCCCGAAAGAAAGTTGCCTCACCATTTTTTTACTATCTCATCCGCTGCAAGCTTTTGCCACTTTTTGATATCCTCATCTTTGAGGAAATCAAATTCTCCATTCTGCACGATGTTTTCCAACTGCAGCGCATGGGCCATCTCATGAAGTCCCAGGTTGATCCCTTCATTGCTGATGTATCCCTCCACAAAGTGCTTCCAGGAGAGTACGATCGCCTTTTTCATCGGATTTACCTCACCCTTATGATATTGATTACTCGAATGACTGTAGAAATCATCAGGGAAAACAAGGATGTATTTGAAATGGCGAAGAAATATTTTAGGAAGCCCGAATGTGAGCTGGATAGCAGAGGCAGCAATTAGAACCTGCATCTCTTCAGTCACTTCATCCATATTGCGTGGGACAAATTCCTTCAGGCTGATAAACTTGGCCACTCTGTACTCGAAAATCTTTTTTGACTTCGGAGGTAGGAGATTGTAAAAGTCAAAGTGCCTCCCCAGAATGGCTTTTTGTGATGGTTTTAACCCGGTAGAAGAGAGATTAGTGTGACTCAGAAAGTACTCGTACTGATACTTTGTGATCAACCTCCCTAGTACGAAGGCAACGGCAATCCCAATGAAGAATGTAACCATGTTTGGATTAGAAAGATATGCATTTCTAACCAGTTATTTATGAACCAGTAGTGAAGTTGATATTGACAGTATGACAAATGGTCACAAACTATTGTGTGTGAATAATTGTAAAAATTTCGTATTTTAATGGAGGAAATTGCCCTGCAAAATGATGAGACTGTCTATTTTATTTGGCCTGGTCCTATGTTTTGGTTGTAAAACATCAGTTAAAGAAGATCTGTCAGGTCTGTGGCAGCTTGACAAAGTCCATTTCTTGCATTTTGAAAGAAAGTTTGAACCGGTGATCTTGTCCATTGATGAAAATGGAAGTTTTGCGGTATCGCAAGCGACAAAAGATTTTATAGGGATCTATAAAATTCATGCTGATACACTGATATTTAGCAGTGGGGATGAATCATGGTTCAATGAAAAATGGATAGTGAAAGTTAAAGATGGCAAAATGGTTTTGACGGGCACAGACCACCATCTTTCCACGACCTCATTGTTGTTTACTTCCTTACAAAAGATCCCTGATCTCAATGTGGTTGAAGAAAAATTAATCGGGAGTTGGGATCTTTACGAAATCAAGGGAAATGGTCGTGCAACACGAGCGCTTTCCAATACGCTTCTCCATATTGCTGAAGATGGGCATTATTTCATTAGCGACGAGCTAGGCATTCTTGAGCAAGGGGAAATGTATATCAATTCCCGGCACAGAAATATTGTGTTTGAAAATACAAACAAAATCTGGGATGTTTTACTCCTGGGTGATGAGCTGAGGTTGACTGATGAGCAAACCGGTCTACAGTATAGCCTCAGGGAAAGAAGATATGACTAAATACTTCTAAGTAGCTTATTTAGGTCTGTCTTGTCCCTTAGCCTGTCTTTCAACTCAGCAATGGATACACGCTCCTGTTGCATGGTGTCTCTGTCACGGATTGTTACAGAATCATCTTCCATGGTTTCATTGTCGATGGTTACACAATACGGAGTACCAATGGCATCCTGACGTCTGTAGCGCTTCCCAATACTGTCTTTGGCCTCATAAATCGCGTTGAAATCAAACTTGATGTCATCCATGATTTTAAGTGCTTTTTCAGGTAGACCATCTTTATCTACCAGTGGAAGTACTGCAACCTTATTGGGGGCGAGTACAGGCGGTATTTTGAGAACGGTTCTTTCACTGCCATCTTCCAACTTCTCTTCCTGGTAAGCTGCCGACATCACCGCAAGAAACATTCTATCTAGTCCAATACTTGTCTCCAGGACGTAAGGCACGTAGCTTTCATTGGTATTGTTGTCAAAGTACTGAAGCTTTTTGCCGGAGAACTTTTCATGACTTCCAAGGTCGAAGTTTGTTCGGGAGTGAATACCCTCCAACTCTTTGAATCCCATTGGAAAGTTGAACTCAATGTCACAGGCAGCATTGGCGTAGTGAGCCAGATTCAGGTGGTCATGGAATCGATATCTGTCATCTCCCAGACCTAATGCCTTGTGCCAACGCATTCTTTTTTCTTTCCAGTGCTCGTACCATTCTTTTTCGCTTCCGGGCTGAATAAAGAATTGCATCTCCATCTGCTCAAACTCACGCATCCGGAAGATGAACTGCCGGGCTATGATCTCATTTCGGAATGCTTTACCGATCTGGGCAATTCCGAAAGGCAGTTTCATCCGGCTGGTCTTTTGCACGTTCAGGTAGTTGACGAAAATACCCTGAGCCGTCTCAGGTCTCAGATAGATCTTTCCTGATTCATCTGCTACGGAGCCCAACTCTGTAGAGAACATCAGGTTGAACTGACGCACGTCTGTCCAGTTTCTCGATCCTGAAACCGGATCTGCAATTTCCAGTTCATCTATCAGATCTTTCATGGCCTTGAGGTTACCACTGCCCATTGAGGCTTTGAGCTTCTCCTCAATTTCACTGATCTGACTTTGATATTTAAGTACCCTTTCATTGGTATTGAGAAATTGCTCCTGGTCAAATGCATCTCCGAAGCGCTTGGCCGCTTTGCTAACTTCTTTGTCAATTTTGCCCTGGATCTTGGCGATTTGATCCTCAATCAATACATCCGCACGGTATCTCTTTTTAGAATCCTTATTATCAATCAAAGGATCGTTGAACGCATCCACATGCCCGCTGGCTTTCCAGGTAGTGGGGTGCATAAAGATGGCGGCATCGATCCCCACGATGTTTTCATTCATACGGACCATCGCTTTCCACCAATAATCCTTGATGTTGTTTTTCAATTCAGAACCATTGGGACCATAGTCATAGGTTGCGCTCAGTCCGTCGTAAATCTCACTGCTAGGGTATATAAAACCATATTCTTTGCAATGAGAAGCAATATTTTTCAGGGTAATTAATTCGTCTCCATTCGCCATAGAGCGCAAAGATAAAATTTTGAGGGTCTAAAAAAACAGAAATTATTTGCTGGCAATCACATAATTATTTGCCATCATCAAAAAATACCCTAATTTTGCAGTCCATTAAAATTTCAAGGAGAAAAACATGATTATTGTAAACGTTAAAGAGAACGAATCAATAGATAAGGCCCTGAAGCGATTCAAAAAGAAATTCGAGAAGA
This sequence comes from Cyclobacteriaceae bacterium SS2, assembly GCA_019192515.1. GTDB lineage: Bacteria > Bacteroidota > Bacteroidia > Cytophagales > Cyclobacteriaceae > UBA7330. Next base: position 47,830 of record JAHCMM010000193.1, read on the forward strand.
CCGGAGTTCTTAAAGAATTGAGAGAAAGGACTGCGTTTACCAAGCCTTCTGTGAAGAGAAGAAGCGAAGTTATCAGAGCTTCTTATCGACAAAAGATGCGCGATCAGGAAAATATCTAATTCCCCCCTCAGGTATTTCTATTTTATTTAGTAAGTTTAGTGATCCTCACCCAGAGGAGATGCTGAACTTATGACAGACTCTTTTTTAAGATACCTTCAATACGAAAAACGGTATAGCACACATACCATTGAAGCCTATCAGCGGGATCTGTCCCAACTCTCAGGATATCTTTCACAGACTTTCGAGATCACCGATTTCACGGAGGCGAACCATATTCATCTCCGGGGGTGGGTCGTATCTCAAATTGAATCAGGGGTATCTCCCCGTACGGTAAATCGAAAGATTGCCACACTCAAATCTTTCTACAAATACCTGCAAGCCAGAGAACACATCTCAAATAATCCGGCTACCCGACTAAAACCACTCAAGACTGAGAAAAAACTTCCATCCTTTGTAAGGGAATCAGAGATCGACGTCCTGCTGGATCAGATTGAGTATTCCGATGACTTCGAAGGGCTTAGGGACAAGCTCATTCTCGAATTGCTGTATGGTACCGGCATCAGGCTAGCAGAGCTGATTGGACTTAAAGATCAGGATATCAATGTCTTCCAGGAAAATATTAAGGTACTGGGAAAAAGAAATAAGGAAAGAGTCATACCAATTGGCAAAAATCTCGTTCAATTAATTAAGAGCTATAAAGAAAAAAGGCAACTTGAAGATTTTGAAGAGATGACGCCATACTTAGTAGTTACCAACACCGGCCAGCAGCTTTATCCCATGTTTGTATATCGTGTCGTACAGAAATACCTTCAACTGGTAACTACACTTTCTAAGAAAAGTCCGCATGTGCTTAGGCACACATTCGCAACGCATTTGCTCAATAAAGGAGCCGATCTGAATGCTGTAAAAGATTTACTGGGGCATACCAGCCTGGCAGCGACCCAGGTGTATACCCACAATTCGATGGAAAAATTAAAGTCTGTCTTTGAACAGGCCCATCCAAAAGCTTAATGTTTAATTTCTAAATTCTAATTGACATGAAACTACAGACGCATTCTATTCACTTCGACGCAGATGTCAAATTGATTGATTTCATCCAGAAAAAAGCTAATAAGCTGGATACATTTTATGATCGTATCATTGACGGAGAAGTATTTCTGAGGTTGGATAAGGATGACTCAATGGAGAACAAGATTGTCGAGATAAAGCTCAATATCCCTGGTCAGCAATTGTTCGCTAAAATGAAAGCAAAATCTTTTGAAGCAGGGACTGATGAAGCCGTCGAGGCTTTACGTCGCCAATTGAAAAAGCACAAAGAAAAACTTTATGCTCACTAATCTTTATAAAGGGGCTTCGGCCCCTTTTTTGTTGCTCATTTATTCCTCGTAGGCCCAGTCGATGCCTGTTTTCATGTCCTTCACCACGATTCCGCTCTCTTTCAGGGCAGATCTGAGCTCATCTACCTTTTCATAATTTTTGGCGTCCTTCGCCTGCTTATATTCCTTGAGCACAATGTCTAGCAATTGACCACCCGGCAATGAATCCTCTGCTTTAATCCCCAGCACCTCTTCATTGAATTCAATGAAGGTTGTTTTCATTCGCTCGAAGGTCTCTTTTCCAATTGTTTCGATAGGCAGCTGACCGGTGTGAATGGCATTGATCTTTTTAAGGATATTAAAAAGATGCCCAATCGTCAAAGCGGTGTTGAAATCATCGTTCATAGCATAGAAGCAGTTGTCACAAAACTTTTCGATCTGCTCCTTTTGTTTTTCGTCGATTGCCTCCGCAGTTTCAGGAAACTCCATTTTTTTGATGATTCGCATGCCATTGGCCATCTTGAAATAACCCTTTTGAGCAGCAAGCAATGCCTCATTGGAGAAATCCAACGTGCTTGCATAATGTGACTGTAGCATGAAAAACCTGATGGTCATCGGACTAAACCCCTGATCAAGCAGTTCATGGTCTCCGCTAATAAGTTGCTTAGGCAGGAAGGAATTCCCGAGAGACTTACTCATCTTCTGGCCATTCACCGTCAGCATGTTAGTGTGCAGCCAATACCGTGCAGGTTCTTTTTTATGGGTACCATAGGATTGAGCGATCTCGCATTCATGATGTGGGAATTGCAGGTCCATGCCGCCTCCGTGGATATCAAATTCCTTGCCCAGGTATTTGGTGCTCATCACAGCACATTCCAGGTGCCAGCCGGGGAATCCATCACTCCATTTTGTTTTCCATCTCATGATATGCTCAGGTGCTGCTTTTTTCCATAGAGCAAAGTCAAGTGGGTTCTTTTTATCATCCTGCCCATCCAGCTCTCGGGTCTGATTGAGTAGATCTTCAATCTTTCTTCCACTAAGCTTTCCGTAGGTATTCTCCTTGTTATATTTTTCTATATCAAAATAGACTGATCCATTGGATTCATAAGCCAGCCCATTTTCTACCAGCTGGTCAATCATATCCAGTTGCTCCATCAGGTGGCCGGTGGCAGTCGGCTCGATGTCCGGGCAAAGGATATTGAAGGTCGCCATCACATCATGGAAATCATTGGTATACTTCTGCACGATCTCCATAGGCTCCAGGCTTTCCAACGTGGCTTTTTTAGAAATCCTGTCTTCTCCACTATCGAGCAAATGGCCTACATCAGTGATATTCCTAACGTACCGAACTTTATAACCAAGAAATTTCAAGTACCGATAGATCACGTCGAAAGACATAAAAGTGCGGACGTTACCCAGATGAACGTCGCTATATACTGTTGGTCCGCAGACATAGAGCCCTACATGCGGTGGATTTAAGGGTTCGAATACTTCTTTTTTCTTG